>NZ_AP024814.1:1200000-1539826 GCF_019703305.1 Helicobacter sp. NHP19-003 | reverse complement strand
CCCGTGAAGCGTGGGTGTCAAAGCGCAAGGCTTGCATATAGGTTTTGTATTCATAGGCGCTTAAGTGCCCCTTGAGTGTTTTGAGCAAGTCGTCTAACATTTGGGGGTTTTACGCTGCTGGGCGTGGGTGAGGGCGATGGCGATCGCATCCGTGATGTCTAGGGGCTTGATGTCGTTTTTAATGCCTAGGATTTTTTTCACCATGAACGCCACTTGTTCCTTGCTCGCCTTGCCATGCCCGGTGATCGCTTTTTTGATTTGTAGGGGGTGTACTCGCTAAAATGCCCCTTTTCCTGCAAAATCTTAAGCCCTAGTGCCCCTCTAAATTGTGCTAACTTCAACACACTTTTGGGGTTGTAGGCGTAAAAAATGTCCTCCATCGCCACCTCGGCAATGGGGTAGGTTCTAAAAACCTGCTCTAACCCTGCCACGACCTCTAAAATCTGCTCTTGCAAGGGTGCACTTGGCACTTTAATGAACCCCGCCCCAATGAGCTTGATATGGGTTAAATCCACCACCCCATACCCGCACTTGCGACTCCCCGGATCGATGCCTAAAACCAACACCCCTAGGATTTGAATTGTCCGATCTTGTCGTTGAGCTCGGTGGTGGCATTGGTGAGAGAGTTGGCCGCTTCAATGATCACGCTTGCTTGTTGGGCACTTCTTTGGTTGATGTTTTCAATTTCCACAAAATCTTGATTGATGCTGTCGATGTCCTTTTTTGTGCCTATAATGCTTTCAATCGAAGAATTTACCCGACTGACCACGCTGTCCAAGTTCTCGCTCATGCCCTTAAATTGTTTTTGGACATCTAGGCTCACTCCGCTCAGTTGCTCGATTTTCTTAGAGTTTAAGTTCATTTGGTTGCTGACATCGTTGATCTCTTGCACAATCACTCCGATGGTGCTGTTGATTTCAGCGAGGCTTTTTTGGGTGCGGGCGGCGAGGTTGCGCACTTCATCAGCCACCACCGCAAAGCCCCGCCCATGTTCGCCGGCGCGTGCCGCCTCAATGGCAGCGTTGAGGGCTAGCAAGTTGGTTTGGTCAGCAATGTCGTTGATGATGTGTAAAATGCTCTTCACGCTGTCAGCGTTTTTGCTGAGTTGCTCGACCTTGCCAGCCAAGTCCTCTTCAGTGCGACTTGCCTCCGTGATTTGCTCAAATAAATTTGTGATCGCTTGATCGGAGGTGCGAATCGAGTCTTGCACATCGGCAAGGTTTTTTTTGCTCTCCTCGGCTTCTGCAGAGGTTTTTGTCACAACATTGCCAATGTCGTTGCTCTTGTCTTGGATTTGTCTGATCATTTCTGAGCGCTTTTTCATGCCCTCTAGAGCACTGCCGATGCTAGAGTGCAAAGTTTGGGCAACCTCGCTGTTGTTGTGGCCGTTGGCTTTAATGTCGTTGAAAAAGCCTTGCATGCTCTCCACAAAGCGGTTGATTCCCTGTCCGATCTGGCCTATCTCGTCATTGCTGCGGCTGGCGCGGATGCGTTGTGTCAAGTCGCGATCGCCTAAGCTAAAGTCATGCACTTTGCGCACCAGCAAATTCAAGCGGCGGACGATGGTGTAAAAAGTGAAAATCGTAGTGAGTACGATTAAAACCCCCATAATGGTGAGAATCCACAGAGTGAGCACACTGAGGTTTTTGGTCACCTTGGTCTGCACTTCTTGACGGGTTTTTAAAGAAGCGCTCAAAATGTCGCTAAAGTAGGTTGTGGACACGATCACCATCCCACTCACAGGGTCGTAGTGGCTGTAGGCGACCTTGGGTTCGGGTATTCCGCCATCAAATTTAGGCATTTTATAGTAGGTGTAGCCCCCGCCATTATTGGCCTGCTTGATGTAGCCGCACACATAGCAGACATTGTCCACACTCATTAGGTGCAACCCGCTTTTACCCACTGTGGTGGGATTGACCGGGTCAAAGAGCACCGTGCCTTTTTTATCCACCACCACCATATAGACCATGCCTTTGTCGGCGTTGATGCGCCCAAAATACTCCAACGCCATTTTTTGCGCTTGTTCTTTGGGTAGGATTTTATAAAAACCGGCAATGCCCTGCTCGAGCAAGTGGGTGATGTAGCGCAAATCGTCCTGACGGCTGATGGTATCCCCCTGCTTTTGGCTGTCTAGAATAGAAAATACTAGTTTATGTTGCTTGTGGTTAGCGATCAAGATCACTGAGCTCCCTAAAATCAGGAGGGACAAGAAAATAACACCTATAATCTTTGCTCCGAGGTTCATAGCCTTCCTCATCAAAAAAAGTTGGGATTAATAAAGCCCGTATTCTAACATGAAGTTTTTGAAAGTTTAAAATAGGCAATGTGGCCAAATAGCAGAAAGGACAGGCATGCAAAAGAAAAATTTAAGCACAAAAGCGGGTGTGATCCTTGCCCAAAGCGACACCACCATAGGTTTTTTTAGCCCCGATTGTCATCGCCTCAATGCCGCCAAACACAGCCCCAAAAACAAGCTCCTTTTGCAAGTGTGCCCCCATTTTTTGGATCTGCCAAGAGTGCCGCTCAAACAACGCCCCTTAGTGCGCCGCAAAAAGGCAACCTTTGTCTATAAGGGTAGAGAGCATGGGCGGGCTTTTAGAGTGGTGCAAGACCCTAGCGTGTTGGTGTTTTTAAAGAGGCTGGGCGTGGTATTTAGCACTTCAGCGAATTTGAGCGGACAAGACTACACACCTGAGATTGCCCTCGATTTGGCAGACACGATCGTAGAAGACGAGCGGGGCCTAACCCCTAAAGAGCCCTCCACCATCATTAAGTTGGGACACGCCCACAAAAGGCGGTTGCGTTAACCTCGCTTAGTGTTTTTTCTTGGCGCTAGCAGGTAAATTGAAGCCGTTTTTCTGTAAATCATCGTAGAAACTGCCGGATTGCAAGAGTGTTTTCCAGTGGTCCACGTAGTTATACTCTTCTTGGATCTCGGCCTCTAGATTTTTAATGCTGTCCTCTCGTTCCACCAAAGCCTTTTCTATCATGTTGAGCTCTTTTTTACGCTGAGAGGGACTCAATTTGGAGATGTTTTTGGCCAAAATGTCTTGGAAGTGTTTTTGGAACTCAGCCTTGTGCTTGGGAGTCATTTTGTTGTAGCGGTTTTTCATTTCGCTCAAGTAGATGATCATCTTTTTGGCCTCCACTTTGCCCGCCATGTCGAGCATTTCCTGATCGGGTTTGCTTTGGTATTCGGGGAAGACATTCAGCCCGATCGTTTGGGCATTGAGTGCGGCAAAAAGCACCCCTGACATGGCAACTAAGCGTAACAATTTCATAAGCATCCTTTTTATAAAAATGATAGACCCCCATTCTAGCCTTGAAAACCTAACAATTACTTAATGTGCATCGTGCGCATAGAATTTGCTAGGGCAATTAAAGTTACTCCCACATCCCCAAAGACCGCTTCCCAAAGGCTCGCCTCCCCAGCGACCCCTAAAATTAAAAACAACGCCTTCACGCCCAAAGCAAACACGATGTTTTCTATGACAATGCGCCGTGTCTTTTGGGCGATTTTAAAGATCTGCACAATGGAGCTTAGAGCGTTGTTGGTGATGACGATGTCCGCGCTCTCTTTGCTCACTTGGCTCGCACTGCCCATGCCCACACCCACATCCGCCATCGCCAAAGTGGGCGCATCGTTGATCCCATCCCCCACAAAGGCACTCAATCCCCTATGTGTGGCTTTAAAGTCCTCAAAGGCTTGGGTCTTTTGCTCGGGCAACAGCCCCGCATGGTAGCTGCAATCTAAGGCTTTAGCCACGCTTTTTGTGGCGTGCTCGTTGTCCCCGCTGAGGATACAAAAATGCTCCAGCCCCTCTTTTTTCAAGGCCTCTAAACTTTCTTTAGCATCCTCTTTGAGTGTGTCGGCGACCACGATGTAACCGACATACTCCCCATTGGCCGCCACATGCACGATCGTCCCCTCTAGGCTGCAACAAGGGTGGGGGATGTTGTATTTATGCAAGATTTGGTCGTTGCCCGCCACGATCAAATTTGCACAGCATTTGGCTTGCACGCCCATGCCACCGATTTCGTTAAATTCCTTGATGTTGTGTTCACAGAGATTTTGGCATGCCTTTTGGATGGACTTGGCAATCGGGTGTGTGGAGAGAATCTGCGCACAGCTAGCAAAACGCAAGACATCATCTTGGCTAAAATGGGGTTGACTCACCACATCCACCACCTCAAATTCTCCCTTGCTTAAAGTCCCCGTTTTGTCAAAGGCGATGTTTTTCACTTTGGTGAGGGTTTCTAAGGTGTGTACGCTTTTAATCAACACCCCCAGCCGGCTTGCCGCCCCCACGCCCCCAAAGTAACCTAGCGGGATAGAGATCACCAGCGCACAAGGGCAAGACACCATCAAGGCGATGAGTCCGCGATACACCCATTCGCTGAAGCTCCCATGCCCTAAGAGCGGGGGGAGTGTGGCGATGGCGATGGCGATGGCAAACACAGCGGGGGTGTAGTATTTGGCAAAGGTGGTGATGAATTTTTCTGTTTGGGATTTTTGGCTCACGGCATTGCTCACCAAATCCACGATTTTAGCCACAGAAGAGTCGCCATAGACCTTGCTCACCTGCACCTCTAGCACGGCTTTTAAATTAATGCTCCCCCCTAAAACGCCGCTGTTCTCACGCACATTCACGGGCATGGGTTCGCCGGTTAGTGGTTTTTGATCTAACAAGCTCTCGCCATTTAGCACCACCCCGTCTGTGGGGACTTTCTCCCCCACTTTAACGACCACAATGTCCCCGACTTGCAGCTCTTCAGGGTGCACCTGCTTTAAGCCCTCTGGAGTCTTGACAAAGGCAAAATTGGGAGCGACATCTAGCAGGGCCTGCAAAGACTTTTTAGACCGCTTGATGGCTAATTTTTGCAAAAACTCGCCCGTAGAGTAAAAGACCATCACCGACACCGACTCTTCATAAGCCCCCACACAAAAGGCGGCAATGGTCGCACTCAGCATTAAAGTGTTCTCATCAAAAAAGCGTCTATTTTTTAGGCTGTTAAATGCCCCGATAAACACCTCTTTACCCGAAAACAAATACACCCCCGCTAAAAGGGCGTAACAAAGCCCCCTTAAAAGGGGTGTTTGGGTGAAGTGCAACACCCCCACAGACACCAAAAACAAAACAATGCACGCCACAAGGGGCAGGGGGCTTAACACCTCCTGCTCCTCTGTCTGCTCGGCCAAAAGCTCCATTTCCGGCTCTAGCCGTTGGATGAGTGCTAAGACCTTAGAAAAGTCTTGGCAATCCAAATACAAGGTGTTCGTGTTGAAGGACACCTGTGCCGCCTTGACATAGCTTTGTTTATTGAGTTCCGCCTCTAATTTATTGGCGCAATCGGGGCAATCCAGCCCCTTAAAATAATATTTCTGCATGTTCACCCCACTTTTCTAAATTGCAATGCTTTGAGCATGTGTGCTTTGTTGATGGTGTTACACCTTTGTAAATCCGCAATGCTGCGCGCGACTTTTTTACTCTTGCTCACCGCCCGTTCGGACAAGCCAAAGCGCAACGAGGCTTGCTCTAGTAAATGCGCCGCCTCGGGCTCTAGGGGGCAAAAGGTGTCGATGTCGCCCTCTTGCAATTTGCCATTTAAAACCCCCTGCCCGCGCATTTTTTGCATTTTAAAGGCCTCGAGCACCTGCGCGTGCATGTCGGCTGAGGTGCGTGTGCTTTTGGCATCTTCGTCAATGAGTGCCATTTGCACGAATAAGTCTATACGGTCTAAAAAGGGCGCGCTCAAGCGGCTTTTATAGGCCAAAATTTCCCTTTCTTGGCAACGGCACACCTTAGAAGAATCCATTAAATTCCCACAAGGGCAGGGGTTCATCGCCCCCACGAATAAAAACGAAGTGTTGTACTCGATCTTGCTATGCACTCTTGAGATCACTAATTTATTGTTCTCCATAGGCTCTCTTAAACCCTCTAAAACTTCTTTTTTGAAGTGGGGCAACTCGTCAAAGAACAACACCCCATTATGCGCAAGCGCGATCTCACCCGGACTAGGCACACTGCCATGTGTAGAGCCTAAAATGCTGGACTTAGATGCGCTTTGATGCGGGTTTCTAAAACTCCTTAGGGGGCTGTAATTGCCCTCTTGGTGGCTTAAGATGTTGAGCTTCACCGCCTCGATCATTTCAGCCAGCGTGCTTGGGGGCAAAATGTAGCGCAAGCGTTTGGCGATCATGCTCTTGCCACAGCCAGGAGAGCCCTCAAAAAGTACATTGTGCATCCCTGCTGCGGCGATCAAAGCCGCCTCCTTAGCGACCTGTTGCCCCCGCACTTCTTTAAAATCTAGGGCAAAATCGGTACTGTAATAGTAACGCTCTTTGCCTAACTCTAGGCTGGCAAATGGTAGGTTTAAAGGGGGTCTTGTGGGGATGGTGGCGGGGTTTCTTAGCACCTGCAGGGCTTCTTGTAAATTTGCCACAAAGTGCAAATGCAAATTAGGAATCAGGCTAAAAAGCTCTTTGCCTAAACTTGGCACGAGCACATGCGCACCGGGCTCTTGCAAAGCGATGTCCAAAAGCATGGGAAAGATCGCCTCGTTGTGTTTGATGCGCCCATCTAGCCCCAGCTCGCCAAAGGCAAACCACTTGCCCTCCAAAGGCTGCTTTTGCAAGGCGACAAGCAGTGCCATGGGCAAGTCAAAATGACTCCCACTCTTGGGCAAGTCGGCGGGGGATAAATTGATGGTGATCTTTAGAGGGGGGAAGGTAAAATGGTTGTTTTGCAAGGCGGATTGTACCCGCTGTTTGGACTCTTGGATGGCGTTGTTGGCAAGCCCTGAGATGACAAAGGCGGGCAGGGCACGGGTGAAAGTGGCTTCCACTTCTACGATTTGGGCATTTGCTCCCGCCATTGTGGCGCAATAAAGCGCATTGACGACTTGCGTTTCCATTACGGGCTCTTTAGGTTTCTCTTAAATTCCTTTTCAAATTTTTTGCGCTTCAACATGGACAATTTATCCACGAACAACACCCCGTTTAAATGGTCTATTTCGTGTTGGATCGCCACGCTTAAAAGATCGCCAGCTTGCAACACCTTGGCATGGCCAAAGCGGTCTTGATAGCCGAGCGTGACGTTGGCGTGGCGCACGACCTCCTCGTAAAACTCCGGCACGCTCAAGCACCCCTCCCGCCACAACACCTCCCCCTCTGTCTGCATTAAAATGGGGTTGATGATCTCTAGGCAGTCCTCGGGGGGCTGGGTGTCGTCCTCTCGTGGCAAATGCACGAGCAAGACTCTTTGAGGCACGCCCACTTGGATCGCCGCCAGCCCGATGCCCTTGTTGGCAAGCATGGTTTCGTGCATGTCGTCTAAGAGTTGGTGCAGAGCCTCATCAAAAACCACGACCTCTTGAGAGTGTTTTCTTAAGCGTTTGTCCGGGTAGCGCACCAACTCCAAAAGAGCCATTAGCCTTGCTTTTGGCTTTTAGTGAGCACCGCATCGATCAAGCCGTAATCCTTTGCGTCCTCTGCGCTCATGAAAAAGTCGCGGTCGCTGTCTTGCTCGATTTTTTCTAGGGGTTGGCCGGTGTTGTCTGCCATGATTTGGTTGAGTTCGCTTTTGAGGCGCAAAATCTCTTTGGTGTAAATGGCGATGTTGGTGGCTTGCCCCTGGGTGCCGCCGATGGGCTGGTGGATCATGATCCTTGAGTGGGGCAGAGAAAAGCGTTTGCCCTTCGTGCCACAACTGAGTAAAAACGCCCCCATAGAAGCGGCTTGCCCCACGCAGATGGTGCAAATGTCGGGGTGGATGTAGTTCATGGTGTCGTAAATGCTAAGGCCGCTGGTAACAGAGCCCCCGGGGGAGTTGATGTATAAATTGATGTCTTTTTCGGGGTCTTCGGCCTCTAAAAACAAGAGTTGCGCCACGATGGCTGCCGCCACCGCGTCATTGATTTCGCCACTAAGAAGCACGATGCGATCTTTGAGTAGGCGGGAGTAGATGTCGTAACTGCGCTCCCCCCTGCCTGTTTTCTCAATGACGATGGGGACATAATTCATGCATTTGCCTCTTGGGGGAGTTGTTTGTCTAACAAGAAGGTCAAAACCCGATCTTCGACCATCGCCATTTTCACAGCCGGGAGCATGTTGTTTCGTTGGTACACCTCTAATAGCTGTTGGGGGTTTTGGTTTGCCATCATCGCCTCGTAATAAATGGCTTGGAACACTTCATTGTCCGCCACTTGGATGTTCTCTTGGCGGGCGAGCGCATCAATGATGAAGGTTACCTTCACGCTGCGGCGGGCTTGCTCCCTAAAACCATCGCGTTTTTTCTTGACCTTTTTGGGGTCGTCTTGTAATTCTTTGATCTCTTCGGGTTTCATGTTTTGCAGGGATTGGCGGAAGGCCAAATCTATTTCCTGTTCAATGATGGTTTCGGGCAAATCAAAGGCGAGGTTTTTATCCAGCTTGTCGATCAAAGTTTCTTTGAGTTGCTGGTTGTAGAGCTTGGTTTTTGCCTCTAAGAAGAGCTGATTTTTAATGCGCTCTTTAAGCATTTCGAGCGTGGGCTCTTTCTCTTGGTTTAAAACCATTTTGACAAACGCTTCGTCAATCTCAGGGATTTGGCGCAGTTGGATTTTATGCAATTTCACATGGAAGGACACTTCTTTGCCGGCAAGTGTGGCGTTGGCGTAGTCTTTGGGGAAAGGGACGGAAAAATACTTTTCATCGCCCATTTTCATGCCGACTAATTGCTTTTCAAAGCTAGGCAACAGCCGCCCCTCACCCACGACAAGGGCGAAGTTTTGCGCCCGATTGCCCTCAAAAGGTTGGTTGTCAAGCAAGCCCTCAAAGTCAAAAACCACGCCATCCCCATTGGCGGCGGCTTTGTCCTCGGGAGCGTCTGTGAAACTCGCCCTCTCTTTGGCTAAATGTTGTAAGCGTTCCTCAATCGCGCTCTCTTGAATTTCCTCTAAAGAGAAGCTAGGCACGCACTCAAACACCCCTGAAAGGTCGATTTGGGGTTTAAGCCCGATGTGCATTTCAATGTCAAAATGCTCGGCTTGCTTTTCAAATTTTTGGACCGTGGGGCTACCGATCATATCCTGTGGGGTGATCTCCAGCGCCTTGCTCCCCTCTTGCAAAATCGCATCCAACATTTCTTTTTCGCTCTCTTGTTGGATGTGTCCTTGGTAGCGTTGTTTGATGATGTCTAGGGGGACTTTACCTTTTCTAAACCCGTCTAACTTGGTGTTTTTGGCAATTTTTTGGGCGATGCTGTGGGACCTTTTTTCAAAATCCTGCACCGAAGGTTTGGCGCTGATAGACGCATTGGCGCTATCGAGCCGCTTGGTCGTTAAATCCATATAAAACTCCTTGGGGTTTAATGAAGTATAATAAACCTTGCATTCTACCTAAAGCTGTGTTAATCTAAAATTAAGCCTTAAGGAGAGTTTATGTCCCTAGAGATTTTACGCTCAAGATTGCAACGCCCAAGAGATTTGTCCCCCCGCTATGGCGTGGTGGTGAAAATCCTGTCCAACATGGTCTTTGTGAGCGGATTTTTGCCCTCTGTGGGGGATGTGGTGCAGGTGCAAAAGGCGGATGGGTCGGAGTGTTTAGGGATGGTCATCCTCGTGGAAAAAGAGCAATTTGGCTTCACGCCTTTTTCTTTTGTGGAGGGGTGCAGAGTGGGCGATCGGGTGTTGTTTGTGCGTGAGGGACTAAGCTTTCCGGTGGGCGAGGGGCTTTTAGGGCGGGTGCTTGATCCTCTAGGCAACCCCCTAGATGGGTTGGGTTTCGTGCGCGCAGATGCTTACGCCCCTGTGATGGTCGCCCCCATCAAGCCCTTAGATCGGGGGATCATTGATGAGCCTTTTGGCGTGGGGGTCAAAAGCATTGATGGCTTACTCACTTGTGGCAAGGGGCAAAAGCTAGGCATTTTTGCCGGCAGTGGAGTGGGTAAAAGCACTTTAATGGGGATGATTGTGCGGGGCTGTGAAGCCCCGATTAAAGTGATCGCCCTCATTGGCGAGCGCGGACGCGAAATCCCCGAATTTATCCACAAGAATTTACAAGGCAATTTAGACAACACCGTGTTGGTGGTCGCCACGAGCGATGACGCACCCTTGATGCGTAAATACGGGGCGTTTTGCGCCATGAGCGTGGCGGAATACTTTAAAAACCAGGGGCATGATGTGCTGTTCATGATGGATTCGGTTACCCGCTTTGCGATGGCCCAGCGCGAAATCGGGCTAGCCCTAGGCGAGCCGCCCACCAGCAAGGGCTACCCCCCCTCTAGCCTAACCCTCTTGCCCCAGCTGATGGAGCGGGCGGGCAAAGAGCAGAACAAGGGGAGCATCACGGCCTTTTTCACCGTGCTTGTGGAGGGCGATGACCTGAGCGATCCCATCGCCGATCAGAGCCGTAGCATTTTAGATGGGCATATCGTGCTGAGCCGAGAACTCACCGACCACGGCATTTACCCGCCGATCAATATCCTAAACTCCGCCTCAAGGGTGAGTAAGGAAGTGAGCAGCCACGAGCACATGCTCGCTGCTAGAAAGTTCCGTAAACTTTATGCCATGTTGAAGGAAAACGAAGTGCTGATCCGCATTGGATCTTACCAAAGGGGTTTTGATGATGAATTAGACGAAGCGATGGATAAAAAAGGCGCGATGGATGCGTTTTTAGCCCAAGAGGAAGAAGAGATCATCTCTAGCCAAGAGAGCATACAAATGTTGCAAGAAATCATGCAAGCCCCGTAAAATAGGGTCAAATCTAGCAAAAAGAGAGAAAATGCCAAACCTTAAAGTAAAAATAAAAGAGTTTTTAAAAAAAACACCATGGAGTTTAGCTTTTTATGACACATGCGCGCATGTCTACCACCGCTTTTTTAACCCAAACCATTTGGAAAATTATGTAGATGCACGCCTAGAAACTTACCGCTTTGGCAACCAAGTTTACACCGACCTTCTAAAAACCTACCAAAAAGAGTGTGCCCATTACGCGCATTACCCCCCCCACAGAGGTGCAAGCCTTGCTAGAGCAAAGGGGATTTAACGCCGCCTTTAAAGAAAAATTTAAAACGAGAAAACCCTTTGTGCTCTTTGCGGGCAATGACGAACACCAAGACAAGAGCGGGTTTATCCAAGATTTGGAAAAGCTGTGCGAAAAGCTGTATCTATTTACCAAAGCCGATGGGAGTTATGGATCGTTTCATTACGGCTATCAAAACGGCACCTATCGGTTTTACCACACCTGCGAAGCCAATTCTTATGCTAACACCACAAAGATTTTAGAGATTTTAGACGCTGCCCCCGCAAATGCCAAGCCCGATTTACTCATCATCCAAGGCTGGGGGTGGAACTACACGCCTAGAGATTTATTAAAGCTCAAGCACCGCCACCCGGATTTAAAAATCCTCAATTTGCAAATGGACGATCGCTTCGATTGGCATTTACATAAGCCCATTGGCACACACGCCATTTTGCCCTACATTGATTGCGCTTTAAGCACCGCTCCCGAGCGTATTGGGTGGATACTCAAAGAGGGCACGCCCGCTTTTTACATGCCCCTAGCCAGCAGTTTGGATTTTTACCACCCCCTAGAGGGGGTTGAGCGCATTTATGACATTGGCTTTGTGGGCGGTGCAAATGTGAGCATTAGAGAAGAGATTATTAAAGCCCTAGTGCAAGAGGGCTTTAATGTGAAGGCCCATGGCTATGGCTTTGGGGGGCGGCTGCCTTTGGAGGAAACGAATTTGTTTTTTAACCAATGTGAGCTGGTTTTAGGCGTGGGGCTTGTGGGCGTGGGGGATTTGGTCAACATGAAACTTAGGGATTTTGACGCGCCCATGAGCGGGGCAGCCTACATCACCAGCTACAACAAGGACTTAGAACCCTTGTTTAGCCCAGCTAGCGTGATTTTTTACAAAGACACCAAGGACCTCATCCAAAAAGCCCGCTATTATTTGGCACATAAAGAGGAATTGGTGAAAATTAGAGAAAACGCCTTTAAAGAGGCGAGTCAAAAACACACCTACCAACAACGCCTCAAAGAAATTTTTGAAAAACTAGGTTGCGCCTACTAGTTTATAAGAACTTTCGCTACAATCAGGCAATTTCTATAAAGGATTGCCTCTTGAGCCCACCACATGTCCCCATCGCAGTGGCCTTTGATAGAAACTATTTGATCCCCGCCGCTGTGGCGCTTTATTCTCTCTTTGAATGCTTGCAAAAGAGCAAAGTAGGGGGCAAAGAAACGACTTACACCATCCATATTTTTTACGCTGGGTTACAAAAGACGGATATGCAAAGACTGAAGGACTTAGCCAAGCCCTATGCCGATTTTGTGGGGTTAGACTTTATTGACATCGAGGGCTTTTTAGAGCAGTTCCATAACCCCTTTTCAGACGCATTTTTGGCCCGTTTTTCTAAAATGGTGTTGGTTAAGTATATGTTAGTGGATTTTTTTCCCCAATACGACAAGGTCATTTGGACTGATGTGGATGTGCTGTTTTTGCAAGACCCGACTTTGGATTTTATCAAAATGGATACAGCTCAGTCTGTCTATTTGCACGCCGTGTTGATTAATGAAACTAACCACGCCTTAGAGGGGTTTTGGTTTTGTAATTTAGCCTACATGCGCACACATCACTGGGTGCAAAAAGTCTTAGAGTGCATCCAAAAGCAGCAACGGCACTTAAATGAACCCGATTTGATCACCTTTGTTTGGCCAAATGAGATTGCCCAATTACCCCTAAAATATTGTGTCATGCCCTCTTACTATGAGGGTAGATGTATGGAAAACATTGATGCTATGGATTTATCTAACTTGCAAGAGAGTTTAGAACACCCCATCATTTTACATTATTGCGATTTTCAAGGGGTACCTAAACCTTGGGAGTTGCCCTTCAGCGCAAAGTCTGGTCTGTGGCTCGCCACCTTGTCTAAAACGGCTTTTGCTCACGATTTTTTTCTGGAGTGGGACAATCGCGACAAGCAGACTTATTTCATCCAAGAGATGACACATCTCAATTACTTTTCTGGCAAGCACAGCACCGCGAATTTGTTATTTAGGACCCCTTGGTGCTTTTTATGCGACCACTACAAAGCGGTTAAAGCTAGACTCTTTGCTAAAGGTGTGTTGGATTTGTTGCGCCGGGTGCAACACAAGATCTTTAAGAGGGGCTGATTGCCCCACAAAGCCCCACACCATTTAGCAAATTTAAAGGATAGCATAGTATCATCTTTATCCCTATGAGAAAGCGATTTAAAAACTTTTCCTCGCAAACTTTCATGCAATCGAAGGATTTTAACCATGTCTAACAGGATTTACTTAGACAATAACGCCACAACCAAGGTCGATCCTCGGGTGCTGGAGCTGATGCAGCCTTATTTTTGCGAGCACTATGGCAACCCCAATTCTTTGCATAAATTCGGCACAGAAACACACCCGATGATCACAGATGCCCTAGAAAAGCTTTATGCAGGCATTAATGCCCACGATGAGGACGACATCATCATCACCTCTTGCGCCACTGAGAGCAATAATTGGGTGCTTAAAGCCATCTACTTTGACGCGTTTTTAAAGAAGGGCAAGAACCACATCGTTACGACAGAGGTTGAACACCCGGCTGTGAGGGCCACTTGTGAGTTCTTAGAAAGTGTGGGGATGGAAGTAACCTACCTGCCCATCAATGCCCATGGCACCATCACCGCCGATCAGGTGAAAGAGGCGATCACGGATCAAACCGCTTTGGTGAGTGTGATGTGGGCAAACAACGAAACGGGCTTGATTTTCCCCATCGCCCAGATTGGGCAAATCTGTAAAGAAAGAGGGGTGTTATTCCACAGCGATGGGGTGCAAGCGATCGGCAAAATCCCTGTGGATGTGCAATTAACCCAAGTGGACTTGCTCTCCTTTTCGGCGCATAAATTCCACGGACCCAAGGGCATCGGGGGGCTTTACATCCGCTCAGGTGTGGAGCTCACCCCCTTATTCCACGGGGGCGAGCACATGCGCGGGCGGCGCAGTGGGACCTTAAATGTCCCCTACATCATTGGCATGGGCGAGGCGATGCGTTTAGCGGTGGAGAATCTAGCCTATGAAAAAGAGGTCGTGGGGGGCTTAAGGGATCGCTTAGAGGATGCGCTTTTGGAGATCAAAGATGTCTTTGTGATCGGCGATCGGGTGCATAGAGTGCCCAACACGACTTTAGTGAGTGTGCGGGGCATTGAGGGTGAGGCGATGCTATGGGATTTAAACCGCGCCAACATCGCCGCTTCTACGGGGAGCGCGTGTGCAAGCGAGGATTTAAAAGCCAACCCCGTGATGGTCGCCATTGGGGCGGATGTGGAGCTCGCCCACACAGCGATTAGATTGTCATTAAGCCGCTTCAACACCGTTGCAGAGATTGAGCGCACCATTGAGGTTTTTAAAAAAGCTGTGAAGCGCCTACGCAACATCTCAAGCTCTTACAGCCACTAAGGAGAATACATGGGAAAAAATAATTTACTAGGTGGGGCTTTATGGGACGCTTACTCTAAAGAAGTGAGCCGACGCATGGACAATCCCACACATTTAGGGGTACTCACAGAAGAAGATGCCAAAGTTAGGGGGGCAAGGCTCATTGTCGCCGACTATGGGGCGGAGTCTTGTGGGGATGCGGTGCGCCTTTATTGGCTCATTGACCCCAAGACCGATCAAATCATCGATGCCAAGTTTAAAAGCTTTGGGTGTGGTACAGCCATTGCCAGCTCGGACATGATGGTGGAGCTGTGCCTAGGCAAAAGAGTACAAGAGGCGGTGAAGATCACCAACTTAGATGTGGAGAGGGGGCTAAGGGATCACCCCGATGTGCCCGCTGTGCCCGGGCAAAAAATGCACTGTTCGGTGATGGCCTATGATGTGATCAAGCAAGCTGCGGGGCAGTATTTGGGCAAAAACCCCGAGGATTTTGAGGACGAGATCATCGTGTGTGAGTGCGCTAGGGTGAGCCTTGGCACCATCAAAGAGGTGATTAAATTAAACGACCTCAAGAGCGTGGAGGAGATCACCAATTACACCAAAGCGGGGGGCTTTTGTGGGAGCTGTATACGCCCCGGTGGGCACGAGGCACGGGAGTATTATCTGGTAGATATTTTGCAAGAGGTGCGCTCAGAAATGGAGGCAGAGAAACGCAAAGAAGTGGCGCAAAAATCTTTAGAGGGGGATTTGAGTTTTATCGAGATGACCATGGTGCAAAAGGTCAAGGCGATCGACAAGACCATCGATACGCACATCCGCCCCATGCTGATGATGGATGGGGGGAATTTGGAGGTCTTAGACATCAAAGAGGGTGGGGGGTTTGTGGATGTTTATATCCGCTACATGGGGGCATGCGATGGGTGTGCGAGTGCAGCCACAGGGACACTCTTTGCCATTGAGGGGGTGTTGCAAGAGCATTTAGACGAGAACATCCGGGTGTTGCCCATTTAGTCAGATTTATTTAGGAGGGGTTAATATTTACCAATCCATGCTAAAATGAAGCCTTACATTTTATTCTTTGGAGGTAATTTTATAATGCATAAAAATCTTGTTTTGTTAGGGAGTTTGGCGGGCTTGCTGATCACAGGCTGTGCAATGGATAGTGGTAACACCAGCGGTGCCAATGCGCCAGAAGCACCCAAAAAGCACAGGGTGGTGGCAAATAAGGGCGACACGATTTTAAATTTTAATTACCCTGTCAACATCGCTCAAGAGCCCTTGAATCACCACACCGTGGGGATTTTAGCCCCCCACATCCAGGTAACAGACAACCTAACGCCCTACATTGATCAGTTCCAAGACGCTTTGATCAACCAAATCGCAGAGATTTTCCAAAAACGGGGCTACCAAGTGGTACGCTTGACGACTGAAAAGGCCATGACCCCTGAGCAAAAACACAAAATGTGGTCTGTGCTCGACATGGGCGGCTGGATCGGGATTTTAGAAGATGTCAAAATGAACACTGACAATCCGGGGAAAGACAATGTGGATGTTTTTGTGGATCAAAGTTCAGGATCGGTGTGGTTTAAATTCTTTGAACCTGAAACCGGGCGCATCATCCACAACTTCGGCGTGGAAGTGGGCACAAAACAAGCCTTCACCCACCGCTACACTTACAAAACCACAAATTCCGGTGGGTTTTCTGGCCCTAACATCGCGAGCCAAACAGAATTAGATAAAAACAATGACGATGCCATCCGCAAGATCCTTAACGAAATGTACCCCTTGGTCATGAAAAAATTGGTTAATGAGCTCTCCGATGCCAACATCAACCGCTACCGCCAAGCGATCGAGCAGATCAAAAAATAGCCTTGACCTACCCGCTCTAGGATAGCCCTTTAAAGATAAGGAGGAGCTGATGGATGATCGATGACAGGTTGAGTGTTTCTCAAAAGCTTTTTGGGGGGTTTACCATTGTCATCATGTTGATGGTGGTGGTGGCTTGTGTGGGGACTATTAGGGTGCGTAGCATCAACAGTATCTTAACCGAGCTCACCGACTACAACGCTGTGAAGCAACGCTACGCCATCAACATGCGTGGCAGTGTACACGACCGCTCCGTTGCCATTAGAGATGCAATCTTAGCCCAAAATGCTGCTTATTACCAAACCCAAGTAAGTTTGATCCAAAAACTCAATGTAGATTATAGACAGAACAAAGAAAACATGGCAGACATGTTTGCACGAATCCCCGAAAAGGTGAACGATCGCGAACGGCAATTAGCAACAAATATCAATGTCATTGAAGCCCGTACCATGCCCAAAATCCAAGAAGCTCTCATTTTAGCGCGCAAGGATGAACGGGCGGCTGCAAAAATCTTAGAAAATGGTTTGGCTGCAGACTTCACAAATTGGCTTGCCGCCGTGAACGCTTTCATTGACTATGAAGAGTATTTAAACCAACAGCTCACCCCTAAGGCGCGCAACATCGCCAGCCGCTTCAGTTTTTTAATGTTTGTGCTCACTTTTGTGATGACAGCGGCGGGGTTTGGGATCGCCTTTTTGATCGCCCGCAACATAAGAGGCTCTTTGGGAGCCGAACCTACCCAAATCCGTAAAGTGGTCGCGGCCATCGCTAAGGGCGATTTGTCTAAAGAGGTGCAGACTCGTTTTAAATACAGTGCACTGGATGCGATCGGCGAAATGCAAAGCTCTATGGTGCACATCATCAAGCAAATCAGCCAATCCTCTAGCGACATATCCAGAAAGTCGTTGCTGGTGTCGGATTTGTCCAAGGTGTCTATGGACAATGCCAACAAACAAGAGGCCATGACCACCCAGCTCATCGCCAACATGCAAGATGTGCAAAGCAGCATTCAGGATGTGGAAGCGATTGTGGAGCAGACAGAGGCCAACTCTACACAGAGTGTGGAGCTGAGTAAAAAAGGCAAAGAGGCGATGGAGGACATGGCAGCGGGTATGGCACGAATCACCAGTGGGGTGGAGAACTCGGCCGCGCAAATCCAATCCTTAGATCAGCACGCCCAAAACATCGGGCACAGCACCGAGCTCATCCAAGGCATCGCCGACCAAACGAATTTATTGGCCCTCAATGCCGCCATTGAAGCCGCCAGAGCCGGGGAGCACGGCAGAGGCTTTGCGGTGGTCGCCGATGAGATTCGTAAACTCGCCGAACACACGGGCGAGGCCACCAAAGAGATCGATCACATCATCCAGCTCATCCAAGAGGAGACCAAAAAATCTGTCGCCAGCATGGAGAATATGGTGACAGAGGTGCGCAAGGGGCAAGAACATGTGAACGAGGCAGTGGGGGCACTAGAAACGATTTATGACAAAGCGGCAAACTCCCTAGAGGACACTAAAAAGGTCGTGGCACACTCGCACAACCAGCACAGCCAAATTGAGGAGATCGCCAAAAAGGTCGCCCAAATCGCCCAAATGGCGGCTGAGGTGTCCAAATCAATGGTGGGCAACACCAAAGAAGTGGGTGCGCTAGAAGAAACCGCCCAAAATTTACAAAAACTTGTGCATAACTTCACACTTTAGGTTTGGCGTGGGGCGGTTTATGCTATAATCAAGCTCTTATTTTGAAAGGAGTTCTTATGAAAATTCTTGTCATTCAGGGGCCTAATTTAAACATGTTGGGGCACAGAGACCCTAGGCTGTATGGTCCCGTAACCTTGGAGCAGATCCACGAAAACATGGAAAATTTTGCCAAACAAAATGAGTTAGAATTAGAGTTTTTTCAAAGCAATTTTGAGGGTGAAATCATTGATAAAGTCCAAGAGTGCGTGGGCAGCGATGTGGAGGGGATCATCATCAATCCAGGAGCGTTCTCCCACACTTCCATCGCCATTGCCGATGCGATCATGCTCGCTGACATGCCCGTGATTGAAGTGCATTTGACAAACATCTTTGCCCGTGAAGAATTCCGCAAGGTATCCCACACCGGTGCCGTGAGCGCGGGTGTTGTGACCGGCTTTGGGGCGTTTGGTTACCATGTCGCCATGATTGCGATGATGCAAATTTTGGCTGAAATTAAAGCGATTAAAGAAAGCCAAGCCAACCAACAACTTGAGGCAAAAGAGTAGGGTTTGGCGCATTTCACCACCGATGAAAACGCCCAATACTTCGCTTGCGGCTACAGTTGCGACCATGCGGTTTTTCTACAGCTTAAGGGAGAGGCGTTTTTCATCACCGATGCCCGCTACACTTTAGAGGCACGCGCAAACATTAAAAACGCTGAGGTGATCGAGGCTAGTGATTTGTGGCGGGCGGTGGTGGAGAAAATCCCAAGCAGTCTTAAAGAGCTTTACTTCGACCCCGCCCAAGTGAGTGTACAAGCTTACAGACACTTGCAAGAGGCACTCCCAAATCTTAAGCTTGTGGGCGATCCAGACCACCACCGTAAACAAAGGATCGTCAAGACTCCCGAGCAGGTGGCTTTGCTGAAAAAAGCGCAAGAACTCAACAGAGGGGCGTTTGATGCCTTTGCTAAATATCTGCACACCGCGGATACACCTAGCGAACATTTTTTACAATTCAAAGTCAAAGAGTTTTTAACCCACAGCGGAGAGTTTGACTTGAGTTTTGAGCCCATTGTGGCGGTGAACGCCAATGCCGCTAAACCCCACGCCTTGCCCTCAAAAGACCCCCTAAAAGAAGGGGATTTGCTCTTAGTGGATGTGGGCTTGAAGTATGAACGCTACTGCGCCGATCGCACCCGCACGGCACAATTTAACAAGGGTTTTGGCTTTTCAAAAGAGCAAAGATTTAAAGACCAAGAATTGCAAAAAATTTACGCTGTGGTGCAAAAAGCGCAAGAATACACCATTGAAAATTTAAGAGCGGGCATGACAGGCAAAGAGATCGACAGCTTAGCTAGAGGGGTGATTGAAAAGGCCGGTTATGGGGCGTATTTTGCGCACAGCACAGGGCATGGGATTGGGCTAGACATCCACGAATTGCCCTTCATCTCCCAAAGAAGCCAGACCATCATAGAGGAGGGCATGGTGTTTTCGATTGAGCCGGGGATTTATATCCCGGGCAAATATGGGGTGCGGATTGAGGATTTGGTGGTCGTGCAAGGCTCAAGAGCTGTCGTGTTGTGAGGGGTCTTTGTGCAAACCGTGGTCTACTCCCCTTTTTACCCTAAAAAATGCAAGCGGGTTTTGCGTTTAAAAAACAGCGTGGTGTGGGGCATTGGGAGCAATGAGGGCGCGTCTGGGGCGGTCTTGGAAAGATTATGGCGGTGGCTCTCTAACAACCGCATGTTTTCTAGCCTACATTCTTCGCCCCTTTACATCAATCCGCCCTTTGGCTACACGGCACAAAACGACTTTTACAACGCCACGCTGGTGTTCACGACTCGCTGGAGTTTAAACCAACTCTTAGGGCTTTTGTTTTATTTAGAACGCCGGTTCGGGCGCAAACGGCAACGCGCCTTTAAAAATGCACCGAGGACTTTAGACATCGACATGATCTTTTACAACCGCGTGGTTTACAAGCAGGCCCATTTGAACCTGC
Organism: Helicobacter sp. NHP19-003; assembly: GCF_019703305.1. Taxonomy (NCBI): domain Bacteria; kingdom Pseudomonadati; phylum Campylobacterota; class Epsilonproteobacteria; order Campylobacterales; family Helicobacteraceae; genus Helicobacter; species Helicobacter gastrocanis. The sequence goes on along the minus strand of NZ_AP024814.1, from coordinate 1,519,846 downwards.
CCCACCCTCAATGGGACAAACGCCCCTCTGTAACTCTACCCTTATTCTTACAAGCCCTAGTATGGAGGCAAGCGTGAAACTCTACACTTACAGCGGAGAAACCACAGCCGAAGCCTTGAAGCTTGCCCAAAGCGAACACGGGCACAACGCCTTGGTGGTGAAAGCCAAAGAGATACGCAAGAAAACCTTAACCGAGCCCGGGCTTTATGAGGTGGTCGTGGCGGTGGATCAAGAAAACCCCCCAAAACCAACAACATGCAAGAAAAACTAGACAATGTCCGCCCCCCCAAGCCAAAGCCCGATGAGGGCGTGCAGGTGGACTTGTCCGCCACCATCCGCGAAATGCGTAAATTGGCCGGCGTGGATGAGGATGCGCCCATCAAGCCCGCCACGATCAACGCGTCTAAAGAGCTGGCAAAAATCGCCCAAGACAGCCTAAGAGATGCCCAGGTGCGCCAACCAGAAAGTCCGAGCAATCGAGAAAAGGAAAAAGAAAGGGAGAAAGCCGAGGGAGCGGCTTTGCACTCCATCAAGGGCGAGCTGAATAAAATCAACGACAATTTAAAGTTGATCCAAAACATGGTGTGGAGCGAGGAAAAAGAGCAGGGCTTGTTGATCCCCCACGAATTTGCCGAGATTTACCGCCTTGCCAAAAACAGCGGCATGCATAAAAACCACCTAGACGAGATCATGCGTTTGAGCCTAGAGCTCATGCCCGTGAAAATGCGCGAAAACTCGGTGACGGTGAAGCGCTATTTTCGCGAAGTGTTGCGCAAGATGATTTATTGCCGGCACGAGGGGCTGGATTTAAATTGTAAAAAGATCGTCATGCTTGTGGGCCCTACGGGGGTGGGCAAGACCACGACTTTAGCCAAACTCGCCGCCCGTTACTCCAAAATGCTGGATAAAAAATACAAAGTAGGGATTTTGACTTTAGACACCTACCGCATCGGGGCAGTGGAGCAGCTCGTGTGGTACGCCAAGAAAATGAAGATCAGCATTGAAACGGTGATGGATGCACAAGACTTCAATAAAGAGATGCAGGCTTTGGAGTATTGCGATGTGGTTTTGATCGACACCACGGGGCATTCACAACACGACAGCAAAAAGATTGAAAATTTAAAGAAATTTACAGAAAATGGATATAAAATTGACACAGCTTTAGTGTTGTCCTTGACGACAAAATACGAGGACTTGACCGACATTTACAACGCCTTTAGCCCTTTGGAGATCGACAGCCTGATCTTCACAAAATTAGACGAAAGCCGGGGATTTGGAAACTTGTTTTCTTTAGTCTATGAGAGCAAAAAACCCATCAGCTACCTATCTATCGGGCAGGAAGTGCCTATGGATTTGCTGGTGGCGAGCAATGATTACTTGGTCGATTGCATGCTCGATGGCTTCACACATCCGGGGAAACAAGCATGAAACACAACCAAGCCAGCGGTTTAGAACACATCATGGAGCCGCAGAGCATTTTTAACAAAAGGGGCAAGACCAAGTTTGTGGCGGTGACTTCGGGCAAGGGGGGCGTGGGTAAAAGCACGATCAGTGCGAATTTAGCCTACAGCTTGTTTAAAAGTGGCTATAAGGTGGGGGTTTTAGACGCGGACATTGGGCTAGCGAATTTAGACATCATCTTTGGCATCAAGACCACAAAAAATATTTTGCACGCTTTGCGGGGGGAAGTGCATTTTAGCGAGGTGATCTACCCGCTTGAAGAGGGCTTTTACTTAGTGCCCGGGGATAGCGGCGAAGAGATTTTTAAATATGTGAGCCAAGACATCTTGGATAGTTTCGTGGATGAAACCAAACTACTAGACGACTTGGATTATATGATCATCGACACGGGGGCGGGCATTGGCGAATTTACGCAAGCTTTTTTAAGGGCGAGCGATTGCGTTGTGGTGATCACCACCTCCGATCCAGCCGCGATCACCGATGCCTACACCACGATCAAAGTCAATTCCAAGACCAAGGACGATGCCTTTGTGCTGGTGAATATGGTCGATTCGGCAGAAAAAGCCTTGCAAATCTTTGGGGGGATCCAAAGGGTCGCTAAAGAGAACATCCCCCATATGAATTTAAACTATCTGGGCAATATCCAAAACAGCAATGCTGTAAGACGCTCCATCAAAGACCGCAAATTGCTCTGCAAGAGCGAGCCTTTCGACGCCTTTTCGCTGTCCATGGGGCAGATTGTGAAAATTTTAACCTTAAAACTTGAGCAGGGCGTGATCGAAACCCCCAAGGACAATTTCATCGGGTTTTTCAAACGCTTACTTAGGTATCTGTGAGGTGTGGCATGAAACTAGAAAACTTCGTCAATTTTTCCATTGTGGGTGGGTTTTTCATCGGGCTGGTTTTGTCCTTACTCAAGTTCGACCAAGCCGAATACATCTTATTTGGCACTTTAGTGTCCACCGTGGGTTTTTATTTGATCATCTTGCTCTTTGCTTCGGTGTATATGGGCTTCGTCTATCCACGCAAGAAATTCTTAAACAAGGCGGAGTTAGAGCGTAAATTGACCCACTTTAGCAAAGAGTTTGTACAACGAGAGAAAGAAGTGGAAGACTTGCTCAACTATGTTCGCAATTACGAGTATGAGTATAACGAGGGCTAATCTTTGAGCAGCACGCCTTATTTAGACCACATCCAAAGCTCCCAAGATGAGCTGGCGATCCAATACTTGCCCGCCGTGCGTTCGATGGCGTTCCGCTTAAAAGAACGCTTGCCCAGCTCTGTAGACTTTAACGATTTGGTTTCTGTAGGCACAGAAGAGCTCATCAAGCTCTCTAGGCGTTACGATGTCGCCTTAAACGACTCGTTTTGGGGCTATGCCAAGACGCGGGTCAATGGAGCGATGTTAGATTATTTACGCTCTTTAGATGTGGTGTCGCGCGCATCGCGCAAGCTCATTAAAAGCATCGACAACGAAATCACCAAGTATTACAACGAACACGGGCAAGAACCCGATGATGTCTATTTGGCAGAGGTCTTAAACGAGGACATTGCCAAAATTAGAGACGCAAAGGCGGCGTCTGACATTTACGCCCATGTGCCCATGGACGAGCAATTTAGTGTCCTAGAACAAGACAACATCACCAAGAAACTAGAGTTTGAAGAGTTGTTAAGTGCGATCCAAGCCACGCTTAAAACCATGACCGATCGCGAACAGCTCTTGATCCAGCTGTATTTTTTTGAAGAGTTGAATTTGAGCGAAATCCGCGAGATTTTAGGGATCACCGAGTCGCGTATTTCGCAAATCATTAAAGAGGTGATTAAAAAGGTACGCAAATCTCTAGGAGAGAGAAATGGCTGATATTTTAAGTCAAGAGGAGATCGATGCCCTTTTAGAAGTGGTGGATGAGGGCGATGATGTCAACACGCTGCAAAAACACGAAATCCTGCCCCAAAAACAGATCACCCTCTACGACTTCAAACGCCCCAATCGGGTGAGCAAGGAGCAACTCCGCTCCTTTAGAAGCATCCACGACAAAATGGCAAGGAGCTTGTCTAGCCAAGTGTCGGCAATCATGCGTTCCATCGTGGAAATTCAGTTGCACAGCGTGGATCAAATGACCTATGGGGAGTTTTTGATGAGCTTGCCCAGCCCCACCAGCTTTAATGTCTTCTCCATGAAGCCCGTGGGGGGCAATGGGGTCTTAGAGGTCAACCCCAGCATTGTCTTTCCCATGATCGATCGCCTGCTCGGGGGCAAGGGGAGTGCCTATGAGCAAATGCGTGAGTTTAGCGACATTGAGCTGAATCTCTTAGACACGATTTTAAAGCAGGTCATGCAAATCTTAAAAGACATTTGGAGTCCTGTTACGGAGTTTTACCCCACAATCGATGCCAAAGAGTCGAGTGCGAATGTGGTGCAAATCGTGGCACAAAATGAAATCGTCATCATGGTGGTGATGGAGATTGTGATCGGGCATTCTAGAGGCATGATGAACTTGTGCTACCCCGTGATCTCCATTGAGGGGATTCTCTCTAAAATGGGCAACCGCGATGTGATGCTCACAGAAACCAGCTCCAAAAAAAGCCGTAATAAAGAATTGCAAGCTCTGGTGGGGGGGGCGAGTGTGGATGTGTCGGCGTTCTTAGGGGGCGTGCAACTCACCTTAAAAGAAGTGCTGGATTTGGTCGTGGGAGACACGATTCGCTTAAACAAAGTGGCAAACGATGTGGTGGTGGTGAACATTGACAAAAAAGAACGCTATTTGGCCACAGTGGGCTACAAGGGTTACCGCAAAACCATCCAAATCAAAGAAGTGATCCAAACCGAAAAAGACAAGGTTAAAGAAATCTTAGAAGTGCTGGAAAACCAAAGAAAAATCAAAATCGGCAACATTAAGGAAGAAGAAGAATGATCAGCGATTTTTTAAAGCTCTTTGTGCAAGAGTTCACCACCACCATCAGCGGCTTGCTGGGCAAAACCCCCGAGGTGGAGCTGAAAAACGAAATCTCTGTGGGGGATTTTATCTTCATAGAACATGCTTCCGTGGCCATCCATGTTACCCCTAACGCAAACTTAACAATCACCTTAGCGATCCCTGTAGCGATGGCGACAGCCCTAGCGGATTTAATAGTTGGCGGGGAGGGGACTTCTAAGGAAACTTTAGAGGCGGACGACTTAGACGCGATCAAAGAGATCGGCGCAAATGTCTTTGGGGCTCTAAGCACGGCTTTAAAATCTCAAGAAACCCTGCCAAAACTGGGTTTTGAAACAGAGGGGGCGGTCTTTGCCCACGATGCGTCCTCACTCGATCCCTACAGCGATGGTTTTGAATTTGGCTTTAAACTAGACGCTTTGGAGTCGAGTTTCTTTATTTTCTGTGGGGGGGTGTTTTTAGACATTTTCAATAAAAAAGAAGTCCCTCAAAATGTCCCCAAAGGTCGCCCCGCCCCTGCAGCACCTAGTATCCCTGTAGTACAACGAGCGGAGCGCGCCGATGGCGATCACTCCTTAGAACAGCTAGAAATCCGCAACATCAACATGCTCTTAGACATCAAGCTCAATGTCAGGGTGCGCATCGGGCAGAAAAAGATGATCCTCAAAGATGTGGTGTCTATGGACATCGGCAGCGTGGTGGAGCTCAACCAAATGGTCAATGACCCCTTAGAAATTCTCGTAGACGATAAAGTGATCGCTAAGGGGGAAGTGGTGATCGTGGATGGCAACTTTGGCATCCAAATCACCGACATCGGCAGTAAAAAGGATCGCCTAGAGCAACTCAAAAACAGCTAGCTATTTTTTCACTAGGTCTTGCAACCATTGCTTGACCTTGCTGTAACACACTTCAAACACATTTTTATAAGGCTCGCTTTCAAACCCAAAACTTTCGTGTAATTGTGTCAAAAGCGTGCGTTGTTTCTCTGTGAGCTTTTCGGGGTAAAGGATTTTAAGCACAGCGACCAAATTGCCATAACGCCCCGTTTGGATGTCTCTCACCCCCTCATTTTTAAACACAAATTGCGCCCGGTCCTTTGTGTTTGGGGGGATTTGCAACTCCAGCTCGTTTTTCAAAGAAGGCACCATGATTTTAGAACCTAGCGGGATAGAAGTGAAAAACACAGGCACTTCGATGTAAATGTGTGCGCCATCGCGTAAAAAATGCTCGTCCTGTCCCACCACGGCTTCTAAATACAAATCCCCCCTAACCCCCCTTTGGTACTCATTGCCCCGATTAGGCACTCTAATGCGGTTTTTATTGTCAATGCCCTCGGGCACATCGAGCTCAAAGCTTTCTTTTTGCACCTTAAAGCCCTCCCCTTTACACGCCGTGCATTTCTCCACAGCCACTTGTCCGCTGCCCTGACACTTGGGGCAAGTACTAGCTAAGGTCATAAAACCTTGTTGCACGAAAGTTTGCCCCCGGCCTTGACATGCCTTGCAGGCTTGCATTTTATTGTCTTTCGCCCCACTGCCCTGACAATCCACACAAAAAGCTTTATATTCCAAATCCACGCTTTTTTTACAGCCAAAGACCGCCTCTTTAAAACTAAGCTCTAAGCCCACAAGTACATCTCTAGAGATTTTGCTCTGCTGGCGTTTGCCAAAACCAAAGGCGTTAGAAAAGAGCGAATCCTCCCCGAACAAGTCGGCAAAAATGTCGCTCAAATCATTAAAGCCCCCCATGCCACGCCCCTGCAGGCCCTCTTTGCCGTAGCGGTCATAGATTTGTCGTTTTGAATCGTCGCTAAGCACCCCATAAGCCTCGCTGATTTGTTTAAACTTCTCTTCGGCCTCTGGGTTGTCTGGGTTGTAATCGGGATGGTATTTACGGGCGAGTTGCTTAAATGCCTTTTTAATGTCTTCTTTGCTCGCCCCTTTGTCCACGCCCAAGAGTTCGTAATAATCCACTAAGACACCTCATCATTTAGTTTAAAAGGGGCTATTTTACCCTAAAATCTTTGAAAACCCCCAAAGGGGGTGCTTTTTAGGCGTGGTAGTTGGGGGCTTCCTTCGTAATATCCACATCATGCACATGCGACTCTTTAAGCCCTGCTGCGGTGATCTCCACAAACTGGGCGTTGGCGGTGAGTGTGGGGATGTCTAGTGCCCCTAAATAGCCCATAGACGAGCGCAACCCCCCCACGAGCTGGTAGAGGATGTCGGCGATCTTGCCCCGATAAGGCACCCGCCCCTCAATCCCCTCAGGCACTAACTTTTCAGACGCGAGCCCCTCTTGAAAGTAGCGGTCCGAACTGCCCTTGCTCATCGCCCCAATGCTGCCCATCCCCCGATAGCTCTTATACTGCCGCCCTTGATAAATCAAGGTGTCCCCGGGGGATTCTTCTGTGCCCGCAATTAAAGAGCCGATCATCACGCACGCCGCTCCCACCGCCAGAGCCTTAGCCACATCGCCCGAATACTTGATCCCCCCATCGGCGATGAGAGGGACATTGTGTTTTTTGGACTCTTGATAACAATTGTCGATCGCGCTGATTTGGGGCATGCCTACGCCGGCGACAATGCGGGTGGTGCAAATGCTGCCCGGCCCAATGCCCACCTTTATGCCATCAGCCCCTGCGCTGATCAAATCCTTAGTCGCCCGTGCCGTAACCACATTGCCCACCACCACATCAATGTCCAACTCCTTTTTAACCGCCTCTAGGGTTTTTGCCACATTGAGCGAATGCCCGTGTGCGCTATCAAGCACCAAAACATCCGCCCCCGCTTTGGCTAAAGCCCGTGCCCGATCGAGCTGATTGACCCCTATGGCTGCACCGACTCTTAAACGCCCTAAATGGTCTTTGTTGGCTTGTGGGTATTCGATGCGCTTTTGGATGTCTTTGATGGTGATCAAGCCCTTGAGGGTGTTGTTTTGATCCACAATGGGGAGCTTTTCAATGCGGTGTTCGTGCATGATCGCCTGCGCCTCCTCAAAACTCACGCCCACGGGGGCGGTGCGTAGGTTTTCCTTAGTCATCACATCTCCCACACGCCGGCTCAAGTCTAGCTCGAAGCGCAAATCCCGATTGGTTAAAATCCCTATGAGCTTTTTTTCAGCATCCACGACCGGTACGCCTGAAATTTTATAATTGTCGGTGATCATCTTTGCCTCAGCTAAACTCGCCTCAGCGTGGATATAAACGGGGTCGTGGATGATCCCACTCTCGCTCTTTTTCACCTTTTGGATTTGTTTGACTTGCTCCTGAGTGTCCATGTTTTTATGGATGATGCCGATCCCGCCCAAACGAGCCATCGCAATGGCGGTTTTGTACTCAGTCACCGTGTCCATCGCTGCGCTCACAAAGGGGATATTTAAGGAAATATTTTTACTCAGCCTTGAAACCACGCTGACCTCTTTAGGCAAGACCTCAGAGAAAGCAGGCAAGAGCAGAACATCTTCAAAGGTTAGGGCTTTTTGGACTAATTGCATGCCACGCCCTTAAAAGTGAGGTTTAATGCACCCTCAAGCCCAAAGGCGGTGTCTAAAACGCGCTGTTCTTCAAAGGCCGGGGCGACAAATTGCAAGCCGATGGGCAAGCCCTCCACACTCTTAGCCACAGGCAAGGATATGGCAGGCAGTCCAGCTAAATTCACCCCGACCGTGTAAATGTCGCTGAGATACATTTCTAAGGGGCTGGCATGTGCATTGAATTTGGGCGCAACAGAGGGAGCTACGGGGGCTAAAAGAATATCCACTTCGTTAAAAATTTGGGCGTATTGTTGACGGACAAATGCCCGTGCTTTTTGCGCCCTTTGGTAGTAGGCTTCGTAGTAACCGCTGCTAAGCACAAAGTTACCCAGCATGATGCGCCTTTTGACCTCAGCCCCAAAGCCTTCTGTACGGCTCTTGGTATACATCTCTTTAAGGTTGTTTGCACTTGCCCTACGCCCATAGCGCACTCCATCAAATCGGGCTAAATTCGAGCAAGCCTCCGCCGTGCTGATGATGTAGTAAGCCGCCGTGTCAAACTTGCCATTTGCCATCTTTTGAGAGACAATCTCATGCCCCATCTCTTCTAATAGCTTTGTGGTGTCAAAGTAGGCCTTCTGCACGCAAGGGTCGGCATCGTCTAAATAGTCTTCAAGCACCCCAATTTTAAAGCGTTTGTTGGCGTCTAAATTTTTAAAGGTGAGTAAGGGGTCTTGTTTGGCACTTGTGGAATCTTTGGGATCGTGTCCGCTGATGGCATCTAATAAAAGGGCGCAATCGGCGACATTTTGTGTGATGGGGCCGATTTGATCCAAGCTAGAGCTGTAGGCCACAAGCCCATAGCGGCTCACCCGCCCATAGGTGGGCTTGAGTCCCACACATCCACAGAAGCTTGCCGGCTGACGGATAGATCCGCCGGTATCGCTGCCTAAAGCCGCCAGAGCTAATCCGCCTGCCACCGCACTCGCACAGCCGCCTGAGCTGCCCCCCGCCACACGGCTTAAATCTCTAGGGTTTTTCACAGGTCCATAACAACTCGACTCGCTAGTGCTGCCCATCGCAAACTCATCCATGTTTGCCACGCCAAAGGCACACATGCCACTTTTATGCAAGTTTTCCACCACGCTGGCATGGTAGGGCGCAATGTAGCCCTGTAGAATGCGACTCGCACAAGTGATCTCCCACCCCTTGACATTGATGTTGTCCTTAATGAGAATCGGCACACCCCCAGCACTTGCGCCCTCGGTTTGGGGCGGGCGGATATAGGCGTTTAGCTCGCTTGTGGCGGCTTTTTGTGCGATTTGCTTTTTCAACTCTTCCAATTCTTGGGGGGCTAGTTCCATCGCTTGCGTGAGTGTCAGCATTGAATCTCCTGTTTTCGTTTATCTTAGCAAATACAGAGTAAAACTTTGTTATAGAAAAATCTAGCTTGGCGAAAACTTTTAGGGGTGTTTTGGTGTTTTTAGAGTGGTATGTTTATGTCCTTGTGGCTTTGGCGGCTTTTTGTGCGGGGCTGGTCGATTCGATCGCGGGGGTGGGGGCTCATCACGTGCCTACCCTACTAGCTCTTGGCATCCCCCCATTTAGCCCTCGCCACGAATAAATTACAAAGCAGCTTTGGGAGTTTCACGGCGGCGCTCAATTTCTGCTTAAAGGGCATGGTGTCTTTCAAAGAAGTGGCTTTTGGGGTGGCTTGCGTGGGGGTGGGGGCAAGTGTGGGCACAATCTTAATCTTGCACCTCAAGGCGGATTTACTTCGCCTTTTAATCCCCATCTTTTTATTGCTCATCTTTGTCTATACCTTGCTCTCGCCTAAAATGGGCGAGGGCGATCGCCCTGCTAAACTCAAAGTCCCCCTATTTTACGGCGTTTTTGGCGTGGGGCTGGGCTTTTATGACGGCTTTTTTGGGCCGGGCACCGGCTCGTTTTGGACTTTTGCTCTAGTTTCTCTCTTGGGCTTTAATCTCAAAAAAGCCACAGCACACACGAAGGTTTTTAACTTCACAAGCAATTTCATCAGCCTTGGCATGTTTTTAATCGGCGGGCATGTCATTTGGGCGGTGGGGCTTTTAATGGGCGTGGGGCAAATGTTGGGGGCGTGGGTAGGCTCTAATTTGGTGGTGCGTCAAGAAGTGAAGTTTATCCGCAAGGTGTTTTTAAGCGTGGTGGGGGCGACTATTTTAAAATTGTTTTGGGATTTTTTACATTGAAATTCATGGTGGCTTGAGGCGGAATCGAACCACCGACACGGAGATTTTCAGTCTCCTGCTCTACCGACTGAGCTATCAAGCCATAAACGCTCATTCTAAACACTATTATCTAAAATTTTACTTAAAATGTTATAATGAAGTCGATTTTTTGGTAAAGGGGTGCTATGCGCTTGGTTTCGTGGAATGTCAATGGGTTGAGGGCTTGTATGCAAAAGGGCTTTCAAGGCTTTTTAGAGCAAAGTGGGGCGGACATTTTCTGCATCCAAGAAACCAAAATGCACCCCGAGCAAGCAAACTTTGCCTTTGAGGGTTACCACGCTTTTTGGAACAGCGCGTTAAAAAAGGGCTATAGCGGGGTGCTGACCCTTAGCAAAGAAGAGCCTTTGAGCGTGGACTATGGGATCGGCGTGGCAGAGCACGACTTAGAGGGGCGAGTGGTGGTGTGCGAATACCCTAAGTTTTACTTAGTCAATGTCTATGTGCCCAACGCCCAGAGGGGGCTGGTGCGTCTGCCCTATCGTTTGGAGTGGGAGAGGGTGTTTAGAGAGTTTTTAAGCGGGCTTATGGCTAAAAAGGCGGTGTTGCTGTGTGGGGATTTGAATGTGGCGCACACAGAGATCGATTTAACCAATCCGCAAGCTAATCGCTACAATGCCGGCTTTAGCGACCCCGAACGCCAAGCCTTTAGTGCGTTGTTGCAAGTGGGCTTTATAGACACCTACCGCTACTTTTACCCCGAGCAAAGGGAGGTTTATACATGGTGGAGTTATATGAGTCAAGCGAGAGAACGCAACATCGGCTGGCGCATTGATTATTTTTTAGCATCTTGCAGTTTGCAAGACACGCTCAAAAACGCCCACATTTACGCCCATATTCTAGGCAGCGACCACTGCCCCGTAGGGCTAGAGTTGCATGCCTAAGAAACCTTTAAGGGATGTTTTCAAAGACCATAAAAAGCCCTTTGCTGTCCCCCTGCCCTATTTTAACTCCCAGAAAGCCCATATTTGCGTGGCGTGTGTGGGGGGGTGTGTGTCAAGCTGCCCGGAAAATATCATTGTCAAAGCACCAGATGAGCCTCCCCATTTAGACTTTAGCCAAAGCGGGTGTACCTTTTGTGGGGCGTGTTTAAAGGCGTGTGCTGAGTTGGGAGGGGTGTTGGAAGAGGATATAGGCATAGAAGCTGTGGCCTTGATAGACACCGCTGCATGTTTGGGGCATCAGGGGGTGGTGTGTTTGGCCTGCCAAGACGCTTGCAAGGATGGGGCGATTCATTTTTTAGGCATGCTCAAGCCCCGTATAGACTGGCAAGCTTGCACGGGGTGTGGGTTTTGCGTGGGCGTTTGCCCCACGCAAGCGATTTTATTTATGAAAAGGTCTGTATGAATATTTCAAGTGTGATTGTACGGGTAACATTAGAGGCGTTTGAGGGAGTTTTAGAGAGTCTTAACAACATTAAAAATGTTGAGGTGGGGGCGTTCGACAAGGATAAGGGAGTCATTATCGCCCTGATTGAAGCAGAAAATGTCAATGAGGAGGTGCGGGCAAATCGGGCGATTGAGCAGACTAGGGGAGTTGTTAGTGCACACATGCATTATAGTTACAGCGATGAAAACCCTCTGCCCCCAAATATACAAGCGAGCCTAGAAAAAATTGAGAACACAGACACTCGAAGTGTGCGCTATGGGGGGGATGTCAATAACTGGTTGAAGGATCAGTAGCTAGTTTGCCTTCCTAGTGTCGAGCCACTGGGATTTTAAATCTAGGGCTGTTTGCAAAGAGTTTTCAAGCTGGTTGAGCACACTCAACATTTGGCTGTAATCTAGCCCATCTTGATTGGCGTTTTTGACTTCTTTTTGTAAAGCGTTTGTGAGGCTTAGAGCTTTGTCTAAATCCACAGGGGGCTCGATGGCTTTTTTAAAGACCGCCCCTAGCCCTGTGGGTTTGGACGCGCCCTTGTTAGGGTTTAGCACCGCCCTTAAACCCTTGCTCTCTTGGTAGAATTTGTCAAGCTGCTTGACTTGTTGGTAATTCTTGCCCGCGTCGATCGCCCCCTCGAGCATTTTATTGCTCACGCTGACCAATTGATTTGCCAAATCCGCGCTTTTGGCTTGCTCTTCTACAAGGGCTTGTATGTCAATGCCCCAAAGGGGGAGAAATCCAAAGAAAAACAACAGGGGAGCTAAAAATGCACGCAATCGTAAATCCATTTTTCTAATCCTTCTAAATGCCAAATCTACATGGTGGAGCTGTGGGGAGTCGAACCCCAGTCCAAAAATTGCATCCTAAACATGGGCTTCTACATGCTTAGAGAAGTTAAAGGTCTTAAGGCTTCACAGGCTAACTTCTCAAAGCCCCAAAGAAACCCCTAGCTCTGGTCTTACCCTAAGAGGCGAGCGACTCTTAAAGGCAATCGGCTAAAGATGATGGAATGCCTAGCAAACGCCGATCGATCCGCTAGACTTCCAGCTCGCTACGCTGCTTTAGCGTAGTTGGGAGCGTAATTAGGATTGTTTACGGTTATTGTTTGTGTCGTTTTACAAGAGACACTTGGCATGCAACCCACGCAACGCAATTCCTGTCGAAATCCTGTTTCAGCCCCTTAACAAAATAAAACACAGGAGTATAGCATAATAAACTTTTTATAGTTTTAAAGTTTGACATACACCCCATAACTAAAGCTAGAGGATTGACTTTAGCCCAAAATCATGGCTTTAAGAGAAGCACTCCATTAGGGTTCACGATTACCAAGGTTGATGCCTAAAGCCCTAAGGGCAGATCTTTTGATGAATCCGCTCAGCCAAAGCTAGGGGCTTTAGGGTGCAAGGGGTGCAACCACCCTACACCAAACGCAAAAACTACAACATAACAAATGGGACAAAACCTTTAGGCAAACGCCTTGTGTTAAAATCACGGCCTTATGCAAATGCATGCCCAAAATGCTTGACAAAATGCGTGTTGGGAGTTTGCGTTTTTAAACTAAGAAAAGTTACAATGGCCTTTTGTAGACAAGGCTTAAAGTTGCAATTTTATCAAAGCATCTTACACTTCTTTTTAGACCCCACGCATGTGTTGCTCGAGCAAATCAGCTTAGAGATTTTGCAAAATGCCCCCTTTCGACTCTTGTGTAACCTTGCGATGGTGGTTGCGCTCATGCTATGGGCACTCAATCGGGTGCGCTTTGCCGACTTCTTTTTTTCAAAAACCTGGTTCTCTCTTTGTGCCTTTGCGCTGTTTTTCACACTCTTTAACTACGCCACACACAACCCCACAGCCTTTTACACACGGCTTAAAGAAATCTTTTTCTACGCCCCTAATGTCCTCACCCAAGTGGTGCAACAGGGTTTGCAAGCCTCCAGCCACGCCTTCAACACCGACTCCACGCATTTTAATTTGGAGTTCTTGCTCAACCAAGATTTCCACAGCCTAGTGCTTTTAAGCACCCAAAGCCCAAGTCTAGAGAGTTTTATGGCGGTGTTTAGTCTAGGGCTTGTTTTGGCACAAGGGGCGTTACTCACTTGCATTTTGGCTTTGACTTTAATCGTATCTATCGAGCTGTTGCTGTGGCTTTCTTTGGCGGTGTTTGTCTTGCCCTTGGGGTTGTTTGCGCCTAAGTTGCTGTGGCACTACGCCAAAAAGTGCTTTAACCTAGCCTTTTACCAGCCCCTGATTTTACTGCTCGCCTTTTACAACACCCAAATTTTGCAAAGCTTGATAAAATCCCTAATACCTGCACAGCCCACACCCTCAATCATCGGGGCGTATTTGATTCTCATTGTCAGCACACTTTTGATCCTATTTTTATTGTACCGCGTGCCTGCCTTCCTCAACGGCTTGTTTGCCACGCAGGGAGGCGTGCAAGACTTGAAAGGGATGCTGAGTGGTGGTAAAAACGCATGGCTACAACACAGCCAAAGCGTGTCGAGCACCGCCCCCCAAAGCACCCAAAGCCTAGAGCACACCCACAGCCAAAGTGTAAGCCCAAATCAAGCCTTAGTACAACCCTCTTTTCAAGTGCAAACTCTCAGCACCCCTAAAGTGCAAATCCACCAAATCAAGGACAAGCATGAGATTTTATAGCCTACTCCTAGCCCTAAGCCTGTCGGCTTGCACGAGCAAGTTTCACGAAATGCAAAAAAGCCCTTGTGCACTCATAGGTGAAAAAATGCGTGCAATTTTTCCAGCACCACCTCAGGGATCGCATCTTCGTGTATCTCTGTGAAAAAGGGGTGCGCGAATTGTGGGCTAGGCGCCTTTTTGTCTAGCCAAAAGTTTGTGTCCAAAGTGGGGATGGGCGCGTCAAACCCACAAAAATGTAAAGCATCTGCGCGCCTAAAGCCGATCTCCCAATGGTAATTGTTCGCGGTGTTTAAGATGGGCTGATACAGGCTTTCTTTGACTTTTTGTGTGCGCTCATCAAAAAGCAGACCCCTAACCTTTGAGTCCTTGTAAGAGCGCAACCAGTCGGCGTAATACATGCTCGCATTTTCAATGTCTTCATCGCTAAAATCCGCATTGCTCCCCACCGCTTGTGCGCTCATTTGCAAGAGCCGGAGTGGAGAGGGCAACTGGGTTAGGATATGCACATGCAAGGTGTTTGTGGCGGTGTTGACTAAAGAGCTGGTGCCCTCTTTCATGCCCTCATCTTGCATGAACACCTTGAGCGCATAACCTTGCCGCTTCTTTTCACCCATTTTGGCGACCAATTCAGCATTGTTCTTCAACTCTTCTTCAAGCATTTTATCAAAGCGCAACACCAGCACATCCACCTGTAACAGCGAAGCGACTTGTTTCATGTAGTTGCTGTAAAGCGTGGGGTCGTGCCACGGGTAGGGCTTGTGTTGCATGAGGACTTTATGGGCGTAGGCACGGGCATCGGCGATCAAGGTCGTTTTATTCTGTTCTAAAACTTCTCTTAAGGGGTTCATTTTAGCCTTTCTATATGGGGATGGGGTAGGTCATTATACTTGAAGCACATTAACCCGCCCTACTCACTTCAAAAGAGTGGCAAAAAAGCGCACAATGTGTTATCATATTACACAAAAACCAAATTGCATGGATTTTAGGCTTCTCAAGTCAATCACCGTAGCCCCTCGAGTCTTTGCGCTTTTTGGCCATTATTTTTAATTTTGATGGGGCATCACTTTTTGTAACTTTTAGTCTTTGGTTTGGTTATTTTAAGGTTTTTAAGAAACTAAGTGCATAACATGTTAAAATCCAAGCAGGTTGCTTTGCTTAAGGAGAAAAATGGCAGCACCAAGTCCAGTTACCAAGAAACTTTGCGCCCTTTTAGGGTTACTCTCCTTCAATGAGACATGCTTTGCTTACGACTACAAATTGAGTGGGTTTGCCAACCAGGCCTCCACCATCGGTTTTAACCAAAGCCCCATCAACACCAAAAAGGGCATTTATCCCATGCAGCAATACGCGACGATTGCCGGGTATCTCTCTTTGGGCTTTTCTTTATTACCAAAAAATTTAGAAAATAAGGGGCATCATTTTAAGGGGCTCGTGGGGGCATGGTCGGGGGCGTGCTCTTTGATGGGACCAAGCACTTTGCGGGCGGTTCTGTGGTGTACCAGCGGTTTGCCTTTTATGATGGGTTTTATGGCGGGGGGGCCGATGTTTTGCAAAGCGACTCAACTCCAGTCAAAAACAGCAAACTTTCTCGCTATAGCCATTTTTATGTGTGGAGTGATGCCTATTTAGATTACACCTACAAAAACTACTTTGGGATCAAGGCAGGGCGTTACCGCTCCACAGCGGTCTATGAAACTGGGCAAACAGAAGGGTTTGAAGCGTGGGCGCAGTATAAGCGAATCAACCTTTGGTGGTTTAGCTCTTGGGGGCGGGCTTACTCCACCGGGCCTTTAATGCGCGATTGGTGGGCACCTAGGGTGGTTTACAGCGGAGGATACACCAAAAACGCCCTAGGGGGCTACACCCCACACGGACACAAAGCTTCTTTAGGTACACACGCCATACAGCTCACCTACAAAAAACACCACTTATTGCTAGAAGGCTTTTACTACTTTTCGCCCGAAATGTTCAACGCCCCGGGTTTTAGGGTGGGCTGGGACACGGACCCTAATTTTAATGGACAGGGTTTCCGCTCCAACACGATTTTGATGACCACCTTTGCTTTTTACCCCCCTTGGATGATGGTAAACAGCAAGGGTGGGGCGATTTACCGCTATGACAACCCCGTAACCCCTAATGGGCAGAGCTTGATTATACGCCAGCGCTTTGACTTCAATGAATTTTACATTGTGGGGACTTTTTATAAGGTTTTTAGAAACGCCAACGCTTGGGTGGGCAACACAGGCAACCCAGCCGGTATCGAGCTTTACAACAACAGCACCTGGGCGGGGTATAATGGCACGGGCTTAAAGGCGGATGCGGTGAGCGGACAATTCGCCTATGGAGGTGTGCATTTTAAAAATAAATTTTCTTGGCGCATGACTTGGCAGTGGAGCAGCGCGCCCGTGTCCTATGAAGGACGGGCAATTTTGTCTTTAGGCTACCAATTCACGCCTTATTTAAAAGGCCTGATCGACCTCGCCTACTACGGCGTACACACCAACAGGGGTTATCAAGCAGGTTTAAACGCCTATTGTAACCCTCACCTCACTTACTGTGGAGGTGGCTACCAAGACAGAAGTGCGCTTTACACGCAACTCATTGCCACTTTTTAGTCCCTTTAAATGGGGGTTAGCTTGGGGGACTTGCTTAGGGAGCGGGGATTTTTGGCGTTTAAAGCGGGGGGCATTAGGGCTTTAAATAAAAACTTTCCCCCAAGCCATAGGTTAAAGAAAACTCACTCCCCTCAAAGGGCTTGACATCTAGCACCATGGGCATGGAGCCTTGGGCTTGCTCTTGAGTGGCGTGTCTGTATAAGCGCACCCCCTCAACCTCCCCCACGCATAAATCATTCTTACCGATTTTAAAATCCTCTTTGGCATAGACCAAAACCGCCCCGCCCTCACAGCAGCCGCAAGAGTGGTAGAGGATAAAGCCCTCGGGGTGCGCCTCTTTAAGCTTGTTTAGCAAGGTGCGGGCTTTGTCGGTGGCTTGCAGCATTAAAAAAAGCCTAGCTTGTTGGGGCTGTAACTCACCAAAATATTTTTGGTTTGTTGGTAATGCTCGAGCATCATTTTATGGCACTCCCGGCCGATTCCGCTTTGTTTATAGCCCCCGAAAGCGGCGTGGGCGGGGTAAAGGTGGTAGCAATTCGTCCAAACCCGTCCGGCTTTAATGGCACGCCCCACACGATAAGCGCGGTTGATGTCGCGCGTCCAAATGGCTGCCCCTAGCCCAAACATCGTGTCGTTGGCGATTTCTAGGGCTTCTTTTTCGTCTTTAAAGGTCGTTACCGCAAGCACGGGGCCAAAGATTTCCTCTTGAAAGATACGCATTTTATTATGCCCTTTATAGATCGTGGGCTCAACATAACAGCCATTTTCAAGCCCACTGATGTGGTTCTTGCCCCCGCCAATCAAGCACTCTGCCCCCTCTTCTTTCGCCACTTGCATATAGTTTAAAATGGTGTGCACTTGGTTTTCATCGACTTGTGCGCCCATCATCGTGTCTAAGTCTAGGGGGTTACCCACTTTAATGGCCTTCACCCTCTCTAGGACTTTTGCCATGAATTTATCGTAGATTTTTTCGTGGATTAAGGCGCGTGAGGGGCAGGTGCAAACCTCGCCTTGATTGAGCGCAAAGAGCACCAAGCCCTCAATGGCTTTGTCTAAAAACGCGTCTTCGTGCTCGTAGATGTCGGGGAAGAAAATATTCGGGCTCTTGCCCCCAAGCTCTAAGGTGCAGGGGATGATGTTTTCTGTGGCAAATTGCATGATTTGCCGCCCCACCGCCGTAGAGCCCGTGAAAGCGACTTTAGAGATTTTGGGGCTGGTGGCTAGGTGTTTGCCAATTTGCCCCCCATTGCCATTGACGATATTGACGATCCCCGGGGGGATTAAATCCCCGATAAGCTCCATTAATACCAACACGCTAGCGGGCGTGGGCGAGGCGGGTTTTAACACCACCGCATTGCCCGTTGCTAAAGCGGGGGCTAATTTCCAAGAAACCATCAGCAGGGGGAAGTTCCAAGGGATGATTTGCCCCACCACGCCCAACGGTTCGTGGAAGTGGTAGGCGACTAGATCGGGGGCAATGTCGCTAATGCCCCCCTCTTGTGCCCTTATACAGCTGGCAAAGTAACGCCATTGATCGATGGCTAGGGGTATATCTGCATTTAAGGTTTCTCTAATGGGCTTGCCATTGTCCCAAGTGTCGGTGTAGGCGAGCTTTTCTAAATTTGCCTCCATGCGCTCGGCAATCTTTAAAAGGACATTTGCCCTCTCTTGAATGGGGGTGTTTGCCCAAGTGTCCTTAGCCTTGTGGGCGGCATCTAATGCCTTTTCAATGTCCTCGCTGCTAGACAAGGGTACTTCACAAAGCACCTCTCCATTGATGGGGGTTTTATTTGCCTTATACTGCCCTTTAGCGGGTTTGACCCACTCTCCGCCCATGTAGTTTTCATAGCGGGCTTTAAAAATTTGGCTCTTGTCTTTATAAACGCTCATCGCAATCCCTTTCTTTAAGTGAGATAAGGGAAGTTTAGCCCCCAAAGATTAACGCCCATGCCCCTTTGCCCCAGAGGCACTCAAAAGGGCGTGGGTTTGTTACCAAAAGTTATTTAAACAGAGTTTTTAAGAAATAAAACAGCCCGGCAAGTAGGCCTAAGCCCACTAAAAAGCCTATGGTTTTAGAGAGCGTGAGGCTTGCCACTAAAAAGGCGAGCATGGCGCATGCGGCGGTGAGTGTGGCGTAGGGCAGTTGGGTTAAAAAGTGGCTTTGCACACTGCAGCCCGCCCCCGTGGCCGATAAAATCGTGGTGTCGGATATGGGCGAGGCGTGGTCCCCATAGACAGAGCCGGATAAAATCGCTGAGAGCACCAAGACAATGTCTCCCCCAACCACGCTCACCATCCCCGCCCCAATGGGGAGCATGATCGCAAACGCCCCCCAGCTGGTGCCCGTGGTGAAGGCGATGAAACCTGAGATCAAAAAGAGCAATAAGGGGATGAGTAAAAACACCCCTTCAAAGTGCTGCAAGAGGCTGGCTAAATACACCCCCGTTTGCAAATCATCCCTAATCATAGGGCCTACCGCCCATGCCAAAACCAAAACCCAAATCGCCCCAGCCATGCTCAAAAAGCCTTTTTTGCATAGCCCAAAGAAAGAGTTTTTGGGCAAATAAGGGCGGGCTAAGAACACACACAGCCCCAAAGAAAACAACCCCCCCACAAAGAGCGAAAACGCGCTGTCTATGTGCTTTAAAATGTCTAAAATCTCTTTGCTTTGGCTATGGGTATAGCCCGTGTAAAACATTAAAGCGGTGATGCTTATAATCAAACTTATGATACTGACAACGAGTAAGTGCACGGGCGCACTTTTGCCTTCTTTGAGAGGCATTTGCAAATCTTGCACGCCCACATTTTGGTATTTTTGCATGGCGGGCAAATTGATTTGCCACACAATGGCTAAGAACACCGCGAAAAGCGCAAACCACGCATAGTAATTGCTCCCAATGCTGGCTAAAAGCAGGGCAAAGCTGTCTTTAAGCAAGGGCGAGCCTTCATTTTGCATCACGCCCACAATATACGCCCCCCAGCTAGAGATGGGCATCAGTAGGCACACGGGCGCGGAGGTGGAGTCGATGATATAGGCCAATCTCTCACGGCTAGATTTATGCATATCGCTTAAAGAGCGGCTAATTTGCCCCACAATGAGGGCATTAAAATAATCATCAATGAAAATCACAAGCCCAGCAAAGAGCGCCACGCCCTCAGCTTGTCTTGCGCCCTTGACATAGTTTTTCGCCCAATGCACGAAGGAATTGATCGCCCCTGAGCTGGCGATCACTTGGCTCAATACCCCTAGCGTGATGAGAAAGCCAAAGACGCATAAACTGCTTAACTTTGGCGTAAAGCCACTAGGGCTTTGTGTGTAAAACACCGCGCTGATTTTAGAGTAAATGTAGTTGAGCAGTGAAATTAAACTCCCATCGGTGATCAAAAGCGCACCTAGAACGATCCCACTAAAGAGCGAAAGGGCGACTCTTTGGGTGAAAATGACCATAAAAATGACAAGAAAGGGGACAGCTAGACTATAAATAGAATGACCCATGAAATCCTATCGGTGAGAGAGTGGCCGGGAGAGAGGGATTCGAACCCCCGGAGGTGTTACCCTCAACGGTTTTCAAGACCGCCGCTTTCAACCACTCAGCCATCTCCCGCTAATCGTAGAAAATAAGCAAAATCACATGGAGGCGACGCCCGGATTTGAACCGGGGAATCAAGGTTTTGCAGACCCATGCCTTACCACTTGGCTACGTCGCCACTGGTGCCCAAAGCCGGACTTGAACCGGCACGGTATTGCTACCGAGGGATTTTAAGTCCCTTGTGTCTACCTATTCCACCACCTGGGCTGCTCGCAAACTAAACTTTCAAAGTACTTTTTAGGGCTTTTAGGATTAGTCGTGGCCATTTCCATCGAAAATCACGAGCTTTTTTAATTATGGAGCGGGAAACGGGGATCGAACCCGCGGCCCCGACCTTGGCAAGGTCGTGCTCTACCACTGAGCTATTCCCGCAAAAAGTGCAATTCTAGCACGATTTATTGTATAAGTCAAGAGTTTTATCAAGGCAGATTAAAAGACCCCAAAGACACCAAAAGGTGTTAGGATTGTCTATCTCAAAACAAGGAGTGTCTATGGTCATTGTCATTACCGGGAGTGCCAGCGGGATTGGTCTAGGTGTGGCGCAAGCTTTTTTACAAGAAGGGCATCAAGTGGTTTTTTCTGACTTAAACCAAGAAGCCTTGAGCCAAGTCGCCGCCACCACGCCCTCTAAAAACGCGATCTTTATTCCCTGCGATGTGTCTAGTGAGTCTGCATGCCAAAACCTCATACAAGAGAGCCACAAGGTGTTTGGCTCTGTAGATGTACTCATCAACAACGCCGGCTTCCAACATGTTGCTTTGTTAGAAGACTTCCCTACAGAAGTTTTTAACAAAATGCTACAAGTAGAGTTGGTGGGGCCTTTTATGCTCACCAAATGCGCTTTTCCCCTAATGAAAGCGCAAAAATTCGGGCGCATTCTCAACATGGCCTCGATCAATGGCCTAGTGGGCTTTGCGGGCAAGGCTGCCTACAACAGCGCTAAACACGGACTCCTTGGACTGACCAAAGTTTGCGCTCTCGAGGGCGCGCTCTTTAACATCACGGCTAACGCTATTTGTCCGGGCTATGTTGACACGCCCTTAGTGCGCAACCAATTAGCCGACCTAGCTAAGACCCGTCAAATGAGTGCCCAAGAAGCCCTAGAAAAGATCCTCTATCCACTCATCCCTCAAAAGCGTTTGATCGCCATTGAAGACATCGCCAAGCTTGCCCTCTTTTTAGCAAGCGATGCGGCTAAGAGCATCACGGGCCAGCCCTTTGTGATCGATGGCGGCTACCTAGCACAATAAAGGAGAGCCATTTTCTAAGCACCGCCCAAACGCTCTACAAAGGGGCTTTAACACCCTTTAGCGGGTTTTAAAGCCTTGTTTCTAAAAGCTCTTTGGTGTAAGGGTGCTTGGGGTGAGAAAAGACCTCAGCCACTTTGCCGCTCTCCACCACCGCCCCCTTATGCACCACCAAGACACGATCGCACATGCACTCAATGACATCTAAATCGTGGCTGATAAACACATAGCTTAGTTGCAACTTTTCTTGCAATTCTAAAAGCAAGGCAAGCACGACCTTTTGTAGGCTCTTGTCTAATGCCGAAGTGGGCTCGTCCATCACCACCACTTGCGGACGGGTGAGGATCGCCCTTGCAATGGCGACCCTTTGGCGCTGCCCTCCGCTCAGCTCAAAGGGGTAGTAATGCAAATGCTTTGCCTCCAACCCCACCGCCTCTAAACTCTCTTTAACCTGCGCGATGTCTCCCTTAAGCCCTGCGCCCACAAACGCCTCTAATAAAATCTCTTGCACGCTCCAGCGGGGGTTGAGCGAAGCAAAGGGGTTTTGGAAGACCATTTGTAAGGATTTGCGATAGGGCTTGAAACTTTGGCGGCTTAAGCCCCCCACATTCTGCCCCATCAACACCTGCACGCCTTGACTTTGGGCTAATTTCAACAAGCCCATCGCCAAAGAGCTCTTCCCGCTCCCACTCTGCCCGATAATGCCTAGCGTTTCTTGTTTGCGTAAATTAAAATTTACGCCCCTAATCGCCTCAAAAATGTCTTTTTTAAAGAATTTGGACTTGGTGTAAAACACCCTGAAATCTTGGACGCTTAAAGTGAGCGGATCTAGGGCTTTGGTGTGCTTTTTTTGCAACTGCCTCGCCTGCAAGAGCATTTGCGTATAAGGATGCTTGGGGGCGTTAAAGAGTTCTTTGGTGGTGTTGTGCTCGCAAATTTGCCCCTGTTGCAAGACATAGATTGTGTCGGCAAGCAAGCCCACCGCCCCCAAATCGTGGCTGATGAACAACAACGCCATTTGGTGTTGCACGCTTAAACTCTTCAGCAATTCTAAAATCTGTAATTGCACCTGTGCGTCTAGGGCAGTGGTGGGCTCATCGCAAATCAACAGCTTGGGGCGGTTGATTAACGCCATCGCTAAAGCCGCCCGTTGGTTCTGCCCGCCACTGAGCTCATAAGGATACCTTTGGCACAAATCCATCGGCAAGCCCACTTGTGCCATAACCGCCTCTAGGCGTTCGTGTGCCTCTTGCTTGCTGGGCTTGGCGTGCAAATACAAAGCCTCTAAAATCTGCTTTTGGATTTTATGCAAGGGGTTTAGCGCGCTTAGGGGCTCTTGGGCGATGTAGCCGATGTGTTGCCCCCTCAAAGCCCGCATTGCCCCCCCGCTTAAACGCAATAAATCCTGCCCCTTAAAGGAAATTTGTCCGCTGATGGGCGCAATGCTCGGGCTTAGGCGTAAAATGAGGCTAGCTAGTGAGCTTTTGCCACTGCCCGATTCGCCCACTAAAGCCACTCTTTGCCCCACGCCCACGCTTAGATGAATGTCCTTAAGCAAGAAATCCGCCCCCACACGGGCGTTTAAATTCTCAAGACGGAGTAGGGGGTTATTTAACACTTGTGGCGCTGAAGGCATCTCTCACCCCCTCCCCGATAAAGACCAAGATAGATAAAAGCAAAGCGGTGGCAAAAAAGCCCACTAAGGCTAAATGGGGGGCGTAAAGATTGTTCTTGCCCTGATTCAAAAGCTCGCCTAGGCTGGCAGAGCCTACGGGCATGCCAAAGCCTAGAAAATCTAGGCTTACCAAAGTGCCGATACTGCCCGCCATCACAAAGGGCAAGTAGGTGATGGTGGCGACTAGGGCGTTAGGCAAAATGTGATAGAAAATCACCCGTGCATCGCTCACGCCTAAGGCGTAAGAAGCCTTGACATAGTCCATGTTGCGTCCCCTTAAAAACTCGGTGCGTACCACCTGCGCTAACCCCATCCAAGAAAACGCCAGCACCAGCCCCAAGAGCCACCAAAAATTAGGGGTGAATAAATTAGAAAGGATAATGAGTAAAAAGAGCATGGGAATAGCACTCCAAATCTCAATACAACGCTGTCCTAGTAGGTCTATGAGCCCCCCATAGTAGCCCTGAAGGGCCCCGATTGCCACGCCTAGCCCCACACTAAAGACGCTTAAGATCAGCCCGAATAAAATAGAAATGCGGTAGCCATAGACTAAGCGCGCCAGCACATCGCGGGCTTGATCATCCGTGCCAAGAAGGTGCTTTAGGCTCGGGGGCGTGGGGGCAGGGCTTTTTAAGTCCATGATGATGGTGTCGTAAGAGTAGGGGATTAAGGGCCAAATCACAAAGGCATTTTTAAGGAGGTGGTTTTTGACATAAGGGTCGGTGTAGTCCGCACTTGTGTAAAAATCCCCCCCAAAGGCGCTCTCTGGGTAGTCCTTGAAAATGGGGAAGTAGGCTTTATGGTCTTTGTAAATGAACAGAGGTTTGTCATTCACCCAAAGTTCAGCCCCCAAGGACAACACAAACAACACCACAAAGACCACCAATGCCCAAAACGCCCGTTTATTCGCTTTAAACGCCCTTAAACGCCGTGCTTGTAAATCCAAACGCCATCCTTGCACTTTGTAATGAAAGGGGTATTTTACAGCAAAAAGTGCATAAGGGGCTTAGTTAGCTAAAGACTAATTTTTATGTTAGGTTTTTGGCACCACCGATTGAAGACATTTGCATGGGGTGCAACACATCATAGACGGACAACAGCGCACCACCACGCTGATTTTGTTGCTAAAAGCCTTTTACAACAAGGCTTACAAGGACAAGAGCAAAAAACAAGCGACCCAGTGGGCGTGCTCGAATCTTGTCTGTGGGATAGGGACGACATTAGTGGCAAGCCCGATTACAAAAAACGCACCTAAGCAGTCAAGTGGCGACTGATGAGGAGGTTTGGGTGCTAGAAAATATCCTCACACCCATGAGCTTTCTCAAAGTACTTCTTCTAAGGTTTCGCTTTCTAGGGTTTCGCTGTATGAGAAAAATTACCGCTTTTTCCCCCATTGAGTGTGAGGGGGCAATGAAGATAAGAAATTAGAAAACGCCTTGTGGATTTTCAACACCCTGACAATCGGGGCTACCTCTTGGGTGCAAAACTCTAAAAAGTCTTTTTTAGTAAAAAACAT
The DNA here is from genome assembly GCF_019703305.1 of Helicobacter sp. NHP19-003. NCBI lineage: Bacteria > Pseudomonadati > Campylobacterota > Epsilonproteobacteria > Campylobacterales > Helicobacteraceae > Helicobacter > Helicobacter gastrocanis. Next base: position 1,495,024 of record NZ_AP024814.1, on the reverse strand, counting down.
GGTTTTGGTGTGCGCTTGGCTGTAGTTGCCCGCGATGATCCGTTTGCAAAACTACCCGCCATGCGTGCGCTCGATGGCGTTTAAGGATGGTGCTTTTGCGCCCTTGTCCATGTCCTCAAACAAGGCTTTCACATCCGCCTTCTTTAAACCCAATGGCTCTCGCTCATTTTGTAGGTCCTGTAAAGGATTCGCACTTCATTCGCGCCGACCTCAAACCCTACGACCCTAAGATTTTAACCGGTGCCCGGGGCTGTGGGGGGGGGCAAGACAAACAAGAGGGGGCGTTCGTGCCCCTTAAAACCCCGCTTGTGGCCAGAAATCCCAAAGCCGACACCAAAGAGGGCTTAATGGGGATCGACTTTGGCACGACCAACACGATGGTGGCACACCAAGAGGAAAACGCACAAGTCTATTTCATGCGCATAGGTACAGAAAATCCCACCATCATCAACTTTAATGACCTTACCTGCTTTTTAGAAAACCACAATGCCCAAGCGAGACGGCCTAACACCAAGTGGGCAGATGTGAGTGTCGCCCATCGTGTCTGCGATGACATGAATCAACCACCATCGATCTTTGATAATCTCTTTTAATGAACTAAAAGCGTGGACGGGCAATGAGCACCAAAAATACAACTTCGCCGATAAGCAAAAAGCCCACTTGGCTAGTGAGCACCTTTGAGGTGCTCTAAAACCTCTAAAAGCATCTCTTTGCGGACATGCCCCCAAAGGCTAAAGTGTGGTTTCCAAACAACTCATTTGCCCCGAAGGCATTTAAATCCACGCCCTGGGCGTGTCCTCCCTGCTGTCTTTAAATAATAAAGGGCTTGTGCCCCCAAGCAAAGCAAAGCCAAAACAACTCCATAGCTGGCTTCTTGCTTGCCTTGCACAAGCCCATCGTGGATTTTAAGTTGTTGTCTATTTGCCTAAAGTGTCTTCTCAAGTGGGCAATACCCCCCTTGCAAAAACGGCGACTCCTGCGCCACTTTAACAGACAACCTCTACATAAAACCCTTTTCGTCAAACATGCAAAAACGCACACCCCGTGCGCCAAAAGAATCGAAAGTTTGTTTTTTGGCTTTTTAATCTACCTTCAAGATCGCCAAAAACGCCTCTTGGGGTAGGTGGACTTTGCCAATGGCTTTCATGCGCTTTTTGCCCTCTTTTTGTTTTTCTAAGAGTTTGCGTTTTCTGGTGATGTCGCCCCCGTAGCACTTGGCAGTAACATTCTTGCCGACCGATTTGACCGTTTCTCTGGCGATGATTTTATTACCGATGCTCGCTTGAATCGCCACTTCAAAGAGTTGGCGCGGGATCAAGGTTTTCATCGTTTCGGCCAAAGCTTTGCCCTTTTCATAGGCTTTAGAGCGATCCACAATGATGGAGAGCGCATCCACGACTTCATTAGCCACCCTTATGTCTAGCTTGACCAATTGCCCCTCTTTGTAGCCGATGGGCTCGTAGTCAAAGCTGGCATAGCCCTTTGTGCAAGATTTGAGCTTGTCGTAAAAGTCCATCACAATTTCGTTGCTGGGCAAATCGTAGGTGAGCATCACGCGGTTTTGGTTGAGATACTCCATTTTCTCTTGCACCCCCCGTCTGTTGCTTAGCAAGCTTAAAAGATTGCCTAGATACTCGCTAGGGGAGATGATGCTCGCTTTCACATAGGGCTCGTAAATGCTCTCAATCGTGCTCTCAGGGGGCAGTTGGCTGGGGTTTTGCACGGCGACAATCTGCCCGTCTGTCAAATGCACCTCATAGACCACCGTGGGGGCGGTGGCAATGAGATTTAAATTAAACTCCCTTTCTAGGCGCTCTTTAATGACCTCCATGTGCAGCAAGCCTAAAAAGCCCACCCGAAAGCCAAAACCTAGCGCCACGCTGCTTTCAGGCTCAAACTGCAAGGACGAGTCGTTGAGCTGGAGTTTTAATAAAGCCTCGCGTAATTCCTCAAATTGGTCGCTTTCTATGGGGTAAAGCCCGGCAAAGACAAAGGGTTTAGCCGGTTTAAAGCCCTCTATGGGCGCGGCTGTGGGGGTTTTAGCATCGGTGATGGTGTCGCCCACGGCGATGTCGGTGAGGTTTTTAGAGCCCAAAGACACAATGCCGATCTCACCGCATTCAATCGAGTCGGTGGGGATTTTGTGCAAAGGGTTTGGGTAGTAAAGGCCGAGCACTTGGTGGGTTTTTGCGCTCCCCATCACCAAGACCTCTTGATTGACTTGCAAACGCCCTTCTTTTAGGCGCACCAACGCCAAAGCCCCTAAGTAGTTGTCAAACCAAGAGTCGTAAATTAAAGCCTTTGTGGGGGCTTCTTTTACGCCTGTTGGGGGGGGGATTTTGGTGATGATGGTCTCTAAGAGCTCATTGATGCCTAGCTGTGTCTTGGCACTCACACAATTAGCCTCCGTGCAATCTAGACCTATGGTGTCCTCAATGTCCTCTTTCACCGCCTCTATCTCAGCGTTTGGCAGGTCAATTTTATTCAACACGGGCAAAATTTCTAAGTGGTTGTCTAGGGCGATGTAGACATTGGCGATCGTTTGGGCCTGCACGCCCTGGGTGGCATCCACGACCAACAACGCCCCCTCGCAAGCGCATAGCGAGCGGGACACCTCGTAGCTAAAATCCACATGCCCGGGGGTGTCTATGAGATTTAAAATGTACTCCTGCCCCTTGTAGCGGTAGGTCAGGCGCACAGATTGCGCTTTAATGGTGATTCCGCGCTCTTTTTCAATGTCCATGGTGTCTAGGACTTGGCTGGTCATTTCACGCACACTTAACGCCTTGCAGGCTTGGATCAAGCAATCGGCGAGCGTGCTTTTGCCATGATCGATGTGGGCGATGATGGAGAAATTGCGGATATGCTCTTGCATGGCCTCCCTTAAAAAGCGTTTTTAAACTTAGGATATGCAATAATACCCTATTGTGCCAGAAACGGAGTTCTTAAAGTGAAGATTTTTATCAGTTGCCGCTCTTTGTTGCTTGGGCAAGTTCTAGAAAGCTACCTGCAAGAGTTCTTGGCCACTGAAGAAAATTGCGACTTCATCTTAAGCGACCATCCCGTTAAAAACCCCTACAAAGCAACTTGCCTCATCGGCTCAGACTCAAGCGCATACATTTTAACCCCTTTCACTAAGGCGGAGTTGCTCCAAAAGTTACAAGAGTTTTACGCCAACAAAGCCCAAAGTGAGAGTTTGGAGCATAAGGTACAATCTTTATTGCAAGAATACACCTACAAATTGCTTGATTTATTGCAGGATTACAAACGCTGATGCCCCCTAGTTTAAAGATTTTGGGCGGAGCGTGCAAGGGACTAACTTTGCAAATGCCCGCCAAAACCACCACCCGCCCCACAAAGGCGATCGTCAAAGAATCCCTCTTTAATGTCTTACAAGGTTCGATTTTGCAGAGTACTTTTGTTGAAGGCTTTGGGGGGAGCGGGTCGATGGGCTTGGAGTCTTTGAGCCGTGGGGCTCATGAGGTGTTGATCTTTGAAAAAGATAAAGAAGCCTTCCAAATCTTACAAAAAAACGCCAGAGCTTTAAAAGAGCGCATGCCCACAGCCCGCCTAAGAACTATCCAAGCGGATCTATTCAGCGCCCTAGCAGGGCATTTAGAAGGGTTAGAGCCGAGGGGTTTGGTGGTGTTGTATTTAGACCCCCCGTTTTTGGAGGGCATTTATGAAAGGTGCTGGGCATTCGTGGCAAGTTTAAAGGGTTTGGAGCGGTTTTTGCAACACGGCTTTTTATTGGTGTTTGAGCATTTAAGTGGGGCGTGTATGCCAAATGTGGCAAGCTTTAGTATAATCAAAGCTAAGAAATGTGGCAGGACGACTTTAAGTTACTATCTTTACACAAAGGAATGAAGCATGGCAGATGAAGCCAAAGAGCAACCTAAGAAGAATCGAGCCCTTTTGTTGGTGATCGCAGGTACGATCGTGGTGATGATTGTGTTGATGGGGGTGATCGCCATTTTGTTGCTGAATAAAAACAGCGAAAAAGACGGAGCGAAAGGGGGCATTGTGAACGACAAAATGCGCCAAATGAGAGAAAGCTCCAAGCTCAACGACAATAGAGGGCAGTCTGATTTGATGGTGCGCTCTTCAGATTATTTATCTTTAGGGCCACTCTTTCCCATAGAAACCCCCTTTGTGGTGAATTTGATCACCCAAAACGGGCGGCGTTACTTAAAAACAAGCATCACTTTGGAGCTGAGTGATGCAAAATTGCTAGCAGAGGTCAAAACCAAAGAAACGGCGATCAAAGACACCATTATAGAAATCTTGTCCTCTAAATCCATTGAAGAGATCAGCACCCTAAAGGGCAAAAACAAGCTCAAAGAAGAAGTCCGCAACAACATCAACAGCTTTCTCATTGACGGCTATGTGAAAAATGTCTTTTTCACAGACTTTGTGATTCAATGATCGGGCTTGACATTGTCGCTATCGAGCGCATAGCGTGCAGTGTCCGCCGATTCCAACAACGATTTTTAAACCGCTTTTTATCTCCACAAGAACAAGCCCTTTTTAACAAGCCCGCTAGCCTCGCCGGGGCATGGGCGTGTAAAGAAGCCTGCGCCAAGGCGTTGGGCGTGGGCATTGGATCACAGCTTAGCTTTTTAGATATAAGGCTTGCCAAGAGCGCATTGGGCGCGCCCTTATTAAGCCTTAGTGTGGACAAGCAAAGAGAATTTAACATCCACAGCTTGCACGCCAGCATCACGCACGATGGGGGGTTTGCCGCCGCTGTGGTGTTTGTGCAATTTCAGGCCCAAACCCCTCCCTTTTTCACCAAAACCCAAAAAGCCCTAGATTAATATACATTTTAGTAGTTGTAGTAGGGCATGTGAATTTGTGCCCAAAGCCTTGCTAACCCCGCTGTGTAGGGCGTTTGTGGCTCGGGGAAAAAATCACTTTCAGGCACATGTTGGCACAAAAAAATGAAAAAATGGGGCAAAAACACACTTAAAAAACGGGTTTTTGGGGCGTTTTAGGCACATGGGCACACTGCTTTAAGCACATGGGCACAAAACATGTGCCTAAACTTTTCACACACATGTGCCCAAAGCCCTTAAAAACCCCCACAAACCCCCTATACAAGGGCATTAGCGCATGTGCCCAACATGTGAATAAAGCGTGAATGACATGTGAATAAAGCCCTTTTTGTGCACATATTTAAAGTGTATGGGCTGGGCTGGTGTTGGGGTTAATTTTGGGGCGTAGAGCCCCACGCAAATTTTTCTTTGAGGACTTTAAAGTAATTGCGCTCTAGGGGCTGCAGTAAGATGGCGTGGCGTTTGGCGCGCTGGATAAACAGGCTCTGTTTGGGCCTTAAGGTGTGGCGTACCTGCCCGTCAGCCACCACAATGCACGCCTGGTTAGACACCACTTTTAAGCAAGCCCTAGCCCCCAAGATCAGCGGCCTTTCGCTTAAAGAGTGTGGGGCAATGGGTGTGATTAAAATATTTTGGCACAAGGGGTCGAGCACGCTCCCGCCCACGCTGATGTTATAAGCGGTGGAGCCCAAAGGCGTGGCAAAAATGAGCCCATCCACCTTGTAGGTGTTGGCTAAAACCCCATCGATGAAAAGTTGCAACTCCAGCATGCCATAGTAGTCTTTCTTGCTCACCACCAAATCGTTGGCGGCCAAAATGTGCTGATTGCCCTTTTGACCCTCCAGCATTAAATGCCTGTGGGCTTTGTAATCCCCCCTCTTTAGGGCTTTTAAAAACTCCAGGACACCTTCTAAGTTCGTGGCGGTTAAAAACCCCAAATGCCCCACATGCACGCCAAAGCAGGGTAAATTTAAAGGGTGGCGCAGAGCGGCTAAGAGGGTGCCATCCCCGCCCAAACACAGCAGGGCTTCGCTAGGGTTGCAAGCAGTGGGTGGCTCTAAGCTGTAGGGCATCTTCGCTTCTTTAAGGCAGTGCTCTAAAGTGTGTAAAAGTTTAGGCTCTAGGGCGGGTTTGGAGAGGACATAAACATGGCTTATGGGTTTGGGGCACATCAGGCAACCACTGAAAACTTAAAAATGGAGGAGGCCCCCAGGGAAACCCTAGGAGCTAAAAAGGAGGGGGGACTGAATTTTGGCACAAAAAAACTTAAAATAAAATCAAAAGACACACTTTTTCAAAACAAGAAAGCCCCAAGAAACCTAAGTTCCTTGGGGCCAAAAAGGAGGGGGAATGTAATACTAACCTATACAAGCTTAAAATTAACTTAGAAGGCATAGCGCATCCCCACATTGCCCGTGATGTTGATGTCTTGATAATCCAGCCCAAAACGCGCCCCGATGCTGGCATTGATGTAGAAAGACCTAAACAAGCGAATCTCTCCCCCCGTGGTGAGCCCCGCAAAGGTGTTGTACATCCCCCCATTGCGATAACTTAGCATGTCATCCCCGATGAAGCGCACAACCTTATCGCCCATAGAATGCACGAACAAATCCCGCCCGATGCTCGCCAAGACAAAGTAGTAAGAGTTTTTATTGAAGTAATGGCGACTCTCTAGGGCTAAATTCAAGGTTAACACGGATTTATTGGCCGGGTCGGCATTGGCTTTAAATTGGTTGTAAAAGGGGTTGTTCATCGTGCCCTGCAAGCCGGACAAGCCAATATAGTAGTAAGCCAAGCCGATTTGGGGTTTTAAAATCACCCTTTTGTTTTTAAAGAAAAAGTCATAGCCATAGTTGGCGCGTAGGTTGGTCGTCCATGTGCTGTAGTTGTAGCGTTGATTCACGATGGATAAAATCGGGTCTGTGGCGTTGATGTAGGCATTGTTGTACCCCCAAGTTTCGTTCGCGCTGCCCGTGATTTCATGGCGTCCCTTTAAGAACGCCCGGCTGTAAACCCCCACATTGACATTGTTGGACGCAGAGTTGGTGATGTTGCCATAAAAGCCGCTGTAGCCATAGGCGGCATATCCGCCCACAATCACGCCTTTGATGAAGCGGTCGTAACCCATGTTCACCCCATAGAGCGTGCCCGTGCCTCCAGCCACGAAGCTCGCCCCTCCCACGCCTGTGATCCATAGGTTATTTTTCAATTTATTGCGTTGCGAATAGGCGGTGATGATGTCCATGTCATTAGGTACCGCGCTGGCAAACTTTTTGCCCTTTAGGCTCACTAAAAAGTCGTGAAAGTCGGGGAGAGTGTCGTTGCTCGCAAAACTAGAGAGTTTGGCTAGGCGACTCATTTGTTGTGTGAAGGTGTTGATTTGCAAGAGCCTAGAGGTGGTGGCTTTTAAAGTGGGGCTGGCCACCAAGTCTATGCTGTTGGCGATGTCTTTAGCGATTTTTACTAAGTTAGCTTGGGAGTTGTCCTCTAAGTAGTAGGCGGCAAATAGGGGTGTGTTCTTGGTGTCGATGAGCAATTGGTTTAACCAGCCCATCACCCCGGGACCTCCAGCGGCGTAAACCGCCCTCACGCTGCCCTCGCCTTGGATGTGGGCAATGTATTGCTCAATGTTTGGCATGCCGACATTTAAATTTTTATTGACCCCTAGCTTGATGTTGTCAAAGGCGATGGAGGCTTGGATGGTTTGGCCTTGAGCGTTTTGATAACTCACCAACAAGCCCCGATCGGCGATCTTCACCGCCTGCCCGTTGTAAGTCAATCCATTGCCTTGTTTATTGAGCTGCATGCTCTTGCCATTGATGTTTAGATAGGTGTAGAGGGTTAAATAATCCTTCCAGCTGTTGGGGTCGAAGTTTTGTTGATATAAGCCATAGCGCATCCATTTTTGGCTGTCTAGCAAGGTGTAGGTGTTGGCCGCATCGCCTTGGAAGGTGATCATGGTGTTGCTGCTGGCATCTAGCGTGGCGATGCCCTGCACTTGCACTAAGGGCGTGTTGGGGGTTATAGGTGTGTTGCTTGCACTGCTCGCACCACTGCTGCTATTTGCACTTTGGTTTTGGCCGTTGTCTGCACCGCTTGTATTGTCCGTACTTTGGCTGTCTGCCCCGCTAGCACTTTGGTTGTTTGTACCACCGACACTAAGGGCACTAAAGCCCGTATTTTGCACCGCCACACTGCTTGTGCTATTTGCGCTGCTATTTGCGCTTTGGCTGTTTGCACTGCCAATATCTGTGCCCGTGCTAGCACTTTGGCTTTGGGAGTTGCCCGCATTTTGACTCATGCCCCCACTTGCACCTGCACTGCTCGCGCTTTGCACTCCGGTGTTGCCGCCACTGCTATTTGTGCCCGTGCTTGTGCCGCTCTCTGCCCCGCTTGCACCACCGCTTGCGCCCTGTGTGCCGGTGTTGCTTGTAGCGGTGTTGCCGCTGTTGGGGTTGAGGTTAAAGACATAACTACCCTGACTATTTAGTGCTCCGCCGACATTGATGCCCTGCGCCTGTGTGGTCAAGGTCGCACCCGAGTAGAGGGTCAAATCGCCGCCTACATTGATCGCATTGGTGCTTTGGTTATCAAGGGCTTTGGCGATGCTTAAGTTATTTGTTTTTAAGGTGCTCGCCCCTTGTAAATTCATCGTGCCGATGACATTAGCCCCCGTGATGCCTGTAAGGTCTATGAGTCCGCCCGTGTCGTTGATCGTACCTAGGAAGTTAAAGTTTTGCGCACTCACGGCCAGCGACTCGTATTGGTTGAGCGCAATTGTACCTCCAGCGATATTGAGGTTCTCAAATTGGGCGTTTAAGTTCAGCCCATCTGTGGCGTTGAGGCTGGTGAGATCAATGTTAGACTGCTTGTTAGAGAAGAAATTGAGCGTGCCCTGATAGTTGCTAAAGCTGATGTTGTTTTTGCCGCTGAAGACGATTTGGTTGCCCGCAATGAAGCTTAAAGTTCCCCCCGTTTCATTGCTGTAATTGCTGTTGTTGCTCAGCACATTTTCGTGGGCGGCGAAGCTGAAATACCCCTTTTCCCAAAGCGCGCTAAGCCCTTTGGGCGCTAGGAGAGCCCCCACACCTGCTTTTTGCAGGACTTTTTGGATATTGGGGGGCAGCACACTTCCTAGCCCATTGGCCCACAGCGCGCCCAGCCCCTTGTTGTCAATGATGCTGTCTAGGATATTGCTGATGGCCTTTTGGTTGGTCAAGTTTTTCAGGGTGTCCATCGTGTTGGCACCTAGCACCTGATCTAAAATTTTGATTCCCACATCCTCGGCCATGTTTTGCAGGGCTTTTAGGGGGTTGAGCGCGTCCGCAATCGCCATGTCCATGATGTCGGTTAGGATCTGAGGACCTAGCCACGACACGGTTTTGTTGATGAGTCCGCTGTTTTGTATGATTTGGCTAAAGACTTGCCCAAAGGTCGTGTCGTTTAAGAACTTTTGCATGGCCGCTGTGGCTTGCGGAGAGTTGGCTTGCGAGAGGGCTTGATTCAAGGTCATGCCCGTCATGGGTGCGATTTGATCGATTAAGGTTAAAAGCGTGTCTTTGGAGTAGAAGGTGTTGATGAGGTGCTGGACACCTTGCACGCCCCCCGCAACGCCGAGCCCCGCTTGTGCTGCGGCTTTGGCTGCGGGCGATAGGGTGTCTAGCCCTTTCTCGATCTCGTTAGAGAGCATGCCATAGATTTTATCCTGCTCGCTTTGGCTCAAACTGCTGATGAGCCCGCCGCTGCCAAGCAGAGAGCCCACGGTCTTAGAGCTCAAGATGTCTTTTAAGATGTTTGCCATGCCAGGGATCGTGAAGACCTCGCCTAGGTCCTGGGCACTAAAGATTTGCCCTAAAGTTTCGTTGGCGATGGAGCCGGGCAAGGACAGCCCTTGGGGTACAAGGCTCTCGCCTAAGCTTTTTTGATAAATCAAATTGCCTAAAACTCCGCCAAGCCCGGGCTGGCTTAGGATTTTATCCAAGCCCTGCGCGCCAAGCAGGGGGAAGATTTGATCCGTACCCTGCGCCTCGATGTTGGCTTGATTCAACACCAAATTTGTAGCGCTGTTGAAGCTCACTTCAGCAGAGCCCCCGATGTGCCACGAGTTGCCGCTACCCACAGTCCCTGTAATGTAAATGTTCTTGGCGTTGAAGTTGGCCTCAATGTAGCCCAAATCCACCCCTGTTGAGCCAAACAACTGGCCTAGGTAGGTGTTCCTTAATTCCTGACAGCTAGGCCCGCTCGTGCAAGTACCGGCATAGCCATTGCCCCCAAACCACACCTTGCTGGTGCTGTTGACCTGCCCTAGCTCTGTGCCCCCCACGACTAAATTGCCGTTTTGGAAGGTTTGGTTGATTTTGCTGTCAAAGCCGGCGATGACATTGAGCAACTCCTGCTTTTGTGCAGGGGTTAAATTGATCTGCACGCTGCCTAAGGCCTGCATCACTTTGGCTGGATCGCTCAAGTTGTTTAGCACCCCAGAGGCCAAGAGTTTTTCTAGGGCAGGCCACAGAGTGGAGGCGATGCCCATTAGAGGTCCAAAATCCGCTTGGCTGATCCCCGCATTGTAGATGTTGAGCGGGTCTAGGGGTTGGTTGTAGCCATCATAAGTGCCCGGAATCTCAGGTTGGATCGGGTTGATTTTGGAGGTGGCGGGGGGGATGAACACCCCTTTAAAATTGCTGTCTAAAAAGAAAGTCCCCACCCGATCATCGCTGTAATCATAGTCTGTGCCTGTGATGTTTTGCTTGGATTGTTTGTAATAGAACAGCTCGGGAGCGATGTTGAAAAGGTTGGTAGCGATGGGGTTTGGATTGCTCGAGATGGTTACGCTCAAATCCCCGTTTTCAATGCGCTCTGTGATGAGCTCGGCTCCATTTAAGGGGTTGGCAAAACTCCAGCTGTTATTAGTGGCGTTGTAGGTGGCGTTTTGGATTTGCATGCCATAAAAGTCAATTTTTTGGTAGCCATCCGCCCCACTGATCCCCTGAATGCTCCTAGCGTCCACGATGTTATAAACTTTAGGCGAGGCCCCAAGGGCTGTGGACAAATCCACATTAGAGAGGTCTAGGATGCCCGTTTTGCTCAAATCAAAGGTGCCGCCCACTTTGACTAGCGGAACGCTAGAGGGGTTGCTCGCCCCTTTGAAATTCAAAACCCCGCTCACGCCAAAGTTCTGCCCCACACTGAGCGGGTCTGTCCCATATAGGCTTAAATTCGTGGTCCCGCTGCTGCTGGCCCCCCCGCTGATGTCAAAGCTGGATGTGCCTTGCAGGGCGAAGTTGGCGCTGTTTAAGGTGGCGTTGCCCCCCACGCTTAAAGCACTGTTGTTGAGGTTGACATTGCCCCCGTTGAAAGTGGCCGCACCCTTGATGGTGGCGCTCGCCCCGCCATTTAAGATCATGTGTGTACCCGCATTGAAAGTGGCCGCGCCCAAAGTGGCGCTCGCCCCCGTCCCGTTGACATTTAAGCTAGAGGTGTCGTTGAAGGTAACCGCACCGCTGAAGTTGGCCTGAGAGCCCTGATCAACATTGACATTCGCATTGTCGGCAAAAGTGGCGGCTTGCAAGTTTGCCACGGCGTGGTTGATGAGGCTTAGCACCGCCCCATTGCTAAAGCTGGCATTGCCACTGACACTTAGGGTGCTGTTGTCGGCATCTAGGGCACTATTGCCGGCAAAAGTGCCCCCACTGCCAAAGCTCGCGCTCGCGCCATTGTTGAGCAACACTGTGCTGTTGTTGAAATTGGCGTTTGTGCCAAATGTGGCGTGGCTTTTCTCATTGAGGCTAAAGGTGCTGCCTGTGGCGCTGAGAGTCCCCCCGCCTCCTTGATTGCTGTTTTCAATGTTTAAATTGCTGCCCTGCCCCAAATAAAAATTGGTGTTGGTGAGGGCCACATTGGGCGAGTCTAGCGTTACGGCCGTTTCGCTGCCCTGCACCTGGCTGCCCGTGAAGTTCAAATTGCCGTTGTGGGCACTGAAGCTAAAAAGCCCCCAGCTCGCATCGTTGAAGTTAGAGTTGAGGATGGACATGTTTTTGTTGGCGATGAAATAGGCGCTGGAGTGCTGGCTGGCGTTTGTTTGCATGCCGGGAAAGACCGTGGCGATTTGGTCGTAGTTGAGTCCATCGGCGGTGAGATTGTTGCGGGCGGTGTAGGTCATGCTCGCCCCCCCGCCTAGGGCAAACTGCCCTATTTTAATGGTGTTGGTGAGGTAGACATTGTAGGCGTTGAAGGTGTCAGTGATGGTCCCACAACCTATCACGCAATGATCATCCCATTGGGCGGTGTTTTGGATGCCAAACCAAATCGTGCCTCCCGTGGCCGCTGCGTTGGTGTTATTGCCAATGATTAAAGTCCCCTGCCCCTCTACATCGTAATTTGCCCCATTGGCGGTGGCGCTGTAGGTGCTTAAGAGCTTGCCACCCGGGTTGCTGTAGGGGTAGGCCCCGTTTTTTAAATTCGGGTCAATGTAGGCGACATAGTCGGGGTTGTTGTTCGTGTTGTAGGTGTAGGTGTAGTTGCACTTGGAGTTGGTGTAAGGCGTGCACCAGTGCGCGGGGTCGGCCCTCCAGCCTGTGGTGGTCATTTGGTGCACATCCGGCCAAATGTCTTGGATTTGGCTGATTAAAGTGAGTTGGATTTCATTGTTGTTAAAGGTTTCTTTCACTTTAATGGGCGTGCTGAGACCCCCAAATTCCACAATATAAGAGTCGTTGCCCGTGCTTTGCGCGCTGATCGCGCTCATCCCCTGGTATTGTACCAAGCCCCATAGCTCTTTGGCGTAGCTGTCATCACGCCAATTAATGTGAGAGCCTGAGACCAAAGTGTAGGTTTTGTTATAGGTCAGGGGACTAGACACATCAAAGCGCGCATTAGATCCCAAAGTAACATTCCCGCCCAACGACTTGAAGGGGCTATTGGGGTTGTTGCTTAGATCCGTGGTGGCGATCGTGTTTGTGCCTAAAAAGGTCGTGTTTTGTGTGCCACTAAAGCTATAAGTGCTGCCGATCCCCTCAAAGGTGTCGTTGTTAAAGGTGAGGTGATTGACTTTAAATTGAGAGGTGGTGTTGCTTGTGGGGTCTAGAGTGAAGCTGGTGTTGTTGAAGGTCGCCGTTTGGGCACTTACATTCAAGGCCTTAGCGTTGATTGCACTAGTGGGGACTTCGGCCGTGCTAGGCGCGCTGTCTGCACTTGGCCCCATTGTGAGGGTGTTTGTAGCGTTTAAATTAATCGTGCTCATGCCATTGTTTAAGTTTGTGTTGGTGAGGCTTAAAGAATTGCTGGCATCGATGTTGATTTGGCTGCTGTCCCCCGAAAAGGTGGAGTTTGTGAAGGTGTCGTTTTGGCCGTGGAAGTTAAAGACCCCCCCCGAATTATCTACAAAATTGCTATTTGTGGCGGTGATGTCCCCGCTAGACACAAAGCTAGCGTTGGAGTGTTGGGTCCCGGCCTTGAGGTTTTGGTAATTGAGCCCGTCTAAGGTGATGTTATTTGTAGCGGTGAAGCTCACATTCGCCCCACCCCCCGTTTTCGCCGCATTGCCTGTTTGGAAGGTGTTGGTCATAAAAATATTGGCGGCGTTAAAGGTGTCTGTGATGTAGCCCACATCGATTTTATAAATCCCGTTAATCCCCCCCAAACGCACAATGCCTCCCGTGGCCGCTTGCTTGGTGTCGTTGCCAATCACTAAAGTGTTGTTGGTCCCTTGTACCTGCAAGTGCATGCCATTGCCTGTGCCTGTGTAGGTGCTTAAAGTGTTGCCATTGCTCCAGCCCTCTGCCTCTTGGTGTGTCGGGTCAATATAGGCGATTCCATTAGTCCCCACATTTGGACTATAAGTTTTATAACCCCCATGGACAATGTCATACCAATGAGGCCAACCGATACACCCCCCCCCAGCTGCTGGAGAACACCCAGGTGTCATGGTATAGACATCCCCCCAAACATCTTTTTCTTGATTAAGCAACGACAAGGTTAAAGACTTCGCTCCGAAAGTTTCCTCAATGGTCTGCCCGTCTAAAGACACATAGTAAATGCCATTTTGCCCCTGTGTAGCCCCCTGTGGCAGGCCTTGTGTCGCTAGGGTTGCGCTCTGTCCGCCAAATTGCACCATTTGCCATAGATTTTTAGCGTAGGCGGTGTCGCTGGCATAATCGATGTTCTTGCCGCTTAAGAGCGTATAAGTGTTGTCATCTTGCAGGGCGTTTAAAATCTCTTGCGTGTTGCTTAAATCCAACAGGGCTTTAGATCCAAAGCTGACATTGCCCGCATAGGTGCTAAAGGGGCTTGTCGCCACATTGCTCTTATTTAGGTAGTTGTTGGTGGCAATGGTGGTGGTGCCCTGCAAAGTGAGGCTGTTTGTGTTGAAGTGGTATTGCGAATAGCCCTCAAATTTATTGTTGTTTAGGGTGATGGACGCACCCGCTAAGGTCATGTTTTGCGGGCTATTGGCATTTTGCAGAGGGTCGTTAAAGAGGGTGTTGGCGACACTCAGGGCCCCGCTGGCTTGTAGGTTGATGTTGGTGTTGTTGCCGATAAAGGCGCTTGTGTAAGAGCTGTCGTTGGTGGGGTTTGCGCTGCTGGCACCGATGGTGAGGTTTTGCCCGCTTTTTAAACTGATGTTGCCCCCCGCCTGTTCTTTAAAGCTGGTGCTGGTGGCGCTGATGTTGCCGGTGGTGGAGGCGATGGCAATGTCTGTGTTGTTGCCGCTAAAGCGCACCGCCCCGCTGGCGGGGGAAGTGCCGGTGTATTTTGTGCCTTGAATGCTGGTGCCTAAATCAACACTGCTGCCATTGATGAGGATGTGCCCCCCGGCCTTTTCGCTAAAGGTGGTGTTGGCAAAGCTCATTTGCCCGGGGGTGATGTTGTTGGTGTTGGGGTTATTGTTGACAACACTAGGGTTTGTCTGGTTGAAGGCATCAAAGCCGATGGTCGTGCCATTACCGCTGAATTGGGCGTTGTTGACGCTGGCCGTGGGGGTGCTAAAGTAGAGCGCACCCCCTCCATTAGCAAATTGGGAGTTTTGGATATTCAAACTGCCTAAAGATTTAAACTTGTCCCAAGAATAGTTGCTGATCGCGCTGCCTGTACCGCTGTAAGCAGTGAATTGCAAGCCATCCATTGTGAAAGTTTTATTGGCGGTGATCCCAATGTTGCCCGTGCCATCCGTGCTGCTCGTGCGCCCAATGAAAAAGTTATTGGTCATGAAGACATTGTCGGCTTGTAGGCTGGTTTCGGAATGCTCCGTGCCGCTTTCACTAGGATCGAGCCAAACAACGGAGCGGGGGTCGTTTAGCCCCACAGCCTTAATTTGGTCGTTGCCGATGACTAAAGTTGCATTGTTGCCCTGTACGGCAGTGCTAGAGCCGGTGTAGTTATGAGGGGGCCATGCTTGGTAAGTGGCGTTGGCGGTTAGGGAGTTTTGGGGCAGACCGGGTTGGTTATAGCCCGGGTCGCTGTGGTTGTGGGAGGGGTCAATATAGGCAATGCCATTAGTCCCCACATTCGGGGACCAGGTTTGCGAATTATCCATGTCATAGACATCTTTCCAAATGTCCATGCTGTTGACATTTTGTGGGATGGGTTGGGGCGGCGTAACACCGGGCGAACCTTGCGCGATGTGCGTGCCGCCCTGTTGCCCTCCACTGCCCCCTTGTCCCCCGCCTTGTGCGGTGTTGTGGTCGCCTTGGGGGTTTTTCCCCTGTCCTTGTCCCTGCCCTCCTGGGCCCGAGCCACGATCTCCACTGCCAGCGGTGGGGGCACCCTGTGTGCCCGCCGGTGCGCCCTTACCCTGGTCGCCGGCGGTTGTGCCACTGCCACTACCCGAGCCATCGCTGGCACTGTGTGCGTTCCCTGAATGCCCCCCCTGCCCTGAGTTGCCCGCGGCGTTGTGCTGGTCTTGCCCTGGCGTGCCGCTGTCTGCTGTATGTGTGCCTTGTGTGCTGCCGGCTGTGTGGGTGTTGTTGCCTGAATCGCCACTGCCCTGCGTGGTGTGGGTGTTGCCACCCGAATTGCCCGAACCTGCGCTAGAAGTGCCCGAACTTGCGGTGTGGCTGCCTTGTGCAGTGCCCCCTGTATTGCCTGTAGCTTGCCCTGTGCCACTGCTGGCTGTGGGGTTAGCTGGTTGCCCCGAAGTGGTCGTGCCTGTGCCTTGATTGCCCGCGGTGTTGTGCTGGTCTTGCCCTTGTGTGCCACTAGCTGTGTGGGTGTTGTCTCCGGAATTGTCCGTGCCCGAACTAGAACCCGAACCCTGTGCGCCCGCTGTGTGTGTGCCCTTGTCTTGTCCCTGTGCGCCACTGCCATTGGGGTTAGTGGTGCCACTTGGGCCGCTATCCCCGCCTGTGCCGGCGATGTTGGGGCCACTTTGCCCCGCGTTAGGCGTGTTTGCACTAGGGTTTTGGGGCTTATCTTGGGGTTTGGGTTTGGGGGGGGGGGGTACATACAGCGAAAAGGTGAGCGCATTAGAGCCAAAACTTTCCTTGATCGTTTTGCCGTCTAAAGAAATGTATACCATGTGTCGCCGCCTTGAGTGGCACCCCCTTTAAGGTCTTTGGCTAGAGTGGTGGCTGTATTGCCAAATTGCACCATTTGGTATAAATTGGCGGCGTATTGGGTGTCTGTGGAGAATTTAAGGTCGTTACCGCTTAAGAGCGTGTAGGTCTTACCCCCTTGTAGGGCGTTTAGAATTTCGCTTTGATTGAGGTTTAACAGGGCACCATTGCTAAAGCTGACAGTGCCCAAATTCTTGGCAAAGGTGGTGTCGCCACTGATTCCAATATTGCTTATGCCGCTAAAGGTTGTCTGGGTGTTGCCGCTGAAATTATAGGCTGAATGGGTATTAAAGGTCGCCCCGTCAAAAGTGGCGTTGGCGATTTTAAAAATATTGTCCGCGCTGCCCGTGGTGTTAAAATCTGTGCCATTAAAATCAGCCGTGTTGGCGGTGATGTTGATGTTTTGGGCTTTTGTAAAATGGCTGTTGTTTTCAAAAGTGGCTTTGTTGTGGGCGGTGATGTTGACATCGGCAGTGGTGTTAAAGTTTGTGCCGCTGAAGGTGTCGGTGTCGCCGGCGTTGATGTTGATATTGCCTGTGGTGTTAAAGTTTGTGTTGTTGAAATTGCTGCCACCGCTGGCCTTGATGGTAACTGCCCCGGTGTTGTTGAAGGCCGCATCGGTGAAAGTGGCGGTGTTGGCGGCAATGCTTATGGCTTGGTCGTTGCTAAAATCAGTCCCGCTAAAACTGCCATCGCCACTAGAGGCGATGTTGACATTTTGGTCTTGGCTAAAGTTGCCACCGCTGAAAGTGGCGCTGTTGGCATTGACATTGACCGCTTGGCTGTTGTTAAAATGGGTGTTGGTGGCGCTTAAGCTGTTAGCGGCCCCACTCCCCCCGCCCCTAGGATTTTCACAGAGTTGCCGCTGCCCGCAAAAGTGGCGGCGTTGAGCTTAATGTTTTGGCCTTGTAATTGGATTGCCCCGTTTGTGTCGTTAAAGCCCTCTTGCCCGGCTTGGCCCGTGATGTTTAGGGTGTTGGCGGTGTTGAGGGTGATGTGTGTCGCGTTGCCGCTGAAGGTGAGGGTGGGACCAATGGTGAGGTTTTGCCCACTGCTTAGGCTGATAGACCCCCCGTTTTGCTCGTTAAAGCTGGTGTTGGCCACATCCAGCGCCCCTGTGGCCGCAATAGAAATGGCCGTATTGTTGCCGCTAAAGCGCACCGCGCCGCGCGCCGCGCCGCTCACGCTTTTATCATAAAGCGTGCCCTGTGTGCTCGTGCCTAGGGTGATGTTTTGGGCGTTTAACTTAACAGAGCCCCCGCTGTCCTTAAAGTCCGTGTTCGCGGCATTGATTTGTGTAGGGGTATTGGAGCTTTGGCTGGAGGCATTGAGCGTGATTGTGGCACCGCTTTGGCCAGTGAGGTTGGCGTGGTTGAGCTGGATGTTTTGAGAGTTTAAAGAGAGAGCCCCGCCATTGGCGTTTAAGTTGGAGTTTTGGATGTTTAGGCTTTGCGTCCCTGTGAAGGTGTTTTGGTTGGTTTGCTGCGAACCTGTGGCGTTAAAATCTAGGCCATCCATGGTCATCGTGTTTTGGGCACTAATGTTTAAATCGCCCGAACCGCCTTTGTTAGAGCCGATGTTTAAATCATTGGTGAGTAGGACATTGGGGGCACTTAGGGTGGTGCTGGAGCTGTTGCCGGTCTTTTCGCTGGGGTCTAAATTGACGCTGGCGCGCTGGGCTTTCAAGCCGATGGCCTGTAGCTGGTCGTTGCCGATGACTAAGGTCGCGTTGTTGCCAACGATGGTGGTGTCAGTCGCCCCGCCGCTCACTTGAGAATTGGCACTTAAAGAATTGTCGCCTGGGTTGTAGCCCGGGTCGCTGTGGTTGTGGGCGGGGTCAATGAAGGCCACACCATTGACCCCCACATTGTAACTTTGGGGGACATTAGGTTCGTTTTGCATGGGATAAACCGACTGCCACACATCGGCGGCTTGCGACACATATTGCAAGGCCATGCGGTTGTTGCCAAAGGTTTCTAAAAAGCGCGCTGTGCCAAAGCTCACCATGTAAGCCTTGTCGGCTGTGGGGATGTTGTAAACTTGGTTGTTGAAGATGAACGCACCTGTTACTTGCTGTGCGCTGCTCGCACTCTGCCCTTGGTAGTGGATGAGTTGCCACAAACGCCCGGCGTAGGTGTTTAAATAGTCTTGACTACTAGCTTGGATGGCGTTTTGTGTGTCTAGGATCGTGTATGTTTTGGCGGGGTTGTTGAGCGTGTTTTGGATGTTAAACACCGCATTAGAGCCTAAAATGACCTGCCCGCTTAAAGCGGTGGCAAAGGGGCTTAGGGCTTGGTTGCTCTGCGCGGTGTCTAGGGTCGTGGTGCCTTCAAAAGTGGTTACTTGCCCCCCCTTGTTGTAAGCCTTGAAGCTAAAAGTGTTGTCCCCGCTAAAGGTGGTGTTGTTGAAGGTCAAATTGTTGGTTGAAAAGGCGGCATTTGCCCCGCTCACAGGGTCTATGTTGAGCGTGGTGTTGCTAAAGGTGGCCGTTTGGGCGTTGACTAATAGGTGTTCGGCATTGATGCCGCTAAAGCCACTGGCCCCAAAAGGGGGGGTTTTACTAAAGTTTGGGACACAGCTACCATTTTTGCCATCGCAATCCATGTTGAGCGTGCCGGCATTTAGACTAACGGTAGACATCCCATTGTTGATTTGGGTGTCTGTGAGGGTGAGCTTTTGTGTGCCGGTCAAACTGATTTGGTTTTGATCTCCGCTAAATCGGCTGTTGTTAAAGGTGGTGTTTTGCGCACTAAACTTCATGTCTCCACCGATGATGGCACTAATGCTTCTCGTGTTGTCGATAAAAGTGGAGTTGCTGACATTGATGTTATTTGTGGCATTAAAGGTGGCAGAGGATTGCTCATCGCCAGCGATACGCTCCCAATAGCGCAGATCGTCCATAGTGAGGTTGTTAGAGGCATTGAAAGTGATAGTCGTCCCATGCCCGCCGTATTGAGCAGTGAGGATATTATGGGCATTTGGGGCAAGATTGTTGCCCGTTTGGAGGGTGTTGGTCATGTAAATATTGTAGGCACTAAACGCTCCCTTGATTGTGCCCGCCGTGTGTGTGTCCCCGCCGATAGAAATCGCCGCTTTGCTGGTCTGCCAATTTATGGGATTTGCAGTGTCGTTGCCTAAAATCAAGGTGGAATCGCTGCCCTTAATATTGACCCCAAAGGACGCAGGCCCCGCATTGGCGTTTGTGTTTAGGATTTTATAGCCATTGGTGGGGTTGGCTGCATTGGGGTTGATGTAGGCGACACCGCCCGGGCCTACAGAAAAATCGTGGGAGCCATTGAGGGGCAAAACCCCCGTGCCCCAAACATTGGTGGGTTGGAGCGAGAAAATCGAGATGGACTTAGGGCCAAAGGCTTCGCCAAAGGTGTATTGTTTGCCCCCCTCGTTGAAAGCGACATGGTAAATCGTTTCCCCATTGCTTTGGATTTCACTGGCCCCATCGCCACTATAAAGAGAGGCACTTTGATTGTGATAGCGGATGAGATTCCACAGAGCTTTGCCATAGCTTGAGGTGTTGATATTTCCTGTGGTGTTGAGGACACTATAAGAAGACCCCCCCGTTTGGCTGACATTGCTTAAATCCTGCGTGATGTTAAAAATCGCGCTAGGGCTTAGGGTGATGGTGCTGGCGAGTTTGGTTAGAGGCGAATTATGGGTCAAAGTGATGGTGTTTTGGATGTTAAGGCTACCGGTGTTAGTAACACTGGTGTTGGCATCGTTGAAAGACACATTGTTGAGGGTGAGATTGCTAACATCAATGTTGATCGCACTACCCCCATTTAAGGAAGTGTCGTTAAAGTTGCCATTTTGCCCCTTGAGTGCTAGAGTGTAACCATTTGAATTAAGCGTGGCGTTGTTGGCATTGATGTTTTGGCTGGCACTGATGCTTAAATTTGTATCCCTTTCAAGGTTTAAAGTTTGGGCTAAATTGATGTTGCGGGCGTTGATGGTGTCGTTAAAGGTCGCCGTGTCGTAATAATTTGTAAAGGTGTTGCTCCCTTGAGTCCCCACATTTAAAGTGGCGTTGTTAAGCCCAATGTTTAAACTACCCCCTTTCCATGTGAGCTGTGAGAGCAGATAATCCCCATCTTTATTGCTTGTGAGGCTTGCAGCATCGTTACACCAATAGCTGCCACAATAATAGCCGCCACCGCCATAGTAAAATTCGCCGTTGCGGTGATCCCACATATAGCCCACGATGTGTGTTTGGTTGCCTAAATCATAGGCTGCTAGCCCATTGTAAGAAGCCATAGCCCCCACCACAAACGCCCCTTTAGAGAGCACTTTAGAAGTGCACGAGCTTTGGCGTGGGACAATCTTAGGGGCTTCTTTGAAGACAAAAACGCCGGCGCGCTGGGCTTGGTTTGCCTTAATGCGCCTAGCGATGGCATGGCTGATTTTCAGGGAAAGTTTACTAGGTTTTCTCATAGAGCGCATTTTATCCAAAATTGGCTTTACAAGAATTAATGTAAATTTTTAGGCTTGGGTTTAATTTTAGATTGAGAGAGAAGCGGATACAATGGCTTTCGTGGTGGGAAAGCACCTCTTAAGCGGGGTGCCCCCTTTCCCCTTTTTCAGGTTAGTATAATGGCATTGGAAGCACCATCAACACCACGAGAGCCATCATCAGCTTCGCGTTGACTTCTCCTTCTTAGAGAAGCCGCCCACCACCTCCCTCAACTCTAGCTTAAGCTATACTTCGAATGTTCCACAAAGAAGTAGCCAACATGGCATCCGAGGTTTTGATTCTAACACGGCACACTTTAAAAGGGGCTTTTATAATTTTTATAAAATTTCTCCCCCTTTAGGCATATTTCCAAAATTTGGAATAAACTTTGCTTAGGATTTGGCAATTCACTTAAAGGATCACCATGCTCCGCTCTTTATGGTCTGGCGTTAACGGGATGCAAGCACACCAAATTGCCCTAGATATTGAAAGCAACAACATCGCCAATGTCAACACCACGGGCTTTAAATACTCCCGCGCTTCCTTTGTGGACATGCTCTCTCAGGTTAAGCTCATCGCCACCGCTCCCTATAAAAACGGCCTAGCGGGGCAAAACGACTTCTCTGTGGGTTTGGGCGTGGGCGTGGACGCGACCACTAAAATTTTCTCACAGGGCAATTTGCAAAACACCGATGTGAAAACCGACCTTGCGATCGAGGGCGATGGATTCTTTGTCATCAGCCCCGATAGAGGTGTAACACGCAACTTCACCCGCAGCGGAGAGTTTCTTTTTGATGCACAGGGCAGTTTGGTGACTACGGGCGGGTATGTGGTGCAGGGTTGGGTGCGCGATCCTAAAGACATGGGCTCTAAGGGGAGCGAAACCGATCTACTCAAAATTGACAACACCAAACCTTTACAAAATATCCGCATCGACCCCGGGATGGTGATGCCCGCGCGCTCCAGCACCAAAATTTCTATGCGCGCCAATTTAAACGCCGGCCGCCACGCCGACCAGATGGGCAACATCTTCATGCTCGACTCTTCTGTGCGCACCCCCTCTGATGGCGTGAAACCCCAGTACGACTCTTCCACGAATTTAACCCAAGTCGCCGAAGACATGGGTTCTTTGTTCAACGAAGATGGGGATGCGTTTTTACTCAATGAAGATCAAGGCATTTGGGTGAGCTATAAAAACGCCACAGTGAAAAGAGACATTTTAACCACAAACCAGAACAGCACGATCGAGATCAATGGGACCAAAATCTCTTTCACCAACGACTCGACCGTCTCTAAAATCAGCACCCTTTCCGCCGCCCAAAATGCGATCAATGCTGTGAAAAACAAAACAGGGGTGGAAGCCTATGTAGACAATGGGCAGTTGCGCTTGGAGAATAAAAACAATCTTGAGGGCGACAAGCATGTGAAAAACATCGTGGTTACGGGTGCAGGCACGGGCGCGTTTGCTAAATTCGTTAAGGGCGATCAGAGCATCACTGCCTTTAGATACCGCTACACTAAGGGCATCGATGCCGACTCAAGCACCGGGCAATTTAAAACCACGGAAGATTTACGCGCATTGATGCAACATGATGCCAACATCGTTAAAGACCCCAGCCTCAAAGCCAACTATAAAGATTCCACTGCATCTGTGTCTGTCAAAGTGAATAAAAATGGCATGTTTGAGATCACCAATAAGGACGATGGCAAACCACAAAAAGACAACCTCAGCATTTTTGTTACCAACTACACCTCCGCCAAAGTAACTAAAAATGTCCTCTTTGGACGCACAATGGGAGCACTCAACACCGCCTCTCTCATTGAGGGCGGGGTGTCCACTTCCACTTCTAAACTCACCCACGCCACGCACGCTAGTAGCGTGGACTTGGTGGATAGCTTAGGCACCAAACACACCATGCGCTTGGAGTTTTACAAAACAGGCGGGGCGGAATGGCGTTTTAGAGTGATTGTGCCCGAACCCGGAGAAATCATCGGTAGCTCTCCTGAACGCCCCAATGTGTTTGAAAATGGGGTGTTGCACTTCAATAAAGACGGCTCACTAGCGGGCATGAACCCTCCCCTTTTGCAGTTCAACCCACACAATGGCTCGGATTCGCCCCAACGAATCACGCTCAACTTCGGCACAGCCGGGGCCTTTGATGGGATCACCAGCGTGGATAAAATCTCTGAAACTTACGCCATCGAACAAAACGGCTATGTGGCGGGAGATTTGATGGATGTGCGCTTTGATGACAACGGGACCTTGCTTGGGGCCTTTAGCAATGGCAAAAGTCTAGCCCTAGCACAGGTGGCGTTGGCGAACTTTGCCAACGATGCGGGCTTGCAAGCCGATGGAGGGAGTGTGTTTTCAGAAACCAGCAACTCAGGTAAAGCACTCATCGGGGCGGCCAACACCGGGCGCAGGGGTGGGGTGTCTGGCTCTAAGCTGGAGTCGAGCAATGTGGATTTGAGCCGCAGTTTGACGAATTTGATCGTTGTGCAACGGGGCTTTCAAGCCAACTCTAAAGCCGTTACAACTTCAGATCAAATTCTAAACACCTTATTAAACCTCAAGCAGTAGTTAGGACATGCACGAGTATTCGGTCGTTTCCTCTTTAATGGATCTGTGCGAAACACATGCTAAAAAGCACAACGCCACAAAGATTGAAAAAGTTGTGGTGAGCATTGGTGAACGCGCTGGCATGGATAAACAGCTCTTCATGAGCGCATTTGAAACCTTTAAAGAAGAATTAGACATTTGCAAGGAAGCGATCTTAGAGATCGTGGATGAAAAAGTGGAGCTAGAGTGCTTGGAGTGCAAAAAAACCTATGTCCCGCCCAATTTGGAGTATGGCGTGTGCGGACACTGCGGGTCGCAAAATGTGCGCCTAAGCAAAGGCACCCAAATGCAACTGCTGTCTTTGGAGATGGTGTGATTGATGCGATTTTTCAAGAATTCATCAAAAAAGCCCCTGAGATGAAAGAGAGTTGGGAGGTGGTGCAACTCTTTGAAGAGGAGCGGCAGAAGTTTCAAGAGGAGTTGCAAGCCTACGAGGAGGAGATCGAGAATGCGCGGGCGGTGCTGAGAGACTTGCGGGCGCAAATCGTGCAGACCAAAGAGCAGATCAAGGAATTGCAAACCCTGCAAAAGGGCAAGGAAGAGGAAATCCAAGAAATCCGCCAAGAGTTGCTTTCGCACAAAATCAAACGCGATTTATGGCAGCTGGAAAAAGACAAGCCCGAACTGCAAGACACCGACGAACCCCTGCCCCAAGCGCTGGAGGTCGTGGAGATTTATTTAAAAGACCACTCCATTGCAAGGGCGCGGCCAGCCAAACGCTACTTTGCTGATAATCTCTACCGACAATACCGCGTGCTCTTGAGAGAAAACCATGTATTGAAAGATAGGGTGTTTGGGCTGGACTTAGAAAACAGCACGCTCAAAATCGAGTTAAGGGATCGCCAAACCCAAGACAAATTACAAGCCAAAGACCCCGAAGAGCCACAATGAAAATCTTGGTCAGTGCCCTAGAAGTGAGCTCCAACATCCATCTAAAAGCCCTGCGCCCCCATTTGCCAAAAGTGGAGTGGCTAGGCGTGTATGAACCCCTAAATGCAAGGGATAAGCCCATTTTGTCGCCTAAGAATTTTTCTGTGATGGGTTTTAAAGAGGTCTTTGGACGCTTGTTCTTTTTCTATAAAGCCCTAAAAACCATGGCGCGTTTAGCCGAGCAAGCCGACCTTGTACTGCTCATGGACTCGTCCTCGTTCAACATCCCTTTAGCCAAGCGCATTAAAAAGGCGCAGCCAAATAAGCCCGTTTTATACTATATTTTGCCCCAAGTGTGGGCGTGGAAGGCGTATAGAGCCCCGATCATTGAAAAACATTGCGACAAGCTCGCCGCCATTTTGCCCTTTGAACTGAGTTATTACCAAGACAAGGCGCAGTTTGTGGGGCATCCGCTCTTAGATGAGATCAAGTACCAAAAAACTGAAGTGGGGGGCAAGAGTGTGGTGTTCATGCCAGGCAGCCGCAAACAAGAAATCGAGCGCATTTTGCCTATTTTCGTGCAGGTGGCGCAAAAAATCGGGGGCAAAAAAGTCCTGGTTGTGCCTGCCAGCTTTCAAGGTTTGGATTTAAACACCCTTTATGGGGCGCATTTAAAGCTGTTTGAAGTGTCCTTTGATGCACATAAAAGCCTGTTTGAAGCGTCCTTTGCCTTCATTTGCAGCGGCACAGCCACGCTAGAGGCCGCGCTCATCGGTACACCCTTTGTGCTGGCTTACAAAGCCCGCCCTCTAGACTTTTTCATCGCTAAAAATTTGGTGCACTTAACCTGCATAGGATTGGCCAACATCTTTTACAACGCCCTACATCACGAGAGCCCGGGGCGGGGGCAAACCATGCTGCACCCTGAAATCATTCAAGATGACCTAAACGCCCCAACACTCTTAGAGATTTACGAAACATTAGATAGAGAGAAATTTCTACAAGAGTCGCAAAAAATCCGGACATATTTGCAACACGGGAGCGCGCAAGTGGTCGCCGAGTGGATCAGGCATGGCCTTAGGGCATGAAGCACCCAAGATGTATAGAGACTTGGACCACGCATGGGCGGCATCCATCCCACCTGCTAAAACAAACCCTCTGCGTTTGCCAGGGGGGATTTTTGCCAAAGAGTTTTAAATTCTTGTATAATCTTTGCTTTAGCAAGCACTAGGAGTCCTTATGGCAATCGCTCCCAAAAAACCTGTCAAGACAGCCCCCCAAGATGTCCCCAAGAAGTTGCGCCGCGTGGGGCTGTTTGAGACCTCCCAAAACACGCAGATCGTGCCTGCGCGGGGGTTATTGCAAGGAATCAATGACATCGGGCAATTCATCGTTAAGATGAAAAAGCATGTCAAAATGGGCGAAAAACCCGAAGTGGAGTGGATCATCGATCAGACTTGCAACCACTGCGGGGGTAAACTCCAGCACAACAAAGACCTAGCCACTTGCCCTTATTGCCACTGGGCCTTGCACATTGAGAGCCTGACCTACCAAAATGGCACGCCCAAAAGACCCTTAAAATGCCGTGTGGAGGGGCGCTCTTTGGTGGTGGACACCTCTATGGACCTAAATAACCCCTACCAGTCCAGCTTTAAGGGGGATTTTAAAATCCGCTATTTAAACCACGCCTGCTTATACATTGAGGCGGGGGGGGTGAGCTTGATCACTGACCCGTGGCTTTTGGGGCCCAGCTTTTTAGGAAGCGGGTATTTGGAAAAGGCGAGCTGCAAAGAAGCTGTGCATGTGCTTGTGAAGGCGGATTTTGTCTTCATCTCATCAAACCGCTCTAGTTGCTTGCACCCCCAAACTTTGGCCTTTGTCTCTAAGAGCAAGCCCTTCATTGTGCCTAATTTTGAGTCTAAGAGCGTGGAAAAAAGCCTAAAGGGCTTGGGTTTTAACAACATCTACCCTCTGGAGTTTGCCCAGATTTACGAGTTTGGCTCGTTTTTCCAATTCAGCGTGTTTGCTCCCCCAGATGGCACAGAAGAGAGTGGGCTGTATCTGTGTTTATCCGGGCATGATGTCATTGTCAATGCCTATGGGGGCTATCTCAATTCTTTTAATTTGCCAAGCGATTTGACTTTGCTTTGCACCGCCTTTAGCGGGGGGACCTCGGGTTTTCCTTTTTGCATCAACAACTACGATGAGGCCACGCAAAAGAGCCTGCACGCCAGCCATTTGGAGGGTTTTAAAAACCAGCTAGAAAACTTAATTGAAGCCACTAAGCCCGCCTATGTGATGCCCATTGCCACGCCCTACAATCAGGATGCCACTAGGGACAGCACCATTAAGGCTCTAAACCTCAAAAACCCCCTTAAAGAGGGGCAACAAATTTGCGAAATCCACAGCCGCAGCCACAAAAAACAACCCGTGAAGTGGTTGCCCCCAGAAGATAGCCTCACTTTGGAATTTAAAGAAAGCGACTTGGTACAATGGAGAGAGGACATCCACACCCTGAAGAAAGAAACCCCACAGGCTTATGTCAACTTTTATATAAGAAAATTCACCTACAATCCCACAGAGCTGATGGAATATTTAAAGGCGGCGGGCTACAAGGCGAAGCAAATCGTAACCTTTGTGCCGATGAATGAAACCTTTGAGCGGGTGGTCGCTCCCATCGTGCAAGCCAATTTTGACACACAAACTTTCCGCATTGTACCCGTGAGAACCATCATCAAACAGCAAGAGGGTTACCGCACTTTGGTGTTGAGGGTACGACCTGAGATTTTGGCATGTGTGGTGGCTAATGGCTTGTCCTTTGCAGAGATGGTCAGGGGCTTTCACTGCCGCTTAGAGCGCAGTCCCAACACCTATGAAGCCCACTTTTGGCACCATTTCAGCCACAAATACATCGCCCCCAAACCCTACACCATCGAACTTGCCAAAGGATGACGCATGTTATTAGCCGACACTAGGGGGGGCACAGATAGACCCCTCATCCAAGCCTTAGCCAAGCCTGCCAGCCAAACACATGGGCTTTACACCCTAAAAACAATCCCCAAACTTGACTTCAAAGCGCATTTAAACAGCCCCTACCAAGACCTAGCCGCCCACATTTGTGCCGCTTTGGGTTTGGGGGGGCAGATTTTGCAAAGTGCTCTAGAACGCTACAATGCCTTTAACCCCATTGCGCCCTTAAGGCTTTTAAAACCCAACTTAGCTGTGCTAGAGCTTTACCACGGCCCCACGCTTGCCTTCAAGGACATGGCACTGCAACCCTTAGGGGCCATGCTAGGCTCTTTGGCTAAAGACAATCAAGAAAAGTTTTTAATTTTAGTGGCGACCAGTGGGGACACAGGACCTGCGACTTTAGCCAGCCTTGCCGGGCTTGAAAACATTAAAGTCGTGTGTTTATACCCCGCCAAAGGCACAAGCCTCGTGCAAGCTTTGCAAATGCAAACGATGGATGCGGCGAATTTAAAAGTCT
Organism: Helicobacter sp. NHP19-003; assembly: GCF_019703305.1. Classification (NCBI taxonomy): domain Bacteria; kingdom Pseudomonadati; phylum Campylobacterota; class Epsilonproteobacteria; order Campylobacterales; family Helicobacteraceae; genus Helicobacter; species Helicobacter gastrocanis. The sequence goes on along the minus strand of NZ_AP024814.1, from coordinate 1,467,198 downwards.
ATGGCATTGAGGGCAATTTTGACGATGCCCAAAGCGCGCTGAAAAATTTGCTCAATGACCACGGGTTCAATGCGCAGTTGCAAGAAAAGGGTTTTTCCATCGGGGTGGCTAATTCTGTGAACTTTGGGCGGGTGTTGTTTCAAGTTGTCTACCATGTTTGGGCTTACCTAGAGTGGGTGCGTTTGAAAAAAATCAGCTATGGGGATTTGATCAGGGTGATTGTGCCTAGTGGCAATTTTGGCAACGCTTTGGGGGCGTTTTACGCCAAAGAAATGGGCTTGCCCATTGCCAAAATCGCCATTGTGTCTAACGCCAATGATGTGCTCGCTGAATTTTTTAACACGGGGGTGTATGACATCAGCCATCGGGTGTTGCAAAAAACCTACGCCCCCGCGATGGATATTTTAAAGAGCTCTAATGTGGAACGGTTGCTCTATGCGCTCTTTGGCAATGAGCGCACCAAAGAGTGTATGCAAAATTTAGACACACACAAACGCTACATGCTAAGCCCTAACGAGCTAGCAACTTTAAAAGAACATTTTGAGGCGGTCAGTTGCACAGATACAGAGTGCCTAGACTACATTAAACAGGTTTATGAGGATTTTAATCATCTCATCGATCCGCACACCGCCACCGCCTTGAAAGCCCTAGATGCTCTCAAAAGCCCCTTGCCTAGCGTGATCGTATCCACCGCTGCGTGGGCCAAATTTCCCCAAACCACTTGTTTGGCCTTAGAAGACAAGCCCACCAAAGACGATCAAGAAGCCCTAGAAATTTTGGCTAAAAAGGGGATCACGCCCCCTAGCCATGTCAAAGACTTGTTGAAAAAAATCCCCATCCATACAGAAGTGTTAAAAGTTACAGAGATTGCCAGCCACATCAAGGCGTGGCTGTAAGGGCTTGTGTCTCAAGCCAAGCGCGCAGCCCGAGCAAAGCGCCATGTGTTTTTAATGTACTTCCCTCCACACTTTTTGTTTCCAAAGATAGGCAAGGAGCGTCATCACCGCAAAGAAGAGCATGATTTGGATGCCTAGCCCGTGGCGTTGGTGGCGTTTGCTATCGCCGGTTTGCTCCAAGTAGTTGATGACTTGCTCTTGGGCTTGTTTGGTTAAGCCCACTCTGGGCATGGCAGTACCGTGCAAGAGTTTTTGCGGATCGTTGATGAAAACTTCCAGCTTTTCACGCCCCAGAGATCGAATCATCATAGACAAGTCGGGGGCGTTAGAGCCTAAGTAGCGGTGCAAGTCTTTATGATCCGTAACAGCATAAAGCTTGTCGTATTTGATGTCGTGGCAACGCTCACAGGCCTGTTGAAAGACTTGTTGATCTGTGAGCTTTTTAGGCGCGATGGAGGTCAAGTAAGCCACGATGTCGGCCAAATCTTGGTCGCTAAACTGGGCGAAGGCGGGCATGGGGTAGGGGTGATCGTCTTTATACTTGTGTGTGAGTTTTGCCGCCTTTGTGGGGTCTTTGATGAAATGCGCTAAGAATTGCGGGTTGATGACACTGGCGATGTGGGAGAGATCGGGGGGGACAACTCCAAAGCTTGCCCCGGCAGAGGCGTGATCCATGGGGGCGGGGATTTTTTGGCTTTCAATGCTGTGGCAAGCCACACAATTTTGCGCCACTAAATCCTTGCCCTTGCTCGCCACACCCTTGCTTAGATCAATGGGTTTTAAGTCTTTAAAGGCAAAGTCTGCGGGGGCGGTTTTTGGCTCCATGATGGAGTGGGCGTAGGGCTCCACTCCATAGTAAAGCGCACCGATGACAATGATCAAGATCACTAAAATTTTTAGTTCTTTCACTCTAAGCTCCTTTCTTTTCTGCCCGACTGATTAGGGGCAAAATGATAAAGAAAAGGGCTAAGAAAATGAGCGATGCCACTAAGCCGACATATTTATTATTGCCCACGGGGGGGAGTTTGCCATAGATCGTCAGCACCACCATATCCACCACTAAAAGCCAAAACCACACCTGAAACGCTTTGCGTTGGTGGGCGGGTTTAACCACGGGGCTGTTGTCTAAGAAAGGCAGTAAGAAAAAGATGATTTGCGCGATGCCAAAGACCACCAACCCTAAGTTGCCATTGAAGAAAAAGCCCCGCAAAACTTCATAGCTCCACAAGAAATACCACTCGGGGTAAATGTGTGTGGGGGTTTTTAAGCTGTTGGCGCGCTCAAAGTTGATGGGATCCATCGCAAATTCATAGTGGTAGCACACCAAGTAAAAGAAAAACACCATGAAGGCACAGACCACAAAAATGTCTTTAGACAAAAACACAGGCCAAAAGGGGATGACTTTCGATTCTTTTTTATTGCCCTCTTTGTATTTTTTCTCTTCGGCTTCAAAGTCCAGCACCTCACCCTCTTGGTTGTTGACATGGGGGATGCGCAACGAATAAAAGTGCATGCCTATAATCATAATGATGACAACAGGTAATAGAAACACATGCAGCATGAAGAAACGGGTTAAAGTCGCGTCTGCCACCACATAGTTGCCCCGAATCCACATCAAAAGGTCGGGCCCGATCACGGGGATTTTGCCAAAGAGCCCGGTGATCACCGAAGCCGCCCAATAGCTCATTTGCCCCCAAGGCAACATGTAGCCACTAAACGCCTCCGCGCTGAAGATCACGAACAACAACATGCCGCTGATCCAAATCATCTCCCGCCCTCTTTTGTAAGAGCCATAATAGATCGCCACGAACATGTGGATATAAATGATGACAAAAATCATGCTCGCCGCCGTGGCGTGGATGTGCCGCCACAGCCAGCCAAAGGCGACCTCTTGCATGATGGTGAAATTCACGCTGTCGTAAGCCAATTTGGCATCGGGCTTGTAATACATTAAAAGGAAAATGCCCGAAACCACAAGGGCGGTGAATAAGGTGAGTAAGATCACCCCCATCGCCCACAGGAAGTTAATGTTTTTAGGAATCCAATACTCTGTCATCAAAACTTTGGTGAGTTTTTTGATCCCGAGCCGCTGATCTAGCCAATCTACAACGCCCTCTGCTTTTTTCATCTCCGCCATGTGTGATCCTTACGCCTTCATCATTACTTGATATTCTTTGCCCACAGCCCCAAAGGTGATCTTGTTGCCCTCTAGTTTAAAGGGGGGAATCTCAAAGGGGCGGGGGGGCGGTGTGCCCGGGATATTCACGCCATCGGTGGTGAATCGCCCCCCATGGCAGGGGCATAAAAAGCCCTTGTCAATGGACTCAAAATTAGGGATACAACCCAAATGTGTACAAATCTGCACCCCCACGGTGAAAACCCCATTATTGACCTTGAAATCCCTTTTTGCGTCAAAGGGCATGTTGGGGGTTTTGCGGATGATGTAAACGGGTTTGCCCCGCCACTCCACACTGCTAAACTCCCCATCTTTCATGCTGGAAACATCCACGGTGGTAAAGCCCGCCGACACCACACTAGGCAATGGGTCCCATGTTTTTTTCATGGCGACCAGCCCCGCAATTGCACCAGCCCCAGCCACGCCTGCAAGTGCCATGCTCAAAAAATCCCGCCGATTGATCTCAGCCATCATCTCGCTCCTCTAGCATTTTTACAAAACGTATATTCTACACTGAAAAACTTAATATTGCGTGTTTATGGGGGTTTACGCCTTTAAATCCGCCCAGTTTGACCCCAAGCGCACATGGCATTCTAGAGGGACTTTGAGTGGGTAAATTTCTTGCATGAGAGTTTGAAGCCCTTTGGCGAGCGTGTCCGCTTGCTCTTTTGGCACCTCTAAAATCAGTTCGTCATGCACTTGCACGAGCACTTTAAGCTGCGGGTAGTGCTCTTTCACCGCCAGCATGGCAAGTTTCATCAAATCGCTTGCGCTCCCCTGAAATAGGGTATTTGCCCCCTCTCTTAAATGGTCGGCAATGAGTTTAGGACTAGCCCCTTCAAAATTGAAGGCGCGCACATGCCCTAATAAAGTGCGCACCTGCCCCTCTTGTAAAATCTGCTCTTTGAGTTTGTCTAAAAAATCCTTGATGGTGGGGAAGGCTTGAAAATAGCGCGCCATGTGATCTCTTGCCTCTTTTAGGCTGATGTCTAGCGTGGCGGCGAGCCGGTTAGCCCCCATGCCATAGATCAGCCCAAAGTTGATCGCCTTGGCCAAAGACCTTTGTTTAGGGTCGTTAAAAAGGGCTAGGGCGGTGTTGGTGTGGATGTCTTGGTTTTGTTCAAAGGCGTGGATTAAATGCGAGTCCTCACTAAAATGCGCTAATAGTCTAAGCTCCATTTGGGAGTAGTCCAGCCCCAGCAACACGGCATTTTTAGGGGCGATGAAAGCCCGGGCGATTTGTTGCCCTAGGGGGGTGCGCATGGGGATATTTTGTAAATTGGGCTTGCTCGAGCTTAACCTTGAGGACGCGGTGGTGGTTTGGTGAAAGAGCGTGTGGATTTTGCCCTTAACTTGGCGTTCTAATAGGGGCTTGACATAGGTGCTCTGGAGCTTAAAAAGCTCTCTGTATTCTAAAAGCGTGCCTAGCAAACTAGACACCTCAACACCCTTGATGCTCTGCCCTGCGTAGGCTTGTTGCAAGGCTTTTAGGCTCATTTCATTCGTGGAGAAGCCCGTTTTGATCTTGGTGGCGTGCTTGCTTGCGAGCCCTAAATGGGTGTAGAGAAATTGCGCCCATTGTTTGGAAGAGTTGGGGTTGATGTCTGTGTGGGCTTGTTCTTGTATGCGCTGCTCTAACTCCAACAAGCTTTGTTTAAACTCTGTATCTAGGCCCTGCAAATAGTCTAAATCCAACAAAAACCCATGCCCTTGCATTTGGGCTAAAAGCGTGAGTAGGGGGTATTCTAAGTTGTGCGCGAGAGCCCACAAATTGGGGTTTAAATTTTTTTTGTAGTGGGTGTAGGCTTTTAAAATGATGGGGGCGTTGTGGCACATGGCGGCGGCGATTTGGGCTAAATTGCCCTCTAGGGGGGCTGGGGTTTCTAGGTGTAAGCTCAAGACTAGGGCATTTAAAGAATTGTCTAAATAGCAATTAGCCAGCCACGCCAATAGGCTGATGTCCTCAAAGCTTGCCCCCTTAAACGCCCCAAAACGCCCCAAATGGCTAAAGACTTCTTTTAAACCATGCCCTATGAGCTGACAGGTGTAAAGCTGCTGCACCAAAGTGGGGGATAGTAAGTCGTTTAAAAGCACCGCCATGAACTCCCCACTTAAAGGCAACACCCCGAGCAACACCCCCTCTTTAAGCTCTTTGGTTTGCACCACACAGGGGGGGCTTTTAGCGAGTTTGTCTAGCACTTCTTGGCTGGAGTTTAAGGGCGTGTTTAACGGGCTTAAGGTGGCTTTGGGCTGGATTTGCTTTAACAAGCCAAACATTTCAAACTCCGCCAAAGCGTCTTCAATCTTTAATAGGGGGTTTTCTGTAGGGAAGTTAGGTGGCGTTTTAAACTCTAGTGTTAAATCGCTCTTAAGGGTCGCTAAAGTGCGGCTCAAAAAGGCTTGGTCTTTGTCCGCTCTTAGGGCACTTTGTAATTTAGAGGGGAGTTTGTCTAAGTTGGCATAGATATTTTCTAAATCCCCCCATTCTTGCAAAAGCTTGGCCGCTCCCTTTGCCCCGATGCCCCTAACCCCCTTGTAGCCATCGCTGCTATCGCCCACCAAACCTTGATAGTCGGTGAATTGTCTGGGGTGTATCTTGTATTTCTCTAGGCAAAAATCCACGCCTCTCGTGCTTTGTGTGCTTAAATCAAAGAGCACCACCCGCTCACTTGCAAGCTGAAAAAAGTCCTTATCGGCGCTGAAAATCCTAATCAGGGGCGTGTCAAAGTGCTGACACAAGCTGGCAATGACATCATCGCTCTCATAACCCGCCACGCTCAAAGCACACAGCCCCATGCGTTCGATCCACTCAAAAATGATGGGGAGTTGTGTGTCTAAATGGGGGGGGGCTTGGCGGTTAGCTTTGTACTCTTGGTGCAAGTCTTTGCGGTGGTTGCTCCCACTCTCTAGGGCGAAAATCAGGCCATCGGCTTTGAAGTTGTAAAGCCTTTGCAGGATTCTTACAAAGGCGTTCAGCCATGCGGTGTTAAACCCCTTAGAAGTGTGTAAATCCCTTAAGGGGTAGTAAAACTTAAAGAGAAGGCTAAAGGTATCAACAAGGTGTAGGGTTTTCATGTTTGAGGCAATGGGTGAATAAGTAGCGGTGTTCTTCAGGCAAGGCTTCGTAAATTTTTAAAGCCAAAGCGCGGATTTCCCAAAGGGCTTTGCTGTCCGTGCGTAAGCTCAAGAAGTTTTGCAAACTGCGGGCGTTTAAGCTAAAAGCTAGACTGGTTTTATAACTCTCTGGCATGGCAAATTTGGCGTAATCGTTTTTAATGTTTTGCACGATTAAAAGGCGTAAATTTTCTAAGGCTTGCACACTCGCACAATCCACCGCCTCCACTCCCGTAAAGACTAAAAATTTTTGGGCTCTCTCTAGGTTGTGTGCCTCTAGGGGCAAAAAACTCTCTTCGTTTTTGAGCTCTCTTAAGGTGTAGCGGCTGGATTTGACTGAAAAACTTGCCATGCGGTGGCGCGCTAATTCTTGCAAGCACGCACGACTGATGCCTTGGATGTCAAAGTTGTAAAATAAATGCTCTAGGGTGGAGTTGTGGCGGTATTTGTTCGCCACGCGATCGATGAGTTCTAAATCCTTGCGCCCCCCATTGTCGCTGTAGCCAAAACTTTGGTAACAGGTGCGGATGGCTTCATAGCAACAAGAAAGCGGCGTGGCGTGTTTCAAAAGCACTTGCATGAATCCCCTTAAGTTTAATTGAGTGGCCTAAAGCCTAAGTATTTGGGCGTGTAAAGGGTGTTGGTGTAAAGGATTTGTTGGTCTTGCAAGGGCTCTTTGAAGTAGCGCTGCAAGTGGGGGTAAAAACGCACCAACATATGCTCCAAACAATCCACACTAGCATAGCCCACCCAATCGTATTTTAAATCGCTGTTCAACAAAGCGGCGGTTTGGCTCAAATAGGGGTTCAATTCGGCTAAGGCACTGGTGATGTAAAGGTTTTGGCGATCCTGTGCTTGGGTCAGCATGAACATGGACAGATTGAAGTTGATTTGCGAAGAGAGCAACATTTGCGGTCTCTCACGGCTAGAGAGCATGCCTATTTGGCTTAAGAGCATGCCCGTTTTCACAATGGAAGTGTTGAAAAGCACCACGCCATTTCGTAGGTAGCGGCGTTGGCTGCCAAGTTCCTTGCCAAAGGCGCTCGCCTTTTTAAAGGTGATGGTGTCTTCATAAAGGATGTTCGCCCCCAAATCCTTGAGGCTTTTGCTCAGCATCTCTCCCCGAAAGCTGTCATCGTTATAGACCACCAGGGGTCTGTGCTGGCTAAACTCCAAGAGCATCGCCACTTGCTTAGGGAAGTCGATCCCCCCAAAAATGAGTGTGGAGGGTAAATCCATGCGCTTTTCTAGCTGGTGTTTATTCACCGTGGGGACAATGGTCGGCAAGGTTAGGGGGGTCTTTGCCACCAAGTTTTGCACTCCCTCTTGGGTCAACAACGCAATGACAAAGGGAAAACCCTCGTTTTCAATGCTTTGGTAAGCCTTCTTCAGGCTCTCGGGGTCTTCCTTTTGGCTGTCAAAAACTTTGAGCGTGAAGTTGTGGTTTTTTAAAGCTAGGTAAGCCAAAAGGGCGTTGGTGGAAGTGTCGGCGTAACGCCCCACAACTTTTTTAGGTGCTAAGAGCGCGACTTTATAGACCTCTTGTTGGTTTTGTGTGTCCTCCACTTGCGGGTTTTTTGCACTCAAAGTGGGGTTTAGCAGGTCATCTATGATGGTGTAATTGTCTTGTAGCTGTGCATCCTGTGTGTCGCTGGCATAGTGTGCCATGAAAGAAAATATCTGTCCGCTGGCATAGAGCTTATGCAAACAATCGGGGCTGCAGGGCTCTAGGTTGATCACCACTTGGCGGGCGGGGGGATGGGCGATGGCAGGCGGGGGTGCGCCTTAGCCCCCAACGCGCCTAGAAAAACTAGGCTTAAGAGCAAGCCCAAAGGCCTAATCTTTGTGCTTTTTAAAGACATGGGGGCTTAGCATGTTGGCGGGTTGGAAAATCTCGTCTAACTGCTCTTGGGTGAGGTATTTGCGCTCCAACACAATTTCGTGGATGGATTTGCCGGTTTCTAGGGCTTCTTTGGCAATGGAGGCAGACTTTTCATACCCGATGTGGGGGTTTAGGGCGGTCACGATGCCGATGCTGTTGAACACATAGTCTTGGCAGATTTTTTCATTAGCCGTGATGCCTAAAATACATTTATCCACTAGAGTGTGGATCGCGCGATCGAGCATGACAAAAGAATGGAAAAGTTTATAGGCGATCACGGGTTCGAACACATTGAGTTGCAACTGTCCACCCTCGGCTGCCATCGCCACAGAAAGGTCATTGCCGATCACCGAGAAGCACACTTGATTCACCACTTCGGGGATCACGGGGTTGACCTTACCGGGCATGATCGAGCTTCCGGGTTGCATTTTGGGCAGGTTGATTTCATTTAAACCCGCTCGAGGCCCTGAGCTCAAAAGACGCAAGTCGTTACAGATTTTAGACAACTTAATGGACACCCTTTTGAGCGCCCCGCTCACTTGCACATACGCCCCTGTACTTTGGCTGGCTTCAATGAGGTTTTGGGCGATGGTGAAGGGACGGCCCGTAACCTCTTGGATTTTCTTCTCCACAATATTTTTATAATCGGGGTGGGAGTTGATGCCCGTGCCAATGGCTGTGCCCCCTAAATTAAGCACCCTGGTCCAATTGCGCGCATCTAGGACATGCTGGATGTCCTTTTCCACCATGCACACAAAGGTTTCAAACTCTTGGCCTAGGGTCATGGGCACAGCGTCTTGCAGCTGGGTGCGCCCCATTTTAAGGATGTGGGAAAACTCTTTGGCCTTCAGGGCAAATGCGTCTTTTAAGATCTTGAGGGTTTGGGTGAGTTTGTCTAGCCTCTCATAGATAGCAATTTTTAACGCTGAGGGGTAGGCATCGTTGGTGGATTGTGAGCGGTTGACATGGTCATTAGGGTGGCAGTATTGGTACTCGCCCTTTTTATGCCCTAAAAACTCTAAAGCGAGGTTAGCGATCACTTCATTGATGTTCATGTTAGTGCTGGTGCCAGCCCCCCCTTGGATCATGTCCACCACAAATTGATCCAAATACTCACCCGCAATGATTTTGTCGCAAGCGTGGCAAATCGCATCCTTGATTTTTACATCGATCAAGCCTAATTCGGTGTTGGCTAAAGCCGCTGCCTTTTTCACTTGTGCGAAAGAGCGGATGAACACGGGGTAATTGTAGAGGCGGTCATGCGTGATGTTGAAGTTCTCCACCGCCCGCATGGTTTGGATGCCGTAGTAGAGGCTGTCTTCAATTTCCATTTCGCCGATGAAATCGTGCTCTCGTCTAGTTGCCATAAACTCTCCTTTGCTTAAAATAAAGCGGTATTCTACCCACTTAAAATTAATATTAACATCAATATTAACATCAAAATCATGTTATCATAGCCCTAAACTAAGCAATTCACTTTTAAGGACACTTGATGCATGTAAGCGACATTCAAGAGCTGATGGCGGCCTTTGACGAGAGTCAGATCGGTTATTTTAAACTCAAAATGGAGAGTGTGGAGTTAGTGCTAGACAAGTCGGCTAAAAGGACGACTCAAGTGCAGGCAGCAATTGTAGAGGGCACGCCCGCCCAGCAGCCCTTGTTGCACACCCCCACCGCCAGCGCCTGCGCCATCAACGCCACAACCGGGGCAGCAAGCGTGGGACAAAAAGCCAAAGAAGACTACATTCTATCCCCCATGGTCGGCACTTTCTACCACCGCCCCAGCCCCACCGCCAGCCCCTATGTGCAGGTGGGCGACACCATCAAAAAAGGGCAGGTGATCGGCATTGTAGAGGCGATGAAAATCATGAACGAGATTGAGGCCGAATGTGATTGTAAAATCCTAGCCATTGAAGTAGACGATGCAACCGCCGTAGAATACGGCACACAGCTTGTCAAGATTGAAAAACTTTAAGGTGTGGCATGGAGAAAGAGATTCAGCGCATACTGATCGCTAATCGGGGGGAGATTGTGCTCAGGGCGATTCAAACCATCGCCCAAATGGGCAAACAATCCATCGCCATTTACTCCAGCGCCGACAAGGATGCCCACTACCTCAACACCGCTGACGCGAAGGTGTGCGTGGGCGGGCCTAAGTCTGCAGAGAGCTATTTAAACATCCCGGCGATCATCAGCGCCGCCGAGCTTTTTGAAGCCGATGCGATTTTCCCCGGGTATGGGTTTTTAAGTGAAAACCAAAATTTCGTGGAGATTTGCACCCATCACGGGCTAGAGTTCATTGGCCCTAGTGCTGAGGTGATGGCTTTAATGGGGGATAAATCCAAAGCCAAGGTGTGCATGCAAGAGGCGGGTGTGCCTGTGATTGAGGGCTCCAATGGGATTTTAAAGAGCTATGAAGAGGCACTGGAGGTTGCCCAGCGCATCGGCTTTCCCATCATCATCAAGGCGGCCAATGGCGGAGGCGGACGGGGCATGCGCGTGGTGGAGAAAGCCAGTGCGCTTAAAAACCTCTATCTAGCCGCTGAAACCGAAGCGTTGAGCGCTTTTGGGGATGGCAGCGTCTACATTGAAAGGTTCATCAAAAACCCCAAGCACATCGAGGTGCAAATCCTAGCCGACAAACATGGCAATGTGGTGCATGTGGGCGAGAGGGATTGCTCCACCCAGCGCCGCCAACAAAAGCTTATTGAAGAAACCCCCGCCTTAGTTTTGCAAGAAGAGGTACGCCAAAGACTCTTAAAGACCGCCATTAGCGCCGCTAAGCACATCGGTTATGTGGGGGCGGGGACCTTTGAGTTCTTGTTAGATGCGAATGGAGAGGATTTTTACTTTATGGAGATGAACACCCGCTTGCAAGTGGAGCACACGGTGAGCGAAATGGTGAGTGGTTTAGATTTAGTGGAGTGGATGGTTAGGATCGCTCAAGGGGAAACACTCCCCCCTCAAGAATCGATTGTCTGCAGGGGGCACGCCATAGAGTGCCGCATCACCGCCGAGGACCCCAAGACCTTCACGCCAAGTGCGGGTAAGATCACCTCGTGGATCGCCCCCGGGGGGATGGGCGTGCGCTTTGACACCCACGCTTACGCGGGTTATAGCGTGCCCCCCTATTACGATTCAATGATCGGTAAACTCATCGTGCATGCGCCTAATCGGGATCAAGCCATCGCCAAAATGAAGCGGGCACTCAAAGAGTTTTTTGTGGAGGGGATCAAGACGACCAGGGACTTTCATTTAGCCATGCTGGATAATCCCGACTTTAGACGCAATCAAATCCACACCAAATATTTAGAAACCCAACAAAAGGAATCCTGATGTACGCAGACAGAATCACGAGAATCGCCCCTTCGCAGACCATCGCCATCACCACGCTGGCACAGGAGTTGAAGGCGCAGGGCAGGGACATTTTAAGTTTCAGCGCGGGCGAGCCCGACTTTGACACCCCCCCTTGCGTGAAAGAGGCGGCCAAGGCGGCGATCGATGCGGGTTTTAGCAAATACACAGCCGTGAAGGGCATCCCCGAATTGTTGCAAGCCATCGCCCAAAAATTTCAAAAGGAAAGTGGCTTGCACTACACCGCAGACGAGGTCATGGTGAGCAATGGGGCGAAACAATGCCTGTTCAACGCCTTTCAGGCCCTCATCAACCCCGGCGATGAGGCCATCATCCCTGCGCCCTATTGGGTGAGTTACCCCGAGCTTGTAACCTACAGCGGGGGTAAAAATGTCTTCTTGCCCACCGATGCTGCCACGGAATTTAAAATCACCCCAGAGCAACTGCAACAAGCCCTAACCCCTAAAACCAAAATGCTGGTGCTCACCACCCCCTCCAACCCCACAGGCATGATCTACACCAAAGCCGAGTTGCAAGCCCTAGCAGAGGTACTCAAAAACACGAAGGTGTGGGTCTTAAGCGATGAAATTTATGAAAAACTCGTGTATGAGGGCTCTATGTGCTCTTTTGGCGCGCTTGAAGGGCAATTAGAGCGCACGATCACCATCAATGGCCTTAGCAAAGCCTTGAGCATGACCGGCTGGCGTGTGGGTTATTTAGCCACGAAAGACAAGGCTTTGTTAAAACACATGCTCGCCTTGCAAAGCCACAGCACTTCTAACATCAATTCCATCGCCCAAAAAGCCTCTTTAGCCGCCCTGCAAGGTTGTGCCGACCAAGACATTGAAAACATGCGCCTTGCCTTTAAAGAGCGCCGCGATATGGCTTATGCGGGACTCAATGAAATTAAAGGCCTTAGCACCTTGAAGCCACAGGGGGCGTTTTATTTGTGGATCAAAATCCCCGGGCAAAACTCTATGGAGTTTTGTCAAAAACTCTTAGCAGAGCAGGGCGTGGCACTCGTGCCCGGCATTGCTTTTGGAGTTGAGGGCTTTGTGCGCATGTCTTACGCTTGTTCTTTAGAACAAATCAAGGCGGGCTTAGAGCGGCTTAAAAAATTCATGGCTTAGGGGGCTTTGTGCTTAAAGGGGGCTAACTTGTATCGCCTCGTGTTTTGGGGATTTGTAAGCATTGGTGGGGTGAATACACCTTTGGGGGGCTGTCGCCCCTTCTTTTCAAAGTTAGTCTATGCTGGGGTAGCCCAGCTACCTCAAAGTGTGCCCTAAGTGGGGCTTAGAGCTCCCCATATTAAGGTGTATGGCGTGAGCCGGTGGTTTTGCCTTTTTCATCTTAAGTTACTGTATATTGCCCTTTTTTTAAAGTAAAAGAGCTAGCTGTAAACCCCAACAATTTATCGCTTGGACTAACGCCGGTCGCATAAAATATTTTGTTTTTCTCTCCATAGACATGGAGGTGTTGGCCCTTAAGTTCTATATGTGTAATCGCCATCATTTTCTCCTAAATTTATTTTAAATTTTATTGGCTGTATTTGTAAAAAGTATTGATTTTTTAAAGAGTTAGATGAGGAAAAACCGATCACCATCTGCACCACTCTTCGATGTTAATAACAACACCTAACCCATATATTAACAACTCAAGTATAGAAAACATCGTTGTGATTTTTTAAAGTATCAACTATATTTAAAAATCCCCACTGTTTAGTGATGGCACTTTTGACTTTTTTCGTGATTTGCTCTAGCTGGCTAGCATCTCTAGGGATGGGGATTTGTAGCTCTTTCCATCTATCGGCAATGTTTGGTAAAGTCGTGTCTATAAAAATTTTATTTTCAAGTTGCTTATAAGTGATCACATGAGACATCGCGTATAACAAATATTCGGGCGTCATTCCATATTGCTTGGTAGCACTTTGTGTATTCACTCTAAGAACTAATATTTCCCTTGTCAGAATAACATGTGTGTCGTTTGGAGAAACCATGGCCACGCTGCCTATTCTGTAACTCCCCCGTTTGACAAATAAGATGTCTTTTGGCTTGAGTTGTTTAGCCTTAGAAAAAAGTCTATCGTATTCGCTTGTAGGAATCATGGCTGTAGGGTCTTTGTAAATCTGCCAATTTACAATGTCCTTAACTCTTATGTAAGGGATTGAACCCTCACCCTTTAGCTCCCCCTTAGGCGATCCATGCCCGTCAAAAAAACTAATACACGCATGATCGATCAACTCTTGCAAAGAAACCATGTTTAGATTTTTTCTATGGGCAATGTCTGCGATCTCAAGTTCTTTACTTTTCCAAAAGTATCTAGGAATCAAAATATCGCTTGCAATCACCTTATGCGCCTCTACTTCAAAGGTGTATTTCTTTTCATCTGTCCTTCCCCTCACTTCATCAATGATTGTCGGCGTGTCGTCTTTGACACTGCCATCAACATGATAAATCGCCTTGCCATTGTGATCGTGCCCTGCAAATTCAGCTACAGCCATATTGATAAATTTTTGTTGTTTTGTGTCCTTTTGAAGGATTAAGATAATGCACTTAGCATTGTTGTGGGGTCTAAATGTGTTGTGGGGGATATCGATGAGCCACTCGATATTGTGTTGGGTTAAAAACTCTCTGACATATCTCGTGCTGGGAGCGTGGAAGTAGGTTTCGGGCAAAATGATCGCCAATCTGCCCCCCTTTTTTAAAAGTTGTAAATTCCTTTCTAAAAACAGTGTGGAAACATTGCCTTCTTTTTTATTTAAATTCAAAGCATATTGGGCTAGTTTATCCTTGCCCGTTACTTTGATATCTTTTCCAAAGGGTGGGTTTGAAAAAGAGAGATCAAAGCTTTCTAATTTGATTTGGCTTTTTGTGAGCTCACCCCAATTTTTAGGCAATTCCAAGCTATCTTCACAAAAGATACCCCCCTTGCCATCGCCTAAAATGGTCATATAGGCTTTACCCACTTTTGTTAAAAAGCTGTCTTTTTCAATCCCTCTAATATTTTTGATCGCCAAAGCCATCTTTTCTTCGGCTCTAGAAATTTCGTTTTCAATGGTTTTATCTAGGGTGTGCCAAAGGTATTTTAATGACTCAACCAAAAACCCACAACTCCCACACGCTGGATCGATGATGGTGTGCTTTTTGTCTGGCGCGACAATTTCTACCATCAGCCTAACTACATTTTTGGGTGTAAAAAACTGCCCTTGAGAACCTTTTAACGAGTATCCTATAAAAACTTCAAACGCATCCCCCACGCTGTCTCTGTCGGTTTCAGTGATACAGATATTTTGGAGTTTGCCCACCACTAATTTTAGGGTTTTGCTATCAAAGGTTATGGTGTCTTGTTTGTTTAAAACATCATCGTATTTTTGCTGTATGTCTGCAAAAAGTTCGTCGATCCTATCCCTGACTTCTTTATCACTTTCATCTACAGATGCTCTAAATCTTACCATTTTGTCATTAGCCGTAAAACGCTCATCGTAAATTTTACAAAGGATCAATAAAATCATCTCTTTGGCGATTTGTTCGTCTCGATTCACGCCCGTGCTGTTAGCGACAATCCGCCCCCTAATCTCTTTAAAAATTTCTTTTAAGTTGTGCGTGGGTTTTAAATCTTTTCTTAGATACTTTCCTATCTCGCTTAATTTTTCATTGTGCTTGGGAAAAGCACTTATTTCTTCAAAAACGATATTCCCAGACTTCTCTATCTTTTGGATATAGACACTTTCCTCACCATTAAACCAAATGCCTATGCGCGCTTCGCAAAATTTCAGATAACTTTTTAGTTGTTCTATTCCATCTTTTCTATCTTTTTTCTTGCACTCCACGACAATTTTTAGTTTTTTCTCATTCTGTATTGTTTCAAAAACAGCAATGTCAATGGGATAACCTTTTTTGTCAGATGGGCTTGCCTTGACTCTGTATTGCGGGTGTGCTTGCAAAAGATTTTTTGGATAACCATAGTCTTCGTGGAGTATCTTTAAAAATGGTTGCACCGCCTCTTTCTCTTCAGGGCTTTCCCTAATTTCTTTACCGGAGATAAAATCCCTCAACTTATTCATAGTTTGTTGCTCGTTTGCCATTTTACCCCACTAACCCCAAACACTCTCTCTTAGAAATCTCTTTGCTCAAGCTAATGCATTCGCTGTTTTGTATGTGTTTAAACAAGATCGTTTCTTTGGGATCCTCTTTTGCAAAATTTACAAAGTTGTGATAGACAAGGTGATTATCTAGGTATTTGGTAGCTATGCCTTTGAATTTGTGTTTGATCATATCTTTTAGATGACTATGCTCACTATTGATGGTTTGGATGTTAAAAGAGCCTAGTTTATGTTTTTTTAGGTATTCTAATATGGCTTAGTTCCATACCGTTTGCAAGTTTCAAATAGGCTCTGAAACCATCTGTTGCAAAAACACTCTCTTTGGCGATCCTATCGCCTAAAACTCTCTCTAGGTCTTTAATTTTAGGTTTGCCAAAATTGGAAACCCTGGCGATAGATTTTCCGTCTAAATTCACTCTACTTGTTACACAAACTTGTTCTTTAGATGACCCACGCTTAGTTGCTTGTGTGCCTCGTTTTTTAGCCAAGCATGGCAACTTAAAATTTTTATGATGTCCTTTAAACGAAAGAGGGAAGTAAGTTTCATCAGCTTCTACGATGCCATTTAGTTCTATTCCATCTTGTATGCTTTGCAAGGCATCTAAAATTTTGTGTCGCCAATAAAATGCTGTTGTCACATCGATATTACAAATCTTGGCAGTTTTTCTCAGTGAATATTTTGCCACCATACAGTGGACGAATTGTTGCCAAATCTTAATGTCTTTTTTGGTGCTAAAAAGAATAGTGTTGTTAGTGTGGGTAAAAGTCCTTTTGCATGTCTTGCACATAAATCTCTGTCTATTGTCTTTCTTGCCATTCTTGACAAACTTAACAGATTTACAATGTGGACACTCTTTAATTGCTTTTTGAATAGGTGTCTTAATTTGAGAATTTTCCTTGCTTCTAATAGTCTTTAAAAAGGTTTTCTTATCTTGATCTGTTAGACCATTAAAGAGTCGTTTAACAATCTCTAACTCATTTGCGTTGCTAGGCATTTCAAAGCCCTTGTCAAGGAATTTAACTAAGGTCAGTATAGCAAATTTTTTAGTTAAAATCAATACTTTTTACAAATATAGCCATTTTATTTTTACTTCTTGCAACCGACCAAAACCGAAATCCTTAAAGGTGTGCCCTTTTTTAAGGGGGTAAAGTGTTCAACATGCACCGTTCCTTTCATAGGTTATGGGTTAAAGTGGACTAGTCCTCTTGGGGCTCTTACTTAAAAATCTCCATCTTGACATAGTCCTCGAGGTTTTCAGGGCTTAAGACACCATCAAAAGCTTGGAAGCTTGTTTGATCGCTCATATTTGCCTCGATTGTTTTGTGGTAAAGGTTCAAGGTCTCTAAAAACTGCCTAAAATTGGAGCTTTTCTTAGACAATTCTGTTAGCATCGTGTGGTCTAAATTGTCTTTAAAACCGGCGTTTAAAAGCACTTGGCTTTTAGACATGTCGTGAATGTTTAACAAAATGACCCAATGCCAAAGCTAGCGTGTAGGCGTTTTGAGCAGATCTGTTAAGTCGTTGTCGGCGGTGTCTAGTTTCTCGACCACCAAATACCCCCCATGTGCCCGAAAGCTGTTACTGATGGCTTGAAAGCAACATTCCCTAAAGTGCCCAAAGTGATCTCTTTTTTGAGTTCAAAGGAAAAGAGTTTTAAAGGCAACATGTCAAAATTTTTTACAAATTCACGCAAAGCGGGCTCAAAACTTTGATACGCAAAGCTCGCCCCCACCATGTTCGGATAGAGCCACGCGAGTGGTGAAGAAAAAACTATGCTAAAGAAAAGACTATACCTTTGTAGACAAGTTGCGCCAAAGAAAAAGCTACGCTTTTCATGAAAAAGCTACACCTTTCATGGGCAGGCTACGCCTGCTTGGACAAGCTATGCTAAAGAAAAAGCTATGCTAAAGAAAAAGCTATGCTAAAGAAAAAGCTATGCTAAAGAAAAAGCTATGCTTTTTCTCCAAAATACACCAACGCAGAGCCCCAAGTGAGGCCACCGCCAAAGGCATCTAAGAGCATCAAATCGCCCGTTTTGAGCTTGCCTTGTTCAAAAATGTCGTTCATCGCCATAGGGATGCTGGCAGCCGAAGTGTTGCCGTATTTTTGCACGGTCAAGACCACTTGATCCTCTTTAAAGGCGAGTTGGTTTTGCACCGCTTGGATGATGCGTAAATTTGCTTGGTGGGGGATGAAATAGGCGATCTGTTCTGGGGTGATGGCGTTGGCTTGGAGGATTTCCTCCACATCTTTGAGCAAAGTTTTGATGGCAAGCTTGAAAATTTCATTGCCCTTCATGTGCAGTGCCTGGCTGTCCTCATGCCCGGGGCAAAAGGCACTGCCCTTAATGTTTCTTGGAGTGTAAAGGTAGTCGCCAAAGTTGCCATTGGCGGCAATTTTAACATCTAAGATGCTCTTTTTAATATCCTCAGTGGGTGAGATCACACACGCCCCCGCCCCATCCCCAAACAACACACAAGTGGAGCGATCGCTAAAATCTAAAACACTGCTACACTTCTCTGCCCCCACGATCAGCACATTTTCATACATGCCGCTTTCCACAAACGCCTTAGCGGTGGCGAGCAAATAGATAAACCCACTGCAAGCAGCAATCAAGTCCATGCTGGGCGTGTTTTCTAAGCCTAATTTGGCGCTTAGACCGCAAGCAGTGGAGGGCATGGCGACATAATCGGGGCTCAAGGTGCCGACCAAGACCAAATCAATGTCCTCTTTCTTCAAACCTGCCCGCTCGATGGCTAGCTTTGCGGCACGCACGCCTAAATCGCTGCTCTTTTCCTTAGGGCTGGCAAAATAGCGGGTCTTGATCCCTGTGCGCTTTTGTATCCACTCGTCCGTGGTGTCTAAAAGCCCCTCAAAGGCGCTGTTGGGGACACAATTTGCAGGCACATACGAAGCCACTGAGCGCAACATTGCATAGGGCATGAAAATCCTTTAATTTGAAGCTGTAGACTCTGTGGGGTTTTTATGGCTAAAGGCTTGTGCCATTTTTTGGACCACACCGCTTTCCTTCGCCCGAATCGCTTGGTAAATGGCGCACTCAATCGCCCGCGCATTGCTTTTACCGTGGCTGATGATGACTGTTTTGTTCACGCCCAAGAGCGGCGCGCCGCCATATTCGGCGTAGTCGGTCTTTTGCTTGAGCGTGCCAAAGGCCTCTTTTAAAAGAAACGCCCCGATTTTAGCGCTGAAATGCTCCTTAATCGTGGTTTTAAAAATGCTGCCGATCGCGCCCGCGACCCCCTCTGTAGTTTTGAGCACAATGTTACCGACAAAGCCATCGCACACCACGACATCCACGCTGTTGACAAAAATGTCGTTGCCCTCCACATTGCCCTTGAAAATGGATGTATTTTCGGCAAATAGGGGGTAGTCGTGGATGAGCTTAAACGCTTCTTTGGTGAGGCTATCGCCCTTGCTGTCTTCTTCACCATTGGCTAAAAGCCCCACCGTGGGGCTGTCATATCCCAAAACGCTTTTGGCATACTCATAGCCCAAAATGGCGAAGTCTAAAAGATATTCCGCCTTGCAATCGGTGTTCGCGCCCACATCTAGGCACAAACTCGCCCTTTTACCCACAGAAGGCATCAGGGTACACAAAGCGGGGCGGCTCACGCCTTTAATGCGCCCGAGTTTGAGCGTGGCAAGCCCCATAGTCGCCCCGCTATGCCCGGCTGAAACCAAAGCGTCCGCCCCGTTTTTTAAAATATCCATCCCCACGAAAATGGAAGCCTCTTTGCGCTTGAGCGCCTCTGTGGCTTGCTCCTCCATACGGATAAAGTCGGGGCAGTCAATGACCTCCACCTTAGAGGCCAAGTCCTTAGAAATGAACGCTTTTGCCTTCTTGGCATCGCCCACTAAAATGGGCTCAAACGCCTTGCTCGCCAACGCCTTAGAAACGCCCTCAAGAATAGGTAAGACCCCAAGGTCCGCTCCCATCATGTCAACAACGATTTTCATCGCTGACTATTTGTAATTGCCTGTGAATCGATTGACAAAATGGGGCAATTTCCAGCTGCCGTCCTTGCCTTTAGTGGGCATGGCTAATTTGGCTGTGTAGTGGGTACGGCGTTTTCTTGCCCTTGTTTTACTCACGCGTCTATCAGGTACTGCCATTTTTTATCCTTTATGGTTGGTCTAAATAGTGATAATCGGTTTGGATACTCTGCACCTCTGAGCGCAAAATATCCTCCAAATCAATGACACCGCCAAAACACTCCATGGTGTCTAGGGCATCCACGCCCCAACCCTCCAAACTCTGTTTAGGGTCAAACACCCCATCACAGAGCAAGAGCTTTAAATCTTGGGACAAGGTTTTGTTAAAGACTTCGGCACTACGCGCGCACACAACGGGCACCTCTCCGTGCAAATGCCCCTCCAGCATAAAGAGCTTCGGGGCGACTCGGTGCACCTGCCCGTCCAGGTGCACGCCCTCAAAAGCACATGCCACGGATTTTACAGAATGCCCGATTTTTTGCATGTCTAGGCGCACTATTTGCTGAAGAAAAAGGCGATTTCTCTTTGGGCGTTTTCTTCGCTGTCGCTGCCATGTATGACATTCGCATCGATGTTTTCAGCAAAGTCCGCCCGAATGGTGCCAGCTTTGGCGGCTTTGGGGTCGGTCGCGCCCATTAACTCGCGGTTTTTCTCCACAGCATTTGCCCCCTCTAGCACCATCACCACCACTGCGCCACTCGTCATAAACGCAACCAAGTCGTTGAAAAAGGGGCGGTCTTGGTGGATGGCGTAAAACTCCTCGGCCTGCGCTTGGTTTAGGTGTAGCCGTTTGATTTTGACCACCTCCAACCCCGCCTCTTCAAAACGGGTGATGATTTTACCGATGATGCGCTTTTTCACGCCATCGGGTTTAATGATGGATAGGGTTTGCATGCGCGTCTATAGTCCTTACTTGAAATCTAAACCGCCTATTCTAGCAAAATAAGCCGTATTTTTAGCTTAAGTTGGGCGCATTTACCCAGCGTGTAGAAAACCGCGCTAGAATCGAGCCATTTGGTGTTTCTAAAGGATTTTTATGCGTTTGCTTTGGTCTTTATTGTTTGTCGGAGTGTGTTGGGCAAAACCTTTGATCTATGTGCTTGCCACAGGCGGGACGATTGCGGGCAACTCCAACAGCCGCTCAAGCAGCGCTTACAAGGCGGGGGTGGTGGGCGTAGATGCGCTCTTAAAGGCCATCCCGCAACTACAAGAGCTAGCCACCCTTAAGGGGGAGCAAATCAGCAACATCGGTTCGCAAGAGATGGACAACGCCACTTTAATCAAACTCGCCAAGCGCACCCAAGCCTTGCTAGACAAACCCGAAGTGCAAGGCGTGGTCATCACGCACGGCACGGACACGATGGAAGAGAGCGCATATTTCTTAGACCTTGTGGTGCACAGCAAAAAGCCCATCGTGTTTGTGGGGGCGATGCGCAATGCCAGCTCTCTTAGTGCCGATGGCCCCCTAAATCTTTACAACGCCGTGGCAGTGGCGGCGAGCAAACAAGCGGACAACAAAGGGGTGTTGGTGGTGATGGACGATGCCATCCATGCGGCCAGAGAGGTCAGCAAAACAAACACCACACACACAGACACTTTTAAATCTTTAAACACAGGCCCCATAGGCTCTGTGATCTACGGCCAAGTGCGCTTTTACATGCAGCCCCTAAGAAAGCACACCTTCAACAGCGTGTTCAACATCGCCAACATCAAAAGTCTGCCCAGGGTGGACATTCTCTATGCGCATGAAAACGATAATCCCGATTTTATACAAGCGGCGTTGGCTAAAGGGGCTGAGGGGCTCATCAGTGCTGGCATGGGCAATGGCAATCTCTTCCCTTCTGTGTTAAATGTCTTGGCTGCCGCCACAAAAAATGGTGTGGTGGTGGTGCGTTCCAGCCGTGTGGGCAGCGGAGAAATCACCCAGCCGGGCGAAATCAACGATGCCAAGTATCACTTCTTAACCAGCGACAATTTAAACCCTGCCAAAGCCCGAATCCTTTTAATGGTGGCCCTCACAAAGACCAACGATTTAAAAACCTTGCAACGCTACTTTTTTGAGTATTAGGCTAAAATAGAGGGTTGATTTCACATAGATTCACATAAGGGGTTGCCATGCACATGGACACACATGAATACTTAGATTTTGAGGATGTTTTGATCAAACCTAGGCGCAGTTCTATCAATTCCCGCCAAGAAGTCGATCTAACCCGCTCCTTTAAAACCAAGAGCGGACGGGTTTTAAATGGGGTGGGGGTGATAGCGGCGAACATGGATGGCGTGGGGACTTTTAGCATGGCTAAAGCCCTAGCGCAAGAAAAAATGTTTACTGCTTTGCATAAGTTTTACACTCTAGAGCAGTGGGTGGCGTTTGCAGGGGAGAATGCCGCAATTTTGCCCTATGTGTTCATCACCATAGGCATCAGCGAGGCAGAGCTAGAAAAGTTGGAGCGCATCTTGGAGGCGATCCCCGTGTTGACAAACATTTGTGTGGACATCGCCAATGGCTACAGCGCGCATTTTCTGCCCCATGTGGCTAAGGTGCGTGAGAAGTTCCCGGGTAAGGTGCTGATGGCGGGCAATGTTGTGGGGGCAGAGATGAGCGAGGCGCTTGTGCAAGCGGGGGCAGACATTGTCAAGGTGGGCATTGGCCCGGGCAGTGTGTGTACCACACGCAAAATGACGGGCGTGGGCGTGCCGCAGTTTTCGGCGATTGTAGAGTGTGCGCAGGCGGCACACGCTTTGGGGGGCTGGTGTGTGGGGATGGGGGCTGTGCCTGTGTGGGCGACATCGCCAAAGCTCTAGCCGGGGGGGCAGATTTTGTGATGCTTGGGGGGATGTTGGCCGGGCACACCGAGTCCGAGGCTAAAATTGTAGACAAAGAGGGCAAACCCTATGCCTTATTTTATGGCATGAGCTCACACACCGCCATGCAAGAGCACCACGGGGGTGTGCGCTCTTATAGGGCCAGTGAGGGTAAAGAAGTCTATTTGCCCTTTAGGGGCAATGTTGCGCCCACTCTGCAAGAAATTTTAGGGGGGCTGCGCTCCACTTGTGCCTATGTGGGGGCAACCAACCTCGAGGAACTACCCAAGAGGGCGATTTTTATCCGTGTGCGCCGGCAAATCAACCCCGTTTATAACCATTTAGAAAGTCTACATGCCTGAAGTTGATTTAATCCACGCCAGAGCACTTTACTACCGCTTGTGGCATTATCTCGTGGTGTTTGTGCATGATGAAGGGCTTTTTAAGGAATTGTGCTCCTTGGTGGGGCATTTAAAAGATTACCCCTTCAACACCCAAACGGCGCAGGCGTGGCAAGAGAT
The DNA here is from genome assembly GCF_019703305.1 of Helicobacter sp. NHP19-003. Lineage (NCBI taxonomy): Bacteria > Pseudomonadati > Campylobacterota > Epsilonproteobacteria > Campylobacterales > Helicobacteraceae > Helicobacter > Helicobacter gastrocanis. The sequence continues at coordinate 1,444,333 of NZ_AP024814.1, read as the reverse complement.
CGAGAGCTTTTTAGCGCAAGGGCTAGAGGCGTTTAAGGCGGAGCAAAACGCCGTGTTGTTTGCCCCAGCAGAATCCTTTGTGCCCTTAAGCGCGTCTTATTATTTAGAGGGGCAGGACAATGGCAAGAAACGCCTAGAGGCGATCGCTCTTTTGAAGCAATCGGGTTTGCAAATAGAGAGCTACACGATCAGTGCCCCTGTGGCTGAGGACGATTTGGCGTTTTTGACCTTGATGATGAACGCCTTTTTAAAAGAAATGTTGGCCAATCCGCACTTCTTTACTTTACATGCCACGCTTTTTAAGGACTTCTTCCACTTGTTTGGGGATGCCTTCATTGAGGCCATTGCCACGCATGAAAAAAGCGTGTGTTATCAAAATTGCGCTATAATCCTTGGCGCGTTTATCCAGCATGAAAGGTTGTTTTTTAACCTAGCTTAAGGAGGTTTGATGGACGAAAGCAAAAATAGAAAAGCAGAAAAGGCCACAACAAGACGCGGGGCTTTAAAGAAGTTGGGCGTTTTGGGCGTGGGGGCGATCTCTAGCCAAAGTTTGCTTGCGGTGATGCCTGAAAGGCGTTTTCCGGACACAGATAGCGGTAGCAATGGCGTGGTGGTGGGCAAGAGCAATAAAAAGGAGATTCTCTACCACAAAACCCCCGCTTGGGAGATTTTTTACAAAAGTGTATGGTGAGGAGAACACATGGGTAATTTAAGCCGGCGCTCTTTTTTAAAGATGGGCGCAATTGGGGCTGGGGCTGGGGCAAGCCTAGCCTTTGCCAACACAAAAGCCACAAAGAAAGAAAGCACGATCGATCCCAATGAGGGGGTTAAACGGGTCAAAACGATTTGCAGCATCTGTTCGGCGGGCTGTGGGATCATTGCGGAGGTCAAGGACGGGGTGTGGATTCGTCAAGATGTGGCGCAGGATCACCCCATCAGTGCAGGCAGCCACTGCTGTAAGGGCGTGGATCAAATTGACTTAGTCAAGTCTAAAATGCGCCTCAAATACCCGCTCAAAAGAGAGGGCGGGCAGTGGAAGCGCATCAGTTACGAGCAAGCAATCAATGAGATCAGCGAAAAAATGCTCAAAATGCGTGAAAAATACGGGCCCGATAGCATGATGTTCTTAGGCAGTGCGAAAATGAACTCGCAGCAAGCCTACTACTGGCGCAAGTTTGCCGCCTTTTATGGGACAAACAACATAGACCATGTAGCCCGCATTTGACACAGCACCACAGTCGCCGGTGTGGCGAATACATGGGGGTATGGTGCGATGACAAACCACTTCGGGGACATTGTCGGGCATTCTAAAGCGATTTTGATGATCGGGCTAAACACAGCCGTGAGCAATCCGATCGGCTTTAAGCACTTTTTGCAGGCCAAGGATCGCAACAACGCGAAATTGATCGTGATCGATCCGGTCTTTACCAAAAGTGCGGCTAAGGCAGACATTTATGTGCGCATCCGCTCGGGCACAGACATTGCTTTTGTTTATGGCATGCTGCATCTGATCTTTAAGCATGGTTGGGAGGATAAGGAGGTCATTAAAAACCAAGCTTACGGGATCGATGCGATCAAAAAAGAGGCGTTGCACTACACGCCTGAAGTGGTCGAGGACATCACCGGCGTGCCTAAGGATTTGTTGATCCAAACCACAAGGGTGTTTGCCACCGCCAAGCCCGCCACTTTGGCATGGGCTCTTGGGATCACACAGCACACAGTGGGTAGCGGCAACACGCGCATTTTGTCTATTTTGCAACTCGTACTAGGCAACATGGGCAAAAAAGGCGGGGGTTGCAACATTGTGCGCGGGCATGACAATGTGCAGGGCTCTACGGACATGTGTTGTGTGGCGGACAACTTGCCCGGCTACTATGGACTGAGTGAGGCGAGTTGGAGGCATTATGCTAAATGTTGGGGGGTGAGCTTTGAGAGTTTGCAAAAACGCTTCTTCTCTCCCGAGTGGATGCACAAAAAAGGCTTTAGCCTTTCGCTTTGGTTTGAGGGCGTACTGCAAGAATCTAAAACCCACTCGAGCGCGCCCATAAAGGGTTTGTGGGTGCAGGGCAATGGGGTCAGCTCCCTAGCGCACAACACCAAAATGGCGCGGGCGATTGAAAAGTTGGATTTAATGGTGATTGCCGAACCCTTCTTAAACGAGGCGGCGATTTTGACAGATAGACCCGATGGGGTGTATGTCCTACCCGTGGCGACACAATTTGAGTGTGAGGGGATCGTGGTCGCGACCAACCGCGCGGCACAGTGGCGTAGCCAAGTGGTCAAACCTCTCTATGAAGCCAAACAAGATCACGAGCTCATGTTTGAAATGGCGAAGAAATTTGGCTTTTACGAGGAATACACCAAAGCCCTGCTCTGTGATTTTGACAAAAATGGGGAATTGGTGCAGGTGCGCCAAACTTTCCAATGGCCCGAAGACGCGACTCGTGAAATTGCCCGCTCTGTCAAAGTGATCGGTCTTGGGGGCTGGACCCCTGAGCGGCTCAAAGCCCAACAAGAAAATTGGCACATGTTTGACTACATCAGCCAAGAGGGCTATGGACCGATGAAGGGGCAATATTATGGGTTACCTTGGCCGGCTTGGACACCACAGCACCCCGGCACGCCTATACTTTATGACATCAGCACCCCCACCAAAGAGGGGGGCATGGGCTTTAGGGCGCGCTTTGGTGAAGAACACGAGGGGCATAGTTTGTTGGCCGACAAGAGCGTTACCATCAAGGGTTCAGCCATTAAGGGGGGCTATCCTGAAATCACCAAAGCCAACATTGAAAAGGTCTTAGGCATCAAGCTCACAGAGCACGAAAAGGCGATCATGGGGGATAATTGGAAGGTGGACACCAGCGGGCTCATCCAACAAAAATGCGATGAAAAGGGCGTTTGTGTTTATGGTAATGCCCGGGCGCGCGCCATCGTGTGGAATTTCATCGATCAAATCCCTGTGCATAGAGAGCCTCTGCACTCCCCGCGCCCGGATTTGGTCAAAAAATACCCTGCCATTGAGGATCAAGTGAATAATTTTAGGGTCGATGTGCGCTATGCCAGCGAGCAGACTAAAGAGGAGTGGGCTAAAGAGTTTCCCATTGTGATCGCCTCCATGCGCCTTGTCAATTTGAGCGGGGCGGGTATGCTAGAGCGTACCAGCAAGTATCTTTCCCACATCACGCCCGAGATGTTTTGTAACATCCATCCCGATCTAGCCCTCAACCACGGGATCAAAGACGGGGAGATGATGTGGGTGCACTCCCCCGAGGGGACGAAGATCAAAGTCAAGGCGATCTTTAGCCACTCCGTAACCCCCGATCGCATTTGCATGCCTTACAGCTTTGCGGGGATTTTACAGGGCGTGGATTTATCTCATCGCTACCCAGAGGGCACCAAGCCCTACACCACCGGTGAGAGCTCGAACACGATCACCAATTACGGCTTTGATCCTGTAACGCAAATTCCCGAATTTAATGCCGGCCTGTGCCGCATTGAGAAGGCTTGACATGGAAAACCTACAACCTGCAAAACAAATCCCCAACGCCAATCGCATGAAGTTTTATTGCGATGACAACCGCTGTATCAGTTGTTTCGCCTGCTCTGTGGCGTGCTCGCATTCTAATGAGCTAGAAGTGGGTCTAAATCGGCGCAAGGTGATCACCCTTTATGAGGGCGTGGAGGGCAAGGAAAAATCGATCTCCATTGCCTGCCAACACTGCACGGACGCGCCCTGTGCGCAGGTTTGCCCCGTAGATTGTTTCTACATTAGAGAAGACGGCATTGTGCTGCACAACAAAGAAACTTGTATCGGGTGTGGCTACTGCCTGTATGCCTGCCCCTTTGGCGCACCCCAATTCCCCCGAGATGGGGCTTTTGGTGTCCGGGGCGTGATGGATAAATGCACCATGTGCGCGGGCGGCCCTGCGCCCACACACTCTAAAAAAGAAATGGAGCTTTATGGGGTTAATCGGATCGCCAGCGGGCAAGTGCCTATGTGCGCGGCGACTTGTTCGACCAACGCCTTGTTGGTGGGCGATGCCTTGAGCATCGCCGACATCTATAGAAAACGCGTCATGGCTAAATACGCCAATGCCCAGGATTTTAAAACCAAAGCGCAACACCAGGTTGAGGGCGCGACACCTTAAGGGGGCACTATGAAAAAACTTGTGCTTTTTATGGGACTTTTGGCGGGCTTAAAAGCCCAAACCACCCCCCTAGATCAAGAGCGCATTTTAGGCATTTTGCCCTATGGACAAACGCACACGGGTGCGCTCGGGCAAATTTGGACCTTGTGGCAGGGGCATTATTTTTTATGGCTCTTTTTGGCAGTGGTACTTGGGGTTGCCTTTGCCTTTCTCTTGCACTATCTCATCATCGGGCCTAAGCAGTTTGCCCACAGCGGCCAAAAAGTCCCCTTTTTTAGTTTATTCAACCGCGTGATCCATTGGATTGCCGGGGTGAGCTTTACCCTGCTCGTGCCTACGGGGCTGATCATGATTTTTGGGGATTTCTTTGGGGGCGGGGCGTTTGTGCGCTTTTGCCGCATCACGCACAGTGTGGGTTGTGTGGTCTTCATGATCGCTGTTGTCCCCATGCTGGTCATGTGGTTTAAGGACATGATTTTAAGCCTCGCGGATTTTAAATGGCTCTTCATCATGGGGGGCTATCTTTCCAAAGAGAAAAAGCCTGTACCGGCCTATAAATTCAACGCAGGGCAAAAAACTTGGTTTTGGATCGCCACTTTAGGCGGGTTTGTCATGATCGCTAGCGGAGCGATTCTTTACTTCAACACCAACGATTTAAGCCAAATTGCTGACTTTTTTGGACTTTACCAAATTTCGCTCTTGCGTTTAAGTGCGCTGGTGCATAACTTCTTTGGGCTGGTGCTCGTGGGCTTTTTCATCGTGCATTTATACATGTCTTTGTTTGCCATTAAAGGCTCTTTACACTCCATGATTGATGGGCAAAAGGAGCTTGAGGAGGTCAAAATCCTGCACAGCTTGTATTTGAAAGAGGGGCGCTGATCTTTTAGGGCTGTGAGAGCCACTTAATGGCGTTTTCATAGCTCTTAATGCTGGCCTTGTTTTGATAGGCGATGTCAAAGGCACAGCCGTGGTCGACTGAAGCCCTTTTGATGGGTAAATTTAAAGACACATTGATGCTTTCTTCAAAGTGAAGGGCTTTTAGGGGGGCTAGCCCGACATCGTGGTAAAGGGCGACAAAATGCCTAAATTTTGCTCTAAAGTGGGGCGCAAAGGCGCTATCGGCGGGCACGGGCCCCAAGAATTTGGGCATTTTTAAAAGGGCGTTGGCTTGCTCTATGGCTTTTTGCACCTCCACATCTTGCACGCCGATCGCCCCATTGTCCCCACAATGCGGATCGATCCCCAAAACCACAATTTGTTCTTGCGTGTCTAAAACTTGTGCTAAGGTGCATAAAAAGTCCCTTAAAGGCTCTAGGCGCACTTTTAGGCTCACTTGAGCTAGGGGGATGTGCTCGCTAAAAAGAGCCACCCACAGACTAGGGCAACCAAGCACCATGATCGCCTCTTGCTGGTATCTCTCTCTAAGTAAGGCGGTGTGCCCGGGGGCATTAATGCCGGCGAGTTGCCAAGCGTGCTTGTGGATGGGCAGCGTGCAAACCCCACTTGCCTCTCTCTTGTCGCACAAATTTAAAGCCTCTAAAAAACTTGCATGGCTATAAAACCCGCTCGCCTTGTCTATGCTGGCGGGCTTGATGGGGGGGGTGGGGGCGTTGGGTTCTATACACGCCATATTTTCTAGGGCGTGGGTGTAGCTGTGGTTTAAGAGGGCATTGGCTTGTGCTAAGAGCTCTTTATGCACACAATAAAGGGGCTGGCACACTTGGCTGATGTTAAAATGCGCTTTTAGGGCGATCTCTGGGCCTATGCCTTGAATATCCCCGATAGAAATGGCGATTTTAGGACGCACGCATCGCCTCTTGCATGGCCCCAATCGCCCTATCTAGCCCCACAATCACCGCCCGTGCGATGATGGCATGCCCAATGTTGAGCTCACTAATGCCTTTTAGCTTAGCCACGAGCCTGACGCTGGCATAATTTAGCCCATGCCCGGCGCACACCTCTAGTCCCATTTCTTGCCCTTTTAAGGCACTTTGGGCGAGCTCTTCTAGGCTTTGCTTAAGCATATTTTGTAGGGTGGCGTTGGACTCTGGAAAATTGAGGCGGTTTTTATGGCGTTTAAAGCCCGTGTAAAGGGTGTTGAAAAGATTGCTGAATTTGCCCGTGTGTAGCTCCACGATTTTCACACCTAGCTCTAAAGCTCTGTCTAAATTCTCAAGGCTCGGGTCAATGAAAAGGGCGACTTCGATCCCACAATCGGCATACGCCTTGATCGTGTCTTGCAATTTGGGGTGTTGCAGGTTTAGCCCCCCCTCTGTGGTGATCTCCGCCCTTCTTTCGGGCACTAAGGTAACTTTAAAGGGTTTGAGGGTGCATAAAATTTGGGTGATCTCAGGGTCGATCGCACACTCGGCGTTGATGGGCAGGGGGGCGTGTTTGAGGATGCTTTTCACATCGTCCTCGTGGATGTGGCGGCGGTCTTCTCTTAAATGCAAAGTGATCAAATCCACGCCCATATTTTTAGCGATGAACACCGCCTCTAGGGGGTCGGGTTCGTGGATTTTGCGTGCCTCTCTTAGCGTGGCGATGTGGTCGATGTTTAGCCCTAAGCGCATTTTGTTTGTCCTTGAAGTTTGGCATAAAGTTTAAGATAACAGCCCACAAAAAGGGCGATGAGGAGCAACAAAGCGTAAGGGTGCTTGCGGCATAAAAAACTCACCCACATAAAAGGCAAATTGGCAAGCACGATCCACAAACCCGTTAAGGCGTTGGGGTTTAAAAATCTAGGTTTGTCTTGCAAGCTTTTAAACAGCAAGGTGTGTAGGTGCAGGGCATCTGGCAGGGTCGCCTTTTGTTTCTTTAATTTACGCCGTGCGATGGAAAACAAGACCTCTGTAACGGGATAGACCATTAAAGCTAGCCCAAACCACGCACTCACCACCCCCTTGAGCGACAAGTCCATCAAACTTGCCCCCAACACAAAGCCCAAAAGATAAGCCCCCCCATCGCCTAAGAAAATGAGCCCTTTGGGGAAGTTCAACACCAAAAACCCCAACAAGGCGCAAAACATGGCTAGAATGAAAGGGTTGGGGGCGGCTAGATACATAAAGCCCAACGCCAACAGGCTTGAGCCCCCGGCCAGCCCGTGAAAGCCATCGATGATGTTCATGGCATTTGCCACGCCCACGAGCATGAACACGCTAAAGGGCAAAGCCAAAAGCCATGGCAAATGAAGCAAGGGGGCAAAGTCTTTTAAAACCAAGGGCACCAAGAGCACCACCCCCAGCGCGCCCAGACTTTGTAAGATCAAGCGCATTTTAGGGCTTAAAGAGAAGTTTAAATCCTCTAAAAAGCCACTGATGAAAATAAGCACCCCCTAAAAACCCCCATATCCCCAAAAATCCCCCACTAACAACAAACACCACAAACACCCCCAAACCCCCAGCTCTAGGGGTTTTTTTGGTGTGGAAACCTTGGGGTTTGTTGGCGTTGTCGGTGAAAACCTCGGTGTTTTTGGCATAAATGATCACGCCCAAAGCACAGGCAAAACTCAATAAAAAGTACCCAAACATAAAGGGCATTATACCCTAACAAAATGCTATAATGCGCCCCATGCTTAAAAAATTGTTCTTAGTGTTTTTGTTGTGCACGAACTTGGGGCGGGCGGAACTTCCTAGGGATGCGGTGATCTTGGAGGACATCGGGGATGTCTTGCGACTCATGCCCATATTTGTGGGTATAGTGAGCCTTGGCATACGGGATTATCGGGGGATGGGTGAGCTTGCCATCGGTTCTTTGGTAACCCAAGGAGTGATCTATGAGGTTAAAAATATTTTTCGGATGCCCACAAGAGGGGGCGTATGTGCCCTTTGCCAAACGCCCTTGTTGTGATAGCTGGCGGGGGATGCCAAGTGGGCATGCGGGGGGCGTGGAGCGCGGCGGGGTTTGTCTATTACCGCTATGGCTGGAAGCCGGCTTTGCCCGTGATCGCTTTGGCGATTTTAACGGACGCGACTCGGGTGGTGGCAGAAAAACATACGATTTTGCAAGTCGTGGTGGGCTCGTTGATCGGCTGGGGTTTTGCCTATCTTTTCACCTCCAAATACCGCCGTAACTGGGAGCTCTACCCCGAGATCGGTTGGGACAGCAGGGGCTATGCCCGCTATGGTATGCGTTTCCATTATAGATTTTAAGTGATTTAAAGCGGAATTTTGTTATAAGGGGTCGTTCGTGCTTGGTTATTTGTGATTATAAATTTAGCTTAGTTTTGATCTAAATTTATCTCGTAGCGTTGTGCGTTCATCGAATCAGATTAACACTAGGACGAGACGATGCGTGTTGGGCTCAAAATCTTACTTAATATTTTGCTTGCTTTGGTTGGGTTGGGTGTCTTGGTTGTCTTGCTGACAGACTATAAGCAGCATGTCCTTGTGCAAGAATTGATCCATATTACGGAACAAGATGTCATCAAAAAGAAGGAAGAAGCCTTGCGGGACATGTTTACCCTAGTCCAACATGGACTACACCGCTTCTACCGTATACAGCCCTCCAAAGAGCTGGCTCTTAAATTCACTTTAGACTATTTCAAGGTCATCAACAGTGACCCAAGTTCGGTTTATATGGTGGCGGTGGATAAAGAGGGCAAAGTGCTCTTTGACCCCGTGAACTCGGAAACTGTGGGCAAAAGCGGGTTAAACTTGCAAAGTGTGGATGGAGTCTACTATGTGCGTGGCTACCTAGAGGCGGCGCAAAAGGGCGGAGGTTTCACCCGTTACAAAATGCCTAAATTTGCCGGCGGAGTGCCCGAACCTAAGGTTGCCTACAGCCAGTACGACCCTGTGAGCAATATGGTCATTGTAACGACCACCTATTACAGCGATATTTTGAGAGACTTTAATAGTGTCGAAAAAGATGCAAAAAAGAAGATGTTGCAAAATTCGCGCATTTTAACCGCGTGGATCAGCGGTACGGTGTTGTTCATGATCTTGGTTTCTAGCATCGCTGTTTATTTCATGATAATCCGGCGACTCAAAGCGACTGTGGATCGGATTTACAACTTTGGGCAAGGGGACAAAGATTTAACCAAACGCTTGAAAGTACACAGGGGGCATGATGATGTGAACAAAGTTGCCATCAGCATCAACACCTTTGTGGAGAAGATTCATAAGTGCATAGAGGGTATGAAGGACAACAGCGTGCATAATAAATCCTTAGCGCATAGATTGCAAGCCATCATTGAGATCACCTACAAGCGGGCTAAGGACAACGCTACCATTGTCCAAGACATTTGCCAAGAAACCAACACTCTCACCGCCTCTGTGGCTAAGTCGGTGCAAGCCGCTAAAGAAGTGGGGGACAAGTTAGGGCAGATGCAGACCTCCATTGAAGAGTCCAACGCCTCTTTAACCACGATGCTCACCCAGATTTTAGAGGGGGCTAAAACCGAGGAAGAGTTGGCCAGCAAGGTTGAGCAACTGAGTAAAAACGCCGACAGCGTGAAAAGCATTTTGCACATCATCAACGACATTGCTGACCAAACCAACTTGCTAGCCCTCAACGCTGCCATTGAGGCGGCACGCGCCGGCGAACATGGGCGGGGCTTTGCGGTGGTGGCTGATGAAGTGCGCAACCTCGCCGCCCGCACCCAAAAAAGCCTCGCTGAAATCAACAGCACCATCGGAGTGATTGTGCAAGAGATCAACGATGTCAGCAACCAAATGAACCTCAATTCTAAGAAAATTGAAGAGTTGAGTGCGGGCAGTATGGAGGTGCAAGAACGCTTTAAAAACATGAGTGCAGAGGTGGGGGTGGTGGTGGAAAACACCCACGCCTTCATCAACGACTACAATAAAACCGGAGAAAGTATCCACACCATGGCGGGGCGTTTGATCCAAGTGGATAAAGACACAGAAGAGTCGTTAGAGGATGCCAAAGAGATCATAAGCCTAGCCAACTCGCTCAACACAACCACTGCCGAGCTAGACACGGAGATCAACCAATTTAAAACTTAGCCCTAACTCCAACTTTGGGCGCGGGTTGCCTAGCCCTTTTGGCGCAATTTTTGGGGGATTTTAAAGGGGGGTTCAACCCAAACTCTCAACACAGTAACACACAAACACTTCTGCAACAAAAAAGAGCGCACAGCCCCTAAGCCCACACGGGGCGAAAACTTCTAAGGTTTGGGGAACTTGGCCCCTAGCTCCACTTTATGAGGGCTTGCAAGGGGGTGGTTTAGGTGGCTTTTTAAAATTTGGCCATGACGCTTGTCCATAAAAGCTATAACCCTACTTTGGGCTTTGGTTCAGGAATGGCGTTTGTGGGGGTAAATTAGAGCGTATTTTTAACGACACGGGCGATGGTGCTTAAGTCCTTTTCAAACAGCGCAAAAGTGTCCAAAAGCACCCCATCACAGCGCAGAATACAGGCTAGCCCTTGCTGGTGCAAAGCATGGTGCAACTCTTTAAAATCTTTTTTAGGCGTTAAGAGCAAGCCAAAGCTTTTAAGCCCCATGTCTGCCACACCTCCGCCCACTAAGGCGGTTGTTTCTAATAGAGTGGCTTTTATGCCGCCTAAAAGGTGCAAGAGTTTTAATGCCTTGTTTAAAAGGGTGTCGCTGTCTTGGGCTAAGAGTCTTTGTGTGGGGTTTATTTGCCCTTGTATGTGGGCTTGCAAACTCCGAGCGAGCATGTAAAGCTGGATTTTATCCGCTCTAAATGCCCGATAAAGGGGGTGTTTGGCTAGTTTTTGTATGCACTCTTTAGCCCCCAGCACCACCCCGCCTTGCACGCTGCCGAGTAACTTATCTGCGCTAAAACTCACCAAGTGGGCGTGCTTTAAAGATTTCTGCACCTGTGGCACGCTTTGCATACTGCCTAAATCCTCGTAAAACAACACCTGATGCGCCGTGGCAAGCTTATAGAGCTCTTTTGCCCCCACAGAGGCGACAAAGCCTTGTTGCAAGAAGTTGCTAAGGTGTATGGTGGTGATGAGAGTAGTGTTAGGGCTTAGGGCGTGTTGGTAGTCTTGTAGATAGGTTTTGTTCGTGCTGCCGACAAATCTAAGGTTGGTAACACACTCTAAAAGCTCATGCGCTCTAAAATGCCCCCCGATTTCCACTAATTGCCCGTAGGAAAGCAAGGTTTCTTTGTTCTGGGCTTTGGGGGCAAACACGCTAGCCACGAGCACTAAGGCACTGGCGTTGTTGTTTAAAATTAAAGCGTCTGGGGCATTGAAGAGCATTTTTAAAAGTTCTTGCACCAAGTGGCAACGATTTGCCCGTTTGCCCGTTTGCATATTGACTTCTAAATTGACATAGCCGCCAAGCAACTCCAATTCTTTTAAATGACTAGGCTCTAAGCACGCGCGCCCCAAATTCGTAGACAACACCACCCCCGTGGCGTTGTAAAGGGGCTTTAGGGGGGCGGACATGAGGGCGGTATAACGCTCTTTGATGAGCTCCACCCACTCATTTAAGCTCGCGCACGCAAAGGGGGTAACTTGGTGGGCTTTAAAAAGGGCGGTGGCTAGGGCTTTTAGGCGTTCTCTTGGGTAGGTCTTTAGGGCTGGGGCGTTTAAGAGGGCGTGCATGGCCGGGGGGTTGGTTTTCATAGGGGCGATTGTAACACAAAAGGGGCATTTTTAGTTATACTCAAAGCTCATCAACGCATAGGGGTTGGCATGCAAAATTATGGTTTGAATTATTGGGGCAAGGAGGATTTTATCCTTGAGGAGGGGCTGGTGAAGGTCAATGCCGGCAATAAGCCTAGCCTCCTAGATATGGTTTTAGACATGCGCGAGCAGGGGTTTAAAGGCCCCTTGCTTTTACGCTTCCCCCATTTGATTTCCAAACAAGTACATAAGCTTTTTTCGATGTTTTCCCACGCCATTTCTCAATACCATTACAGCGGAGCGTTCAAGGCGGTCTTCCCCCTAAAGGTCAATCACATGCCAAACTTCGTGCATGCTTTGGTGGAGATTTCAGGGCAATTTAGGGGAGCGTATGGACTAGAGGCGGGCTCTAAAGCAGAGCTGATTTTAGCGATGGCGTATATCCACGAGAACGCCCCCATCACGGTCAATGGTTTTAAAGACAAGGAAATGATCGAGTTGGGCTTCATCGCCGCGAGCATGGGGGCGGACATCACACTAACGATTGAGGGCTTAAGCGAGCTAAAGAGTATCCTAGAAGTGGCGTTAGAAAACAACACCATCGGTGAAAATGCCAAGTTTTGCCCCAAAATCGGCATTAGGGTGCGCTTACACAGCTCAGGGATCGGGGTGTGGGCAAAAAGCACGGGCATCCATGCCAAATTTGGGCTCGCCAGCACGGAGCTCTTAGAAGCCATGCATTTATTAGAAACGCATGGCTTGTTAGGCCAACTTAGCATGATCCACTTTCACATCGGTAGCCAAATCAGCGACATCACGCCCCTAAAAAAAGCCCTCAAAGAGGCGGGCAATATTTACGCCGAGTTGCGTAAAATGGGGGCATTTAACTTAAACAGCATCAACATCGGGGGGGGGCTAGCCATTGAATATTCCCAGCACAAGCACCAGTGTGAGCGCAACTACACCTTAGAAGAGTTTGCTGGCGATGTGGTGTTTTTGCTCAAAGAAATTGTCAAGAATAAAAAAGAGCTAGAGCCCAATATTTTTATCGAGTCGGGGCGTTTCATCAGCGCAAGCCATGCGGTGCTCATCGCCCCCGTGTTAGAGTTGTTCTCCCAAGATTACGATGAAAACACCTTGCGTCTTAAAGAATCTAACCCCCCTTTGGTGGCAGAGATGGAGGATTTATACCACAACATCAACAGCAAAAATGCCATTGAGTATTTGCACGACAGCCTAGATCATATGGAGTCGCTCTTTACGCTCTTTGATTTGGGCTACATTGACTTGCAAGATCGTAGCAATGCTGAGGTGTTGGGGCATTTGATCATTAAAAAGGCGATTGGGTTTTTGCGCCACAAGGACCACAACGACATCATCCGTATCCAAGAGCAGGTGCAAGAACGCTATTTACTCAACTGCTCGTTTTTCCAAAGTTTGCCCGATTATTGGGGCTTAAGACAGGGCTTTCCTGTGATGCCTCTACACAAACTCGATGAAGAGCCCACAAGGAGCGCGAGTTTGTGGGACATCACTTGCGACAGCGATGGGGAGATCAGCTTTGATAAGGACAAGCCCCTTTTCTTGCACGATGTGGATGTGCGCCAAGAGGATTATTTTTTGGGTTTCTTTTTGGTGGGGGCTTACCAAGAGGTGCTTGCCATGCACCATAATTTATTCACCCACCCCACAGAGTGTAGTGTGCAAATCACAGACAAGGGCTATGAGCTCACCGACATCGCCCAAGCCCAAACCATCCTAGACGCTTTGGAGGATTTGGACTACGACACCAAAGAGATCGAGCGGATTTTAAAGCAAAAGATCGAAGATAGCGAGCTGTTAGAGGATAGCGAGGATAAAAAAGAAATGCTCGGGCGGCTGTATGTCATGCTGAGTGAAAACGGGTATTTAAAGACTCTCGCCCAAGAGTAGGTTTTTTGTTATAATCTGTCTTTTTAGGGAGCGCACATGGATTTTGTGGATTTTAGTTTAAACACCATCGAAGTCGCCATTTTACAACACGGCTATCAAGGCAGCGTACAAGCCACTTTAGAGCACACGGCGCAACTTCTAGCACGAGCCAAAACACAGCATCTCCATTTAGATTTGGTGGTCTTGCCTGAGTTGCACCCCTACCCCTACTTTTGCCAGCACGAAGACCCTAAGTATTTTGCGTGGGCGCGGGAGTTTAAGGCACAATGCAATTTCTTAAGCGGGCTGGCTAAGGCGCATGAGGTGGTGCTGGTGGGCTCGCTCTTTGAGGAGCGCATGGTGGGGGTGTACCACAACACGGCAGTGGTGTTTGAAAAGGACGGCAAATTGCTCGGGGTGCAAAGAAAAATGCACATCCCGGATGACCCTAGATTTTACGAGAAATTCTACTTCACCCCGGGGGATCGATACACCCCTATCGCGAGCAGTGTGGGCAATTTAGGGGTGCTGGTGTGCTGGGATCAGTGGTATCCAGAAGCTGCAAGGCTCATGGCACTGCAAAAGGCGGACATTTTGATTTATCCTAGTGCGATCGGATGGTTTTGCGATGAAGAGAGCGAGGATTTGGAGGAAAAAGGTTTGCAAAGGCAGGCGTGGATGGGGGTACAAAGGGGGCATAGCATCGCCAACACCATCCCCGTGATCACCTCTAATCGGGTGGGCTTTGAGCCAGACCCCTCGGGCAAGACCAGCGGGTTAGAGTTCTTTGGCTCCAGCTTTGTGTTCGGGGCTTTTGGCAAAGAATTGGCTCTAGCGGGCTTTGAGGAAGAGATTTTGTATGCGTGCCTTGATTTAGATGAAAGCGCAAGGGTGCGCCAAATGTGGCCCTTTTTTAGGGATCGGCGCATAGACACCTACAAACCCCTCATAAGACGGGTGGTGGATTAAAGCCATGCGTTTAAAAGCCTTGGGGTTAGTGCTAGGGGCTTTCTTGGGGCTTGGCTTGCCTTTATTTGGGGCAACTTCTAAGCCCATGGGTGTTATGGCTTTTAGAGAAGTTTTAGCCGTGCATTTCATGCGCTCGGCGATTGTGAGCCACAATCTAGCCTTGCAGGGTGATCGCTCCACCCTTTTTACAGGGGCGATCTGCGAGAGCATGGATGCACCCTATAAATGCTATGTCCTAAGAACCCTTGTTTTGTCCCATTTTGAGAAGGCGGCGCACGCCTATCGGGGCAAAAGGATTGTGTTAGAAGGGGATGCACGCAAACCCTTTATTGTCGCCATGAAAGAAGCCTTGCAAGATTTCATGCGAGATTTTTTAGGGGAGTAGCTGTGCTTTTAACAAATAAATTGAGTGGGTAAAGCTATGTCTTTATGGAGTAATCCGGCAGTGGTCGCCGTGCTTGTCATGGTGGGTTTGAGTTTAGCCCGTTTGAATATTTTGCTGGCGATCATCAGCGCCACGCTAGTGGGCGGACTGATGGGCGGGCTGGGGCTTGTAGACACCACGAAAATCATGATCAATGGCATGCAGGGCAATTTAGAAACGGCTTTGAGTTATATTTTACTAGGGGCTTTGGCTGTAACGATTTCTAGCGGTAATTTGATGAAAGTGGTTTTGTTCAAGCTTGTAGCTTGGTTGGATCAAAAGCGCACGATTTTTTGCTTTCTCATCGCTTTCATTGCCTGCTTTTCGCAAAATTTAATCCCCGTGCACATCGCCTTCATCCCCATTTTAATCCCCCCACTTTTGCATTTAATGAACCGCCTACAAATCGACAGAAGGGCGGTGGCGTGCGCACTCACCTTCGGCTTGCAAGCCCCCTACATGACGATCCCCGCCGGTTTTGGTCTGATTTTCTTAAATTTGATCGTGGATAATCTACGCCAAAATGGCATACAAACCAACCTTAGCGAAGTGGTGGCCGTCATGTCTATTTCTGGTTTAGCCATGCTCTGTGGGCTGGTGGTGGCAATCTTGTTGCTGTATAGAAAACCTCGCTTCTATGAAGACCGCCTAGAAAGCACCACCCATGAAGAGCTGAAACTGCAAACAAAGGACTATCTCGCTCTAATTGGCATTGTGCTCGCCTTTATGGTGCAGATTTTCACAGGGTCGTTGCCCCTTGGGGCGTTTATCGGGCTTATGGTGATGCTTGTGGGCGGGGTGATTAAGTGGGGGCAAATGGACATGGTGATCGATGAGGGCGTGAAAATGATGGCGTTTGTCGCCTTTGTCATGCTCGTGGCTTCGGGCTTTGGCGAAGTCTTGCAAAAGACCCATGCCATTACGGACTTGGTGCATTTGGCGAGTGGGGCGATTTCGGGCAAGTTTGCGGGGGCTTTGATCATGCTAGTGATTGGGCTATTCATCACGCTAGGCATAGGGACTTCCTTTGGGACTTTGCCGATCATCGCCACCTTTTATTGCCCCTTGTGCCTAGCCCTAGGTTTTGACACAAAGGCGACCATTTTGCTGATAGGCATTGCCGCGGGACTGGGCGATGCGGGCTCGCCCGCCTCTGATAGCACCATAGGGCCGACCACGGGGCTCAATGCCGACCAACAACACAACCACATCTACGACACCTGCCTACCCACTTTCTTGGTCTATAATATCCCCTTGATCATCTTTGGCGTTGTGGGAGCGTTGTTATTATAAAAGCGCAAAAATGGTGGCGTTTAAGGCGCATTTTAAAGCTAGCGATCCCCTCTGGAGTGAATAATTTTTTAGAAATCTTTGTTTTAGCCGTGTCTGTGGTTTTCATGGGGCGGTTGTCCGATAACCACATTGTGGCCATGGGCGTGGGTCTGCAATATATCATGCTCTTTTATGCCCTAAACTCCATTTTTTACATCGGTACAAATGCGACTTTAAGCCGCCTTGTGGGGGCAAAAGACACCACACTAGTGACGGTTGGGTATTCAAGCATTTTAATCGGGGCGTGTGTGCTGTGCGTGGGGGCTGGGGTGGCCGGCTTTCTTGGCATTAATGCGTTTGTCAAGTGGATGGGGATCAGAGGCGATGCAAGTGGCCTTGCCAAAGAGTATTTGCAGATTTTGATTTGGGCGATGCCTGCGATCTTTGTAAAAAACACGATGGCAAGCGCGCTAGCAAGCTTGTCCGACACCCTGACACCCTTTGTGCTGAAAATTATGATGAGCGCGTTGTGCTTATTTCTAAACGATGCCTTGATTTTCGGGCATTTTGGCTTTGTGCGCCTTGGCATTAAGGGGGCGGCGGTGGCGAGCGTGGCTGTGGCGTTTTTAGAGCTCACGCTGCTTTTTTTAGCCATTAGCCTTAAAAAGAACAACCCCCTAAAATTCCGCCCCATCTTTGACGCCACTTTGTTTAAGAAAACTTGGCAAGTGGGCTGGCCCTCGGGTTTTGAGCGGATGCTCACGCTCTTTTCTATGGCTTTGGTGTCTAAGTTTGTGGCAAGTTATGGCAATGAAGTGCTGGCTGGCATGCAAGTGGGCTTAAGGATTGAAACTTTCAGCTACATGCCCGGTCTTGGCTTTACCATTGCGTGTATGGTCCTTGTGGGGCAACATTTGGGGGCTAATCAAGTCAACAGAGCGCAAGAGTATATCCGCACGATTTTAAAGGTGGCGGGGGTGTCTTTGGGCTTTTTGGGCGTGGGGATGATTGTTTTTGCCAAAGAGCTAGCCGGCATTTTTAGCCAAAATCAAGAGGTCGTGCAAGTGGCGGCGTGGTATTTAATGGTGGTGGGGCTTTCTCAAATGCCCTTAATGTGTATGTTCGTGCTGGATGGGGCGTTTCGGGGGGCGGGGATGGCAAAGGTGTCGCTGTTTATCAACACTTGCAGTTTGTGGGGTTTGCGGATTTTGCCCATGTTTATTTTTTGGCGTTTGGGGCTTTCAGTGCGTTGGTTTTTTGTGCTGATTTGCTTAGAAACCTTTGTTCGGGCGGGCTTTTTTTACATTGCCTACAAAAAGGGCATATGGAAAAAGCCCGGGCGTTTTGCTATTTAGTCAAAGCCTCTTTGCGGGCGAGCTCCAAATCGCTTTTGAGCATGTCTAAAACTAAATCTTGCACGCTAAATTCCCGCCTCCAACCCAACTCTCTTTCAATTTTAGACGGGTCGCCAAGCAATAAATCCACTTCTGTGGGGCGGAAGTACCTAGTATCCACACGCACCAGCACCTGCCCTTTTTTGAGCGGGGCTAGTTTGAGATTGCCTAAAAGCGGGCTTGGTGCAAAATCCACGAGCACCCCTTGCTCGTCAGTACCCTGCCCCTGAAACTCCAGAACCAGCCCTAGTTTTTCACACGCCATCAACACAAAATCCCTAATCGTCATGGTCTGTCCGCTCGCCACGACATAATCCACGGGGTGGCTGTGTTGCAAAATCAAATGCATCGCCTTGACATAGTCTTTAGCGTGCCCATAATCCCTCTTAGCGTCCAAATTGCCTAAATACAAGCACTCTTGCAAGCCCAAAACGATACGGCTTAAAGCCATCGTGATTTTACGGGTTACAAAGGTTTCGCCCCGCATGGGGCTTTCGTGGTTGAATAAAATCCCATTGACCGCAAACATGTTATAGGCTTCCCTATAATTCTTGGTGATGTAGTAGGCGTAGAGTTTTGCCACAGCATAAGGGCTACGGGGGTTAAAGGGAGTGTTCTCGTTTTGGGGGGTTTGCAACACCTCGCCATAAAGCTCGGAAGTGCTGGCTTGATAAAACCTTGTGTCTTGTAGCTTTAAAAAACGCACCGCCTCTAAAAGACGCAATGTCCCCAAAGCGTCCACATTTGCCGTGTACTCGGGCATTTCAAAGGACACCTGCACATGGCTTTGGGCGGCTAGGTTGTAAATCTCTGTGGGTTCTATTTTAGCAATCAAGCTGGTCATGTTGCTGGCATCTGTCAAGTCGCCATAATGCAAGAAGAAGCGGTTTTTATGGGCGTGTATGTCCTCATAGATCGCATCTATACGGGCGGTGTTGAAAGAGGAGCTACGCCTTTTGATGCCATGCACCTCATAGCCCAAATCTAATAAATAGCGGGCTAAATAGCTCCCATCCTGTCCTGTAATGCCCGTGATGAGGGCGATTTTCTTTGCCATTGCTCTCCTTTAAGGTCTTTTGTAATCGTCTTGCAACCGTTCAATGTCGTTCTCGTCTAAAATCTCCCCGCACTGCACTTCTAAGATTTTCAAAGGTTCGTTCGTGTCGTTGCCTAGGCGGTGGATTTGCCCCTGTTTGATAAACACGCTTTCATTGGTGGGCACGCTCAAAGACTGCTTGCCCACCACCACGCTCGCCACCCCCTCCACCACGACCCAATGCTCGCTTCTATGCTGGTGTCTTTGTAGGCTCAAGCGTTTGTGTGGGGTGATTTCTAAGAGTTTCACCTTAAAAAAGGGGTGCTCGAGCAACACCTCAAAGCTCCCCCACGGGCGGTATTGCAGGGGGTAGGTTTTGAGCAATTGGGGGTACTCCTCACCCACGCATGCTACAAGTGCTTTCAAGCCGTCCAAATGTGCCTTTGTGGCGACCAAGAGCGCGTCCTTGCTATCCACCACCACGCAATTTTCAAGACCTAGCAAACAGACCAATTTATCGGGTGTGGCGTAGGTGTAGTTGTTCTTGGCATGTAGGGGCAAAAGGGGGTTATTGTGCGCCACATTGCCCGCGCCATCGGCGGGTAAACTCGCCTGCAAGCTCGCAAAATGCCCCACATCTTGCCAGTGGGCATCTAAGGGGATTAATTTTAGCCCCTTACACTTTTGCCACAAGCAAATATCCACACTCCCCTCTTCTAGCTCCTCCATGTTCGCGCACTTTAAAATAGCGGGCAATTTTTTGGCGTGGTGGTGAACCTTTTTGCACGCCTCGAGCATTTGGGGGGCGTGTTGCATGCACGCTTGCAAGAACACCCCCGCTTTAAAGACAAACATGCCGCTGTTGATATAAAAATCCCCACCTTCTTGCTGTAACTTGGCGATCTCTTCGGGGTTTGGTTTTTCTATGAAGTCTAAGACCTCATAAACCCCATTTTGCACGGGTGCACAGCGCACAAAGCCGTATTGGTTGCTAGGCTTCTTAGCGATCCCAAAAAGCAGCATTTGATTGGCTTTAGCGCATTCTAGGGCGGTTTTGAGAGCCTCGTTAAACGCCTCTTGATCCATTAAATGGTCTGTGGGGCTGATCACAAGGATTTCTTCAGACTCGCAAGAGAGAGCGGCAAGGATCAAGGCATTCATCGTGTTTTTACCGGCACTCTCTAGCAAAAACTGCGTGCGTTCCTCTAGCTTGGCTTTTGCGATCTCTTCTAGGGCGTGGAAGTAATGCGCTTCATTGCACACCACCAAGAATTTGGCATGGGGTGATTTTAATCGTTTTAAAGCCAGCCCGAATAAACTTTGCTCCCCATAGAGTTTTAAAAATTGTTTGGGGAAGTGCTCCCGACTCAAAGGCCACAACCTCTTGCCACTCCCCCCACTCAGCACCACATGCACCACAGCAAACCCTTAAAATAAACTAAAATCGCATGATAGCGCAAAGGGACTTAAACTCTCCCTCAAAACTTAAAATGGACTCTATCTTAAAATAATCTTAATTTATATAGGCTTGGTGGATGATTGCAATTATAAGATATACTCGTTGGTTTACCAAACTTATACTTTAGTTCGATACGAGGGTCTTAATGTTTATCTTATTTTTTTATGTTAAAGTGTCCTACCTCTAATTTTATTTAAAGGATCACGATGAAAACCATAAAAAAAGCATTGGAGTTTGGGCTGTGTGCTGTGGCTATATCCGCGTTCTTGCCAAGGCAAGCAGGAGCGGTGGCTTTTGCCTATGATTTAAAGTTCATGAGCTTTACTTACAACTTGGCAGGCAGAGACAACCCCTATTGGAATAGTCTCGTCAACATGAAAAACCGAATCATGCCAGAGATCGGGATTCAATTCGACAAACACCAATCCATCATGTTTGGGGCGTGGTTTATCCAAAACCTGCACACCCACATTAGCTACTTCCCCTATACATGGGGTGTTACCATGTATTACAGTGCGGTGGGCAAGAATTTTAGGACTTATATTGGCATCATCCCTAGAACTTACACGATGGCAAACTACCCCCTAGCCGCCTTTAAAAAGCTCTTTTGGTTTAAAGACCCCACCGTGAGAGGGGCGATGTTTCAGTACAAACCCGCCTACAACCCAAACCGCTGGTGGAATGGCTGGGCAGAGTTCATCGTCGACTGGTATGGTGGGCGTAATTGGAACAATGTTGGGGGCAAAAAATACGCCGCCAATCACTACAACATGAACCAAATGCTCTACTTTGGGGCGAGCGAGTGGTCGTTTTTGAAGGGGTATTTGGGTTTTGGCGGGCGTGTGGTCGCCTTCCACAACACCAGCTCTTATAGCATGGGCGATCCTTACCCCTTTGGCGGGCACTCCGATCCAGCCATGCGTGGGGACACTCCCCTATGGCCTAATGGTTACCCCTATGCTAGTGGCGAGCCTTTAGGGGGCGTACCCGGGCAATACAGCAACCCCACAGTGCTCGATCGCATTTATTACTACGGCTACATCAAAAGCGACTTAAAACGGCTAGCTCCTTTCTTGGACAAACTCTCTGTCGCCTTTGGCACGATGAGTGAACAAGAGCACTACTGTGTGCGTGCGGGCGATCATTGCGGGCCCAGCCAATGGTATAACAGCTTTGGTGGGCAATTTGACTTTGACATACAATACAAGGGCTTTGGCTTTTATGAAAAATACTACTTCTCCGACAAGCCCCAAATGAAGTTTTACGCCACTTACGGGCGCGCGCTCTACACAGGCTTGCCATGGTACCACGCGCCTAACTTTGAACGCATCGCACTTTACTATGTTTATAAAAACAAGTACTTGAGCGTGCGCGCGGACTGTTTCTTTAACTTCATGGGCGGGGGCGATGGGCATAGTCTAAACGGGCATGGTGGCCACTGGTACACCACCTTCCAACAATTCGTGACTGTGGGCATCGACACCCGCCAGCTCGTGGACTTCATTCGAAGCCACAACCACAAACTCTAAAGGGCTAAAAACGCCCTCAAGCGCTCTAGGCTGGTTTGATAGCCTAGAGTAAATAGGGTTTCCTTGACCCCAATCCCCCCCGCTTCTCCAAGCAGGGCAATTCTCAGGGGTAGCATCAGTGCCCCCGCTTTAAGCCCCATCTTGGCCATCAAGGCGTGTAGGGCGACATCTAGGCTATCTACACTGCTAAAATCTTTCTCACTAAGACACGCTATAAGGGTTTTTAGCACCTCTAGGGCTTGCGCTTTGTTTTTGAGTTTGTCTAGGGCGTAGCTTGCGGGGGCGTTTAAAACCCTAGACACCTCGCTAGCCATTTCTTTGAGAGTGGCCACCCGACTTTTGAGCGCCTCTAGCAAGGTGTCTTGTTGTGCAGGGCTCAGCGTGTTAAAACCACTTGGCAATTCAAAATCTACCAACAACTCCTTGAGCGAGTCTGCAGGGCTTTCTTTGAGATAGTGGCTGTTGAGCCACTCTAGCTTATGCGGGCTAAAGCAGCTGGGTGCGCTGTTTAGGTCTTTGGGGTTAAAAAATTTTTTCATCTCTTGTAAATTGAAGATCTCTTGGTCCTTATGGCTCCAGCCTAGACGCACCAAAAAGTTTAAAAGCGCTTCTTTAAGATAGCCCAACGCTTTATAATCCATCACCCCCATCGCCCCGTCCCTTTTGCTAAGCTTATGCCCGCTCTCATTTAAAATCATGGGCACATGGTAGAAATTAGGGATTTTAAAGCCTAGGGCTTGGTATAAAAGGATTTGCTTGGGCGTGTTGCTTAAATGGTCATCCCCACGAATCACATCGCTGATCTCCATTAAAGCATCGTCAATCGTAACGACAAAATTATAAGTCGGGACTCCATTAGAGCGGGCAATCACAAAGTCGTCCAACTCTTCGGCCTGCACGCACACCTCCCCCTTCACCCCGTCTTTAAAGCGCACCTCTCCACTTAAAGGGGCTTTGATCCGCACCACAGGCGCAACGCCACTAGGGGGCGTGCCTTTAAAATCGCGGTAACGGCGATCGTAGCGGGGGGTTAACCCCTGCGCTCTTTGTGTTTCTCTGAGCGTTTCTAACTCGTCTTTAGACATATAACAATGATACGCCTTGCCCTCGTCTAAGAGTTGCTGTATGTAGCGTTTGTAAATATCTAGCCTCTTAGATTGGTAAAGAATTTCGCCATCCACTTCCAGCCCGACCCACTTAAATGCCTTTAAAATCGCCTCTGTGGCTTCCTTGACATTGCGGTCTAAATCCGTGTCCTCAATGCGTAAATGAAACCTCCCCCCGCAAGAGCGGGCGTAAAGGTAGTTGAAAAGGGCGGTTCTCAAGCCCCCTATGTGTAAGTGCCCAGTGGGCGAGGGCGCAAAACGGGTGGTCACCATTTTAAATCCTTGATGAAAGTCTTAAATTCTAGCAAAGGGCGTTGCAATAGTCAATGGCCGCAGCCATGATCAATGACTGCTCCCACTCTTTTAACCTCCCCACTAAAGCACACATCAGCCCCCTTTAAACGCCACGCCAACACCTCCCCACTTGGGGGGATACAGTGCGCCTTATTTTCCACTCCCCTTTTTAGCCCAGCGAAAAACACCGCCCCCATGCCCGTCCCACAAGCCAGCGTAATGTCCTCCACGCCCCGCTCATAAGTGGCTAGGTGGATGGTGCTGGGGTTTTCTATGTAGGCGATATTGACATTGGCATTGAATTTTTGGCGCAGGGCTTGCATGGCGGGGGTTTTGGCTTTAGGCATCTTGTTTAAGTGATCCACAAAATGCACTAAATGGGGCACGCCACTATCTATAAAAGCCCACTCTTGCCCCTCAATTTCTAAGGTGTCTAGCCATTTGGGCGTGCCTAAATTGCTTTGCACCACGCCCCCACTCTGTGTAACTTCTAGCACTTCTAGACTAATCACCCCCGCCCCACTTAAAAAGCGGTGCTTCTTAGAGGCTAGCCCTTGCGTGTAGGCGTAAAGCCCCACGCAACGACTCGCATTGCCACACATGTTTGCCAAACTCCCATCGGCGTTGTAAAACTCCCATGTGTAGGCAAACTTTGGGTGTGGCAACAAAACCACTAAACCATCTGCTCCAAAGCCATAGTGGCGGTTACAAAGTGCTTTGGCTAGGGCTTGGCGGTTTTGGGGTTTAAAGTGGTGCGTGATTAAAAAATCGTTGCCACTGGCGCAATATTTAACTAGGTGCATGTTTTGCCTTTTTGGGTATTATAAAGCAAAAAGTGAGTCATATGCGCCCCGTGTACTTCTTTTGGCTCTTGTTTGCGGTTGCCTTTTATTGGATGCTCTACCTTTATGAAGATTTTTTAATGGATTTGCTGATTGCGGGCTTGCTCTGTGTTACAATCTTTTGGCTCAAAGAGTTTTTTGACCGCTACATGAACAACCTTTGTAGCTCCCTTTTATGTGTGGTGGTACTCTTAAGCTTCTTGGTCGTGCCGCTGTATTTTCTCATTTACAAAAGCACGGATTTTATTGTCCACTTGAACCTAGCAAAATTCGCCTTTTACTTCAATAAGTCTAAGAGCGATCTCTTGCTTTATTTAGAGCGATTCCCCACCTTGAGTGCCTACGCTCATAAAATCTTGTCTAACTTTTCGGCACAAAACCTCACATCTTATGCCCTGCACCTTAGCAGCGATATAGGCAAATTCAGCCTAAAATTTGCGAGCGACACGGCGATGGTCTTGGTCTTTTTGTTTCTGTGTTTCTTTTATGGGGAACGCTTTTACGATTATATTTTGGATATTTTGCCCTTTGAGAAAATCCAAAGCAGGGGGATTTTTAGAGAAGTTGCGGGGATTTTGCGGGTGGTTTTGCTGACATCCATCATCAATGTCGTTTTGCAGGGCATGGCGTTTGGGGCGTTAGTGGCGGGCTTTGGGCTAGATTGGCTCTCTTTGGGGATTTTATACGGGCTATCCTCGCTGATCCCCATTGTGGGGGGGGCGTTGGTGTGGGTGCCTGTGAGTGTCTATGAGCTTTACCGACAGCACTCCACAATCGCCCTCATCATTGCCCTTTATTCGGTGATTTTGATAGGCGGCTTGATCGACAGCCTGATCAAGCCATGGCTCATCGGGGTCATTAAAAAACAGGTGCTGAAAATTTCGCTCAAAATCAACGAGATTTTGATTTTCTTCTCTATTTTAGCGGGCATTAGTAAATTTGGCTTTTGGGGGATTGCTGTAGGCCCCACCATCACCGCCTTTTTCATCGTGCTTTTGCGCCTGTATGAAAAGGTTTTCACTTCTAAGCCACAACAAGCAACCCTGCCTAAATAGTCGGCACGATTTGGGGGCAAGCGTAGGCGATCACGCTGATCACAATCCCGATCAAGATCACAAAGACGATCGAGTATTTCACGGTGAATTTAAAGAGATCGGATTCTTTTCCAGCCAGCCCCACCGCCGCACACGCGATGGCGATGCTCTGTGGGCTAATCATTTTGCCTAAAGTACCGCCCACGGTGTTGGCCGTGAGCGTTAGGATTTCAGGGATTTTTAGATTGTTGGCGGTGAGCTGTTGGAGTGAACCAAAGAGCAAGTTCGAGCTGGTGTCGCTGCCCGTCAAGAACACGCCCACCCACCCGATGATGGGCGAGAAGAAGGTGAAGGCTTTGCCCGTGTGGGTCAAGGCGAGTGCCATAGTTGCTGAAATGCCGCTGTAATTAGACACAAACGCAAAGCTTAAAACAAGCCCAATCGTGAGAATGGGGTAGCGCATCTCTTTTAAGGTGTCGCCAAAGACTTCTAGGGCATCTTTGGCTTTCAAGCGGAGCACAAACATGCTGATGAGTGCCGCCACCAAAATAGAAGTGCCCACGGTGTTGATCAAGGGCAATTTAAACACAACGGGGCCAGCCGCACTCTTGCCCTCAACCACAAAGGGTGCGTTTTTTAAAATCTTTTGGCTAATGCTTGTAAACTCAAAGTAAAAGCTAGAGAAAGACAACGCCCCACCTTTGGCAAAGAGTGCCTTAAACCACGGCTGAGTCCACAAGACAATCGTGGCAATCAAAATAATAAAGGGTGCCCACGCCACCAACACCTTGCAAATGTGGTGTTGTTGTTGGTTGTGTGTAACCTCCTTACCATCGCTCCTAAAAATGTGCTTGGGCTGCCAAAAGCGCAGAAAAAGAGCGGTCGCTATGAGCGAAACAATCGCCGATAAAATCCCGGGCAATTCTGGCCCTAGATAGTTGGAGCTTAAATATTGCGCCAAAGCAAAACTAAAGGCTGCCACAAACACCGCCGGGAAAGTTTCTTTAATCCCCCTAACCCCGTCCATCAAAAACACAATGAAAAAAGGCACTAACAAACTGACAAAGAACAAGATTTTACCAGCCATAGCACTAATGGCAAGCGCGCTCACCCCCACAGCCCCCGCCATTGCAGTGATGGGGATTCCCACTGCCCCAAAGGCCACAGGTGCGGTGTTGGCGATCAAACACAACCCCGCTGCATATAGGGGGTTAAGCCCTAGACCGACCAAAATCGCCGCTGTGATCGCCACAGGCCCGCCAAAGCCAATCGCCCCCTCCAAAAACGATCCAAAACAAAATCCGATCAAAATCACCAAAATGCGGTGATCGGGGGTGATGGCCTGCACGCTCTCTTTTAAAATCTCAAAATAGCCGGACTTGACACTCAGCTTATATAAAAAGATGGCGGCGATGATGATCCACGAAATGGGCCACAAGCCGTAAAGAAAGCCGTAAATAAAACTCGCTCCCACCATTGTCAGAGGCATTTTATACACAAAAAGGGCGATCAGCACAGACAACGCCACACTCAAAAACGCCGCCGTGTGCCCTTTGAGTTTAAACACAATCAAAGAGGCAAAAAACAGCACAATGGGTAAGACCGCTACAAGCGCACTTAACCAAACATTGCCCCCTATGGGGGCATAAACTTGATGCCACATGCAAACTCCTATAAACTAAAGCCTTAAGTATAGCATAGGCTTAGTGGGAGCGGGGGCTACCCCCCTGACCATGCCGACAACCCCCTAGAAGTTGTAAACATAGTTCACAAAGACGGAAACATTGCGCTTGTAACTAAGGTCTAAAAGCTCTTGGTTCTTTTGGGCTTTTAGATAGCTGTTTAGAGCTAGGGGGATTCTTAGCCCCACTTCAAACCCGTGGTGCTTGCTGACATTGCTCCTAAAACCCACATTTAAGGGGATTTGGAAATAGGTTGTGTGTTGGCGCACTTGCCAGCCTCCGGCCTTTAGGGAGTTGGCTAGGCTTTTGTAGCCTTTAGCATCTTTTAAAAGCCAAGTACTGCCCGCTAGCATAAAGCCCACAAATAACCCCGTGGTGTAACGCCCATTGGTACTTTCATAGAAATTGTAGAGCGCATCTGCCCCCGCTCCATAGACCAAATTACTTAAGGCTGTGGCTTGGATTTTGCCATACTGGTAGCTAAAGCTGCCGTAGTAGCGCAGCCCAAAGCGTTTTTTCTTGCCAAAGAAGTGTTTGTACCCCAGCTGGGCGTTAAACCCGTATAAGTCTCCATTGACACTCCCACTTTGCACACCAGCAAGGGGGGAGGCTGATAGAGCTAGTGAACCTGGGTGTTCTTTGGCGTAGGCACTGAGTTTATTTTGTGTGGCTTTGAGATAGGCTAAGAGTGTGCCCAAGTCTTGGATTGCTGTGCCCTTGGCTTGCCTATGTTTGGGGGCCAAATCCTGCCCGTGGTGTGCGGCAGACAACCCATCCTGCCTTGGGACTCTTATGGAGGTGTTTAAGAGGGTGTTTAACAAATCCTGTTGCAACCGCTCCACTTGGGCGATGAGTCGTGCTAGGCTAGATTGCATAGCGGCTAAATCATGGCTCGTGTTTGCCGCCAAAGTGTAAAAGCCCGCAAAAGAGTCCTTGAGGTTTTGGCTAATCTGGGCGTTTTTAGACATTTGGCTAAAGAATTTATCTGTCCCAGCCACTAAAGAGCCCACCGCCTGCGCTGTACTGTTTGTGTTGCCTTCTACAAGTCTAAGAAGCGCATTTGTGTTCGTGGCGATGTTGCCCCTTTCTTCTTGCTTGTAGTTTACAACATCTTTAGGTATGCCATCCCCATCGATGAGGGCTTGTAAATGGGTTTTAGGTGTGGCTAGGGGCATGGACACTTTTGGAGGCACTTGGGTGGTGTTTGACAAGGGCGTTTTTGGCGGATTTTGCGGGTTGATAGAAATGGGGGCGGGTTGGCACCTGCATCTTTAATAGGTGGGGTTTTAGTGTTCACAACAGGGGTGTTTGGGGCAGTTGGGGGCGTGGGGGTTGCGCTCTGGTGTTGGGTTGTGTTGCCCGGTGTAGGGGTTTGGGTTGTGTTGCCCGGTGGTGTCGAGACAGGGCGTTTGGGTGGTTTAGGATCAAAGTCTGGACGCGCCCAAGAGGGGGGGTTTGGAAAGGATTGGCCATCAGCAGTGCAACACCAAATGACATCTGTCCTTTGAAAACCATCTTTGTCTATCTCTATGTCTGCTTCTAAGAAAGGCGAGCAAAGGGCAGCGGCTAGGCTGGCAGAAGTGTTTTTAAATTTTTGATCCATAGAAACCTCCTTTAGAGTTATTGACCCACTTTGTTTTGGGGTACTTTAGGAGCGGGCAAGGTTGTGGGTTGGGCGTTTTTCACATTAAAAAGCGGGGCTTGGTCGACTAGGCTAGGGGCTTTTTTCTGTGTGCTCTGCGTGGCGTTTGAGTATTGAAACCCCACAGACCCATAGCCCCCACTCTCTTCAGCCCACAAGGGGCAAGCAAGGCTAAGAGTGGCTAGGGTGAAGGTTATTTTCAGGGGGTGCATTTTGACTCCTTTCGCTTTAACCAAGAAAGCTTGTTACGAAATTCTACCATAAAGTAACATTGAGTACATAAAATGGCAGATGTTTTTAGGGATTTAGAAAATAGCGGATGCTCGCAAAGCCTTTAATGTGTAGATTTTTCACAAGTTCTACTTCATTGGAGGAGATGATTCCACCCAAAGCAAAAATATGGGCTTTGAGTGTAGGGCTTAGAGCGTTGAAATAATCTAGACCCAAAGGGGGGGGTTTGTTTGGCGTGGCAAAAAGGGGACTTAGGGTGCAAAAGTCCACGCCCAAATCTAGAGCTTTTTGTACTTGTTTGGTGCTGTGTGCGCTGTAAAAGCTTTGTAGGTGTGTGGGGATTTGTGGTGCAAAGTCTAAGGCCTTGCTCTTTAAATGCACGCCTTGAAAACCGTGTCTTAGGGCGCAATCTAGGCAATCTTTGGGGTTTTTTAAATTGACATAAGCCCCAACTTTAAAATCTTTGCAAAGGCACACAAAGGCAGCGTACACCTCTGGGCTAAAGGAGCGATCGCCCACTTGCCTTAAACATGCTAGGCTGGGGGAATGGGTCTTTAAAACCTGCTTGAAACGCTCTTTAAACTCTTTTAAACCGAGAGTCTGCCAACTTTCAGGGGTGATGAAGTACGATTCAAACATGGACACCTACAAAAAACGCTAAGGGAAACAAGCCACCCCCAAGTAAAAATTGCAACACAGCACACTTCAGCCAACACAGCCAAAATCACAGCTTTAGCCAAACTACAAGGGTAGCCACCAAGCGGGCATTATAGCACAAATGGGCCACGCTCTCACAGGGCTGTCAAATTAAAGTTTTTGCTTGGCCCTAGAAACCCCTAAGTTGCGCTGGGTGTCAGAGCCTTGTCTTGGCTTTGGTCTTTATGCGCTGAGCTTTTTATAGAGGCGGCAAGCAGCAACAAGGCCTGCCAAGCCAACAGCCCTAGCTTGACCCAAGCCCCAGGTGCCTAAAGAACAATGTAGGGCCTAAAGTCTATGTGCCCATCGTTGGACTTGTCAAAAAAGCGGGCGTTGGCGCGCTCTAACCTCTCTCTAATCTCTAGATTGGTCGCCTTTTCAAGGTTTTCTTGGTTGCTTTTAAAGACGATGCGGTATTTAAAGACCTCTAGGATGTCCTTAAAATCGGGGACACTAGAGACTTTTTTCATGCTGGCAACCATAGCGATGTGGTGGTGGCCATAATCTCTGGCACTGGCTAAAGAGGCTCTCCATTGCGCCAATCCCGTACTCTTTTTCTCGTGTAAATCCTGCGCTTCATCCAGCGAGTCGATGAGGATAAAGCTGCCGGGCTCTAAATTCTCTTCAAAGATTTGGGCGTTGGTGTGGGTGGGGGCGATTCCATAGGGCTGGAGCTGGTCTTGGATTTTGGCAAGGGTTCTGCTGGCGTTGTAGTGGTAAAGCTTTTTGCCTAAAGCTTGTAGGTTTCTAATGAGAATCTTAAGCCAAGTGATTTTGGCCTCATCTGTGCCCACTAAGAGCAAGTGATCGCCCTCTTCAAAGGGTAGAATAAATACTTTTTGTTCGTAATCCACGCCCACGCCCAGCTGCAAGTTCGCGTCTTTAACCTGAAGTATTTTTGGCATGTAAATGGGCTCTTCGCCATTGTAAAGCTTGCGATCTTCTATGGGTTTAGTGCCCCGCTCTTTAGCTGCCTGTATGGTTTTTAAAATAAAGTCGGGCAGTTTGTCATTGGCTGCATAGGGAATGCTTGTCAACACCATGAGGGAGTCGTCTTTTTGTTCGCCCACAGAGCTGTAAATGCCTTTTTTGATCGCAACACGGGTTGCACCATCATGGCCTAAAACAACAATGCTATCGTTTTTGTCGTTCACGGCTAAAGCCATACGGTTGCCAATTTGGCCTAAAGTTTCTTTAGGGATTGTCCCCCCAGCCATTGTTTGTGTGGAAAAAACCATGTGTACCCCATAGCTACGCCCCTTTTTAAGTAGGTTAACCACCAAACTTGTGATTTCATCTCGTTTTTTACTATCCATAAACAACACCTGAAACTCATCGATGATCACCACAAATCTGGGCAGCCCATGGGTTTGGCGGTAGCCCTTAAAATCCTTCACCCCACAATCCTTAAACAACTTGGCGCGTTCTCCCAATTCTTTATTCAGCCACTCTAAAAAGGTGATCCCATAGGACACATCGGCTTGTACGCTCACTAATTGGGCGTGCTCTAGGGGCGGATGGGCATAGGCATTAAACTCCACACCCTCTTTGTAATCTAATAAGAATAAACGCAATTCATCGGGGGAGTAGTAAAAGGCTAAATTTTGAATCAACACATTTAAAAAATTGGATTTTCCGCTCCCACTACGGCCACAAACTAAGGTGTGGTGCTGGGTTTGATCCCCCCCGATCTCAAACAACACTTCGCGGCCATCCTTGTCCCACCCAATGGGCACACGCACAATATGGACGCTTTCTTTGCTCCAAAACTCTCTCTCTTGTTGCAATTCGTCCACTTCGCGGTTATTTTGTTTGTGCCCGTCATAATGTTTGGCCACCTCTTTAGCAAAGGCGTTTAAATGTTCCGTGTGTGTACCCGTGGAGTCGTGCAGGGCTCTTAAACGCAGGTGTTCAAAAGTGGAGACGCTTTCAAACTTTTGGGCGTGTTTTTCTAAAAAGCGGTCCAAAAACGCCTCCTCCTTGCTGCGCTCCTCCTTTTCGCTCAAATGATAAATGAAGCATAGCACCCCATTAGCCGCCCCAAAGCGCACCAAGTGCTGTAAATACCCCCGACTCTCATGATCCAGCGCATCCACCCCGCTTAAAAACAAGGCGCGCACTTCTAGGCGGTCGGCGTTGTGGCGGTTGTAGTCCATGAAGTCCTTATAACCGGCCAACTTCTCTTGTAAATTGGTCTTTAGGTATTCATAAAGGTTTTTTAAGGCCTCTTTGATTTCATCGCTCTCTGTGAGGATTTTTTGGCGGTAAATGAAATCGTGGTCCTTCTTTAAAAAACGCCGTGCCAGCGCAAACACCCCGCCTAAACTGAGCGCGTCCACCAACACGACTTGTAAATGCGTGAGTGGGATCGTGGAAACAAGGCGCAACAAACCTTCACGCAAGAATCGAGGCGTGTTCTCGCTGTTACCATACAGAGCGGGTGGAGGGAAGGGGTAAACTTTGGGGATAAAAAATTTTTCAAAGCTCTCTTCTAGCCCCTCTGGGGTGTTCTCGCGCACTTCTAGCACGCCCAAGGCCAAAAACTCGGGGTAGCTTTGACCCTCATTGAGGTGCAGTTGCCCGCCTAGTTGGGGCTGGCTTTGGCGGATATTGTCCCTAATTTTTAACAGCTTCTCTTGGCTCTCTTGCAAGGTGAAAAGCGGGCTGTGCGCAAAACGGACTTTGTGTAGGGTTTGGTCTAAATCTTGTAGGGCTTGCAACATAAAAACTCCTTTAGGGTTGGATACTATGGGCTTGTTGGACCAAATCGCGCGCCTCTTCTAGGCGATCGGTGATTTTCTGTTTGTTGCGGATCATCTCCAGCTCAAGGTTTTCAAATTGGTTGGCTAAATGGCACATCCCCTCGATCACCTCTGTGCTGAGCTTGTGGCCCAAATCATCGTCCATCGCCTCCAAAAACAAATCTTCTAAATGCCGCACATGCAACACACTGCCTTCATAGTGCATACACAACTCCTCAAGATTCTAATTTTTTGAGCAAGAGATCAAAGGAAAGCAAGGGCTTTTTAACCCCCGTGTCCGTGTCTAAAAACAAGACCTGATCGCTGGCGGTGTCTAAGATAAACAGCCCTCCATAACCATCGCTGCCAAAAAAGATTTCTTGTGCCTCTAAATGCGCTTTGAGCTTTTGCATAAAAAAGGCAAAGGTGCATTTGCCCTCCATGTTGAAGTTAAGCACATTTTTAAAAGTGTAGTTCTCCTGCCCTATGTAAAAGTTGCGCTTAGGGGGGATGGCGTTGTTGGTGCGTTTTAAAAAATCTAAAAACATCGGGCTAAACTCTAGGCCGCACAACTTTTGCGCGCTCTCTAGGGCAGCCTCTTCTAAGGGGATCACAAATCCCCAATTTGGGTTTTGAGTTGCGGGAGTATTTCTTTCCATAGGGGGTATCCTTTCGTGTGGGGGACAGATAAAAGCACTTCTTCGCGCACTAATTGCATGGTGCCTAGTGGGGGATTTGGGTCAAAATGCCACATGTAGCCCTTGGGTGTGATGCCCTTGTTGATCTGCTCTTGCTCCTCTTGGCTTAAAATCTCTTGTAGAGTGGTGCTCGTGCTTAGGGCTTTTTGCAGGGCTTTGAGTGCATAAAAGCAGAGCATGGGCTTTTCATTGTCCAAATCTTTTAAATCTAAATGGGCGGTGAAGATCGCGGGAAAAACGGGCAGATTGAGATCGTTAAAGGGGATTTTAAAGGTCTCGTCTTGGGTTACTATAAAGCCCTCTTTGCGCTCCTCTAAGAAGGCGCGGTATTCATCGTGGATCGCCTGTATTTGGGCCTGCTGGCGCAGGGGGTCTAGCTGGGTTTGCAGGCCCTGCAATTTGTCGTAAAGTTTTTGAATCCAAGGGGGGATCATGTATTGTTGCTCGATGATCTCGCTGGCCTTGAGTGCGCGCCTGTAAAGTTCGTGATGCGCCTCTCCATAGGCCAAGAGCAAAGACCGGCTTTGCTGGCAAAATTCCTCGATCAAAATCACTTGGATACGCCTAAGCTCCTCTGTGTAGATTTCCACCGCTTCCTCAAGCAAGGCGACTTTTTGTTCCCATTTTTCGCGCTTATCAACCGCGAGCGCCAAAGCAGCCGTAGCGGCTGCAATGGGTCCCCAACACCAAGGCGAAGGGATGGCATTAGCCGCCGCTAACCAAGCCACACAATGCGCTTCCCACGCCCTAGCGCTGGCTAGCCCCTCTTTTGCCTCTTGCAGGGCCTGTTTGGTTTGGGCCAACTCCTCTTTGGTTTCCTCATAGAAGGTTTCTAGCTCCTGTAAAAAGGCGCGGGTTTCTTGATGTAAATGATCTTGAAAATCACTGAAGCGATCAAGAACAGCGCGCACCTGCTTAGTATCAACATTGACGGGCACACTACACCCCTAAATAAGTACGCGTTTCTTCAATCTTGCGTCTGAGCCAGCGCACCTGCTCCTCTGCTTGTTCGTCAAAGTGCTTTAAAAAGCCCTCCAACTCCTTAAGCACTTCCTCAAACTCTAAATACTTGGTGTCCGCCCAAGTGTCGCCTAAAGCGCGGAAGTGCCCGTTTAAACTGCGCACCATTTCATTTAAGTCGTCCATGAATTGCTGGAGGTGGTTGGTAAAGTCCTCAGCCTCATCTGGGTCCATCACTGCTTGTGCCATTTTTACTCCTTAATAAAATTTCCCACCCCACCGCCCTTAAAACTAATGGTTGGTTTCTTGCGTGGTGGGGGGTTCGTCCCCGCCTTGAGAGGGCAATTTGCAAGCGGTGGGTTTGGGGGTTTGGGGTTTTTGGCGTTTTTTACCCCTAGCCTCCTCAAACCTTTGGGTCTTTTGCCATTCCTCTTGTTGCCACTCGGATTGATCGCTGTGGTGTGCAACGCTAGGGCTTGGGTTTTCTTTAGGGCTTAAGTCGGTGTTGGTGTAAAGCATGACATCCCCGCCCTCTAAACGCTGCCCGTTAAAATCTTGCAAACAGCCCTTAAGCCCGTGCTGGGTGTAGAGCAAACTCAAGAGATCGCAGAGCAAATCCGCTCCCCACACACTCTCCCTTAATTGTCGCTTAAAATAGGGGTGTTGCAATAAAGCAGAAGTGCACCCCTCCTCCCACACAAAGCAAAAATCCTTAGGCCTGTGGGGCTCGATGTTGTAAATCTCGTTGAAGTTGTCAAAAAAATCCGCCCCCGCCTCCTGCATGCACACAAAGATCAAGCCCCCTTTTTGGGTGCGCTTAAACACCCCCACCTGTTGGTTCAAGATCACAAAAGCATACGCATACATAGAATTCTCCTAAGCTTTTAATTGTACGGTGTGTTCATCCTCACAAGAATCCCCATCCATCGTGAAAACCCCCACCACAATGCTGTCCGTGTTGATCCGCTTGATTTTGATCTGGTAAATACCCTCATCGTAGGTGTCGTCAAAGTCGATCGGTTCTCTATGCGCTTGGTCGATGGGCAGCTCGTTGGTCGTGGCCAGCGGCCTTTCCGTGTAGTAAAGCTCTAGCCTTGAACCCTTGAAGTTCTTGCCAAATTCCACCCACTCCCCGACCACCATCTCTTCTTTTTCTAGGATCAAATGGAAACAATCCCCCTTCTTGCGCCCCAAGTAGAATTTAAAGAGGGGGTCTTTACCCGGGCAGGCATCTGGAGAGCAAATGTTGATGCCCCCGCCGTATTGCTCGCGCCCGTCTAAAAGCCCAAAGACCACCCCTGTTTTGCAGGTTACGCGCTGGTGTTGGTCGGGCTCGGGGTCTTTGTTGGTCCTCTCTTTAATGAGCGCATCGGCCTCTGGGGTGCCTAGGGGCGGGTAGATGATGAATTGGATCTCGGATGTGGACTCTGCCTTTCTTTTGGCCGCTTCCTCTTCAAAGAGCATTTTCACTAAGGGCGAACGGCTGGAATTTCCGCCCAAGAAAATGTGCACCTCTTTAGCGTCTTTCATCTGTGGAGCGGCCACCCGCAACGCCTCAAAGAAATTTTGGATGACCTCCCCGATCTCCCTTTTTAAAATGTGCAATAATTTGGAACAATTCACCATGAATTGCGCACTTTGGGGGACTCCTTGTCGGTTGACCAAGTTTAAATTAATGCGCTCTTCTGCTAGACCATCGGCCTTGATTTGTTCCTCATCTAAGCCGTGCAAAAAGGGGCGCAATTCCTCAGCAATGGTTTGCAAATTGCGCCGCCCCTCTCTTTTATTGTCAATGAAGGCGCGCAAGGTGTGGACATTAGTCACCCTAGCTTCGTAATTAGGCGTGGCGATCACCAAATCATTTTGGCGCACTTCCTCCATATTGTCCTTAAACACCTCTAGGGCCAAAAGCTCTAAAAGATTTTCCCCGCCTAAGTATTTTGCGCCCCCCTCATTGAAGTGGTGCAAGTCGTAGTCTTTGTCCTCGTCTGCGCTCTTTTGCCAGTAGCCAAAGTCAAAATCTGTCGTCCCCCCGCCAAAATCAAACACCCCATAGTTGACCGCTTCCGCCCCCATGTGCTTAATGGTGAATCCAAAGGCCTGCAGTGCGCTGATGGCGTAAGCGGCCGGCTCACTCACCTTCATTTCCACGATCATTTTTTCCACTTTAACCCGCTCGTTCTCTTTTTTGCCCGTGATGTAGGGGTCAAAAATGCCCTGGGGCAAAGACTTGGTAAGCCCACGCATAAAACTTGCCTTGATGTGTTCTCTTTGTTCCTTTTCGTATTTGGCCGGATAAGATAAGAGATAGGTCAAGTGTACACCTTCAGGGTTACCCCCCATGTTGTTGATGTAGCGGCCCAAGAGATAGGCGTAAATCTCAATAGGGTCGGGTTTGCCCGCCCCATAATCGGTGATGTCGCCCAAATCCCAAGCCACTCCGTCTTGGTCTTGTACCCGCACTTCATTGCCAAAAGTCCCCGCCCATTGTTTGAGCTTGTAGAAAAAGCGGTAATAGTCATTCCTCCTAGCTTCTTTAAAGTGCTCAAAAGCCATGTGCGAAATGCTTAAATCCGCGATGTCTGTGAAAGGGCGGTGTTCAAGGCGGTTATAATCCCTTAAGAATTTTTTGTAATCGTAAAACTCCATGAAGGTGGGGTTTTCAAAATCCGCCTCTTCCACAGTCTTTTTGGTGTCCAGTGTCCCAATGGCGAGCAAGATTTTACGGCTGTTTTTGTCTAAGATGGCCGCTGTGGTGCTCTTAGTGCCAAAGTCTATGGCGACCACTTCGGCCTTACGCCCAAAGACATCCTGGGTGTTTAGGGGGTGGCGGGTGTTTAGAGTGTAGCGCTCATTGCCGCTAGGTTCGGGGAAGCAAAAGGTGATGGTGCTTTGCTCGCCGGTGGCTTGGGGGTGGATGTCCCAATGCCCGGCATTGGGGTCTTCTAAGAGGTTGTGGTCATAGGGGTCTAAATTGATCGCCCTTGTGTCTACCTCTAAAAGCCATTGTTTGAATTGTGAGAACGCCTCTTTACTCAAACGGCGCATGGCGTTGTTCTGCCCTAAAATCCTCTTGGCCCGTGCTAATTCCTGCGGGGTGATGCAATTTTGGCTAGCGGTGCTGTTGTCTTGTAGCCATGCCAGCTCCTCCATCAAAGAGAGCAGTCCTTTAGAGGGGTCTTTGGGGTTGGCCGCACAAATGCAGTCGATCAACTCCAGCAAGCGCTGCTCGCTCTCGCTTGCCCCCCCTCCTTTTTTGGTCTTGATCTCTTTGCGTGTGAGTTGGGCGTTGCGTTTGATGCTCTCAAAGTCTTTTAAAAATTTCTTGTCCTCTGGGCTCAATTCCTTGAGTTTGAGCGCAATGGGGTGGTTGATGGGCAAAGTGATGCTTGAGAGCGTTTCTCTAATTTTGTCGTTTTTTAAATTCAAGGGATTCATGGGTTTTTCCTTCCGTAAAATGGTCTTTTTCACTTTTTTTGCGAAACATACAAGGCTGTTGAGCCAACTAAAATCAATGCCTTTTTTCCATTGTCTAAACATGAGTCTTTTGGACTTCAACAAGGCTTTTATAGGTGTTTGATCCTAGCTGGTAGCCCGCAAAATGCACCTTTGTTACCTTGCCTCTCGTGGGCTGCGGGTCTTCTGGGGTGGCGTGCTCTCTGGGGTTATAGTTGTCTCCCTCGCACACGCTTAGACGGGTGAGTTTCTCGCTAGATTCTAAAAGCGGAAAAAGGGCGTTAAAAAAGGCGATCAGGGGCTGAATCTTAGACAAATCCTTGCGGAAGTCTTGAATGTCTTGAGCGATGCACTTAAGCACAAACAAGCGGTCTTGTCCCAGCTTAGAGGCAAAGAGATCGTCTAAAGTGGCGTTTTTATCGATTTCTAGGCGTTTTAAGAGCTGATCGCTCTGTTGGGCTAAGTTGAGTAATTGCACGAGGGCTAGGCTTTGATAACCCTTTGCCTCTTTTTGATCGGCTTGTGCCTCCTTAAGTTCCCCCTCTAGTTGGCTACATTTGTCCTCTAGGTTTTGGCAATCTGTTTTAGCCGTGCTTAATTCCCCCTCCAGCCTCTTTTTTTCTTGCTTCAGATCGTCTAGTTCTGTGTCTAGCTCTTTGCTTTTGCTCTGCCATTTTGCCCCGTCTTCTTGGGCCCGTCTTAGGTTGCTTTGGACATCTTTAAGCTTTTGTTCTAGGTTATCGTTGTCTGTTCTTTGTCGGTCTAGTTTACCCTGCAATGTTGCATTGTCTTGTTGTGCTTGTTGCTCGCTGTGCTCTAACTTTGCTTGTACTTTTTGCAACTCATCTATCTTTTTATTGAACGCCTCTTGCAGTCTCTCCTTTTCCCCCTCAACTCCCTGTTTGGCACTCTCTAACGCCTTTATTTTGTCCTCTAGGTCTGCCTTTTCTTTTGTGAGGGTGGCGTTTTCTGTCTTGAGCGTTTCAAGTTGTGTGGCATCTAGGCTTTCTTTGGGGCGCGATTCTTGCGATTCTTTAAATGCCTCTAAAGCCACAATCCTTTTTTCCAGCGCCTCAATGCAGCCAAAGATTTTTGACTCTTTCTCTTTCTTTTTGCCCTTGCCCATTTCTTCTCCCTCTGGTGGTGTGTATAGTTCCTCCAACAACCGCTTTAAGTTGTCAAGGATTTC
Source organism: Helicobacter sp. NHP19-003 (assembly GCF_019703305.1). Taxonomy (NCBI): domain Bacteria; kingdom Pseudomonadati; phylum Campylobacterota; class Epsilonproteobacteria; order Campylobacterales; family Helicobacteraceae; genus Helicobacter; species Helicobacter gastrocanis. Next base: position 1,406,054 of record NZ_AP024814.1, on the reverse strand, counting down.
TAGGGGGCTGTCTTGGGGAAAATCACACGAGTGGGGTTGCGTGCCCTCGTAGGCTGTTTTGTTGGTGTTATAAATTCGTTCTTGGACTTGGGTTTGGTTTCTGGGGTGTTCTTTTGAGGAGGCGTTAGAGGGAGTTACCCCCCAGATTGGTACACCTCAACGATGATTTTACCCTCCACTTCTTGCAAGTTTAAAAAGCAAACATGCCCATCTACAGAAAATTTCTTAGACTTTTCTTTCTCTAGTTCGCTAAAATTGCTTAGCTTATAAATCAATTGCACCAAAGCACTCAAACTAACCTCCTTAAAATAAAATCAAAATTCTACCCTAAAAAGATTAACGGGCACGACACGCCCAAAAAACGCCCTGCACAAGCAAACACGATGTGTTTGCCCGTTACTAAGCAGGCACTCCACGCACACATGGGGCTTGAAGCGACTACGCGCCCCAAAGCGCAAGCCACACACCCAAACACACCCCACGCATTTGCCAATGCCCCTTAAGCGGGCACAATGTGTCCGCTCACCGTGGCTAAGTCCTTATCCCCCCGGCCGCTAAGATTGACAATCATTAGGCTCTCTTGCTGGCACTCTTTGGCGAGCTTGTAAGCGTGGGCTAGGGCGTGTGCGCTCTCTAGGGCGGGGATGATGCCCTCGCTTTGGCTTAGACGCACAAACGCTTCTAAAGCTTCCTTGTCGCTTGCGGCTACATACTGCGCCCGCCCGCTTGTTTTTAAGAAGCTATGCTCGGGACCCACACCGGGGTAATCTAGCCCAGCTGAAATGCTGTGGCTCTCTTGTATTTGCCCCTCGCCATCTTGCAAAATGTAAGTCTTGCACCCGTGCAAAATCCCCACACTCCCTTTGCATAAAGTCGCCCCGTGTTTGTTCGAATCAAGCCCTAGCCCTCCGGGTTCAACGCCTATCAAGCCCACGGCTTTATCGTCTAAAAACCCGGCGAAAATGCCGATCGCATTAGACCCTCCGCCCACACAGGCGATCACTTGATCGGGCAATCTACCCTCTTTTTCTAAAATTTGCGCCCTAGCCTCTGTACCGATCATGCTTTGGAAGTGTTTCACCATTTGCGGATAAGGGTGTGGACCTGCAGCGGTGCCTAACAAATAATGCGTGGTTGGGTAAGAGCTCGCCCAGTCCCTTAAAGCCTCATTGATCGCATCTTTAAGACTTGCCGACCCACTCTCTACAGGCTGCACCTTTGCCCCGAGCAAGCGCATTCTAAAGACATTTTGCTCTTGGCGTTGTATGTCCTTAGCCCCCATATACACCACGCACTCCAGCCCTAAGAGCGCACACGCAATCGCCGTAGCCACGCCGTGTTGCCCCGCCCCCGTTTCGGCGATCACCCGTTTTTTGCCTATCTTTTTGGCCAACAAGGCTTGCCCTAATGCCTGATTTGTCTTATGCGCTCCCCCGTGGATCAAGTCCTCTCGTTTTAAATACATTTTCACTTTCGGGTTAGGGCAAAAATTTTGCACCAAAGTCAAAGGGCTGGGACGGCCCACAAAGTCCTTTAAAAGCCCCTTGAACGAGGCTTGAAACCCTGTATCGTTCAAACAATCCTTAAACGCCTGCTCTAATTGCGCCAAAGCAGGGACCAACAGCTCAGGCACAAAGCCCCCCCCAAACTCTCCAAAATACCGCTGCATTCAATACTCCCGTAACATTTTCGCCACTTGGGCGATTTTTTGTCCGCTCTTTTTGCCCGGTGCGCTCTCTAGCCCTGAGTTTAAATCTAAGCCTAACGCCCCCGTGCTGACCGCATTTTCTAAATTGTGCGCATTAAGCCCGCCAGCCAGCATGAAGGGGCGTTTAAAGCCCTCTAACAAATCCCAACAAAACGCCACGCCATTGCCCCCCGCCTTTGCTCCCTTACTGTCAAACAAAACTAGGGAGGTGTTTGGCGTGGGGGGGAGTTTTTTGGCGCGGGGGTCTACGCTTGTTACCGCCCACACGGGGCAATCCAGGGCGTTTTCTAGCAAGGCTAGCTCTTGTGGGCTGTAGTGCCCGTGCAGTTGTACCGCCTTGAGCTTAAGCTGATACGCCCTTTTAATGATGGTTTTGATCTTGGCTTGCACGAACACCCCCACAAAGTCCAACTTAGGCACTTTTTTAATGAGCTTTTGCGCCTTTTTGGGGGCAATGTATCTAGGGCTTTGGGGGTCAAAAATCAACCCACCATAGATGAATCCATTTTTAAGCACCGCCTTAGCGTCCTTGACCCGCCTTAATCCACAGACTTTATTTTCGCCCAAAATGAGCTTTTTACACGCCTTGTCTAAGTTCTTTTGCGCCATCAGTGTGCTGCCCACTAAAAAGCCCTGCACCTTAGCGCAAAGCTGTTTCACCACAGCGTGTGAGCTGATCCCGGACTCGCTGATGATGATTTTATCCTCGGGGATGAGGGGGGCGAGTTTTAAAGTGGTGTTTGTGTCCACTTTTAGGGTTTTTAAATCCCTATTGTTGATGCCGACAATGGGGGCGTTTAAGGCGATCGCCCTTTGCACCTCTTCTGGGTTACTCACCTCTGTTAAAACCGCCATGTTTAAAGACTTCGCTAAGGTAGCCAGCTCTGTGTAGGCTTGATCCTCAAGCACGCTCAACATCAACAGAACCGCATCCGCCCCCATAAGACGGGCTAGGCGCACCTGAAAAGGGTCTATCACAAAATCCTTGCACAAAAGAGGCTTCGTGGTGTGGGCGGCGGCTAGGCGCAAATTTTCAAACGAGCCTTTAAAATATTTTTCATCGGTCAACACAGAGATGCAAGTGGCATGTTTCTCATACACCTTAACGATCTTCACCAAATCAAAGGGGCTTCGAATCAAGCCTTTAGAGGGGGAGGCTTGCTTGCACTCTAAAATAAAGCTTGTGCGCCTCTCTTGCAAAGCCTCCTTGAAATCTCTAAGGCTTGGCCTTAGCGTGGCGGGCACGCTGTAGCGGTTCTTCAAGGCTTGCACCTCTAATTTCTTGTGTTCTAACATGGTTTTTAGCAAGTCATGCATGGCTTAGTTGTACCATCCTTTGTAAGTGGGTGTAGGCTTGTTTGCTCTCTAAACACTCTCTAGCTAGTCTTGCCCCCTCTTTAAAATCCCTCGCTCGCCCCACAACGAACAACACCCCCGCCGTGTTTGCGATCACGCTTGATTTTTGCGCCTCTGTGCCTCCCCCTTGCAATAAGTCCAAGCAAATTTGTCCACTCTCTTGCACGCTCGACACCTTGAGCGCCTCTAGGGGGTGGCTTTTTAACCCAAAGTCTTTGGGGGTTAGCTCGTATTGTGTGATTTGCCCCGATCTTAGCTCATAGGCTAAAGTCGCCCCATGCAAGGCAATCTCATCACAGCCACTGCCGTGCACCACTAACGCCCTCTCTAAGCCTAAATTCTGCAAGGCGCACGCAAGGGGGTAGCACAACTTGGGGCTAGACACGCCCAAAAGTTGTGCTTTGGGGCGTAAGGGGTTTAAAAGCGGTCCTAGCAAGTTAAAGAGTGTGCGGGTTTTTAGGGCTTTCCTTAGGGGGGCGACTTTGGCAAAGCTTGGGTAAAAAATCGGGGCAAAGAGAAAGGCGAAATTGGCCAGATTTAGGCTTTGGTGTACTTGCTTGGGGCTTAGGCGGATGTTAAAGCCCAAATGCTCCAAAAACTCGGCACTCCCACCCCCACCAGAGCTGTAATTGCCTGCCTTTGCCATTTTCACACCTAAAGTGGCGCACACGAACGCGCTGATGGTGCTGATGTTAAAACTCCTCACCCCATCCCCGCCCGTACCGCAATTATCCACAACGCCAAAGGGGTAGTTAAAATCTTGACTCTCCCCTAAGCACGCCTGCACACTACAAGCGATCTCTAGCGGACTCTCTCCCTTGCACTTAAGCGCAATGAGCAAAGCCCCCAGCTCAATGTCGCTAAAACGCCCTTGCAATAGCCCCTCCCAAAACGCCCGCACCTGCCCCTCGTTTAAATCCTCTTTAGCGCAAAGCTGGTGGAGTAAATCTACATAAAGGGGCATGTCTTACCTTCGCATAAATGGGGATTATAACATGTGCAATATAAAGCGTTACGGACGCGGCATTGTTTTTCAAGGCACGGCTGTGGAGGTGGCTTTATGTAAAGTGTTGCTATAATGCCCCTTTTGGGAGAGAGCATGCGTATTTTTGTGATCCATTTGTCTAAAGCCACTTGTGAGGAGTGGGGGCTAAGGGAGCGTAACATGGAAACTCTTTTACAAGACTTGGATCGAGACAAACACCCCGTTGAGGTGTTTGATGCCATTTACTCCAAAAGTCAAGAGGGCTTGCACCCTTTAGTCAAAGCGCACTTACAGCCCTTTTTTATCCACCCAAGCGTGGACAACCCCGTGCCAAAAAGTTTAAAAAACTATCTATGCGCGTGTTGCTGTGCGCTTAAACAGGAAGGCGTACCGATGAGCCTTGGCGAGTTGGGGTGCTTTGCCAGCCATTACAGCTTGTGGCAACGCTGTTTAGATTTGCAAGAGCCCATTTGTATTTTAGAAGACGACATCGCATTAGAGTCCCACTTTTTTGAGGCCATAGATCACATCGCAAAGCACATCCATGGTCTACACTGGGTGCGCCTCATGCATCTATTCACCGATCAAATCTCCTCTACACCAACATCCACTCCCCAAATCTCTATCATTCCCTACAGCTACCCCTCTTATGGGAGCGGCACACAGGGCTATGTGCTCGACCCCACCGCTGCCAAAGCCTTTATTAAGGCGAGCCAGCATTGGGTCATGCCTGTGGATTTTGTTTTGGAAAACACCTATTTACATGGCATAAAAAACCATGTTTTTGAGCCCTTCGCCATTAGCGAACACACACAAAACACTTTAGAAGGCAATATTTCCAGGGATCGCGATGTCGGCTACCCGCCACTTGTGGGTGCTATCAGACATCTACACCGCTACTATGTAAGCTACAAAACGAGGAATTGACATGCGCCACCACCAAAACACTTTATTGGGAATCTTCCTAGGGCTCTGTGTCATCGGGGTTTTAGCCCTTGTGTCGCTCAAAATCGCCCATCTGCCCTATTTGAGCACGCACCACATTTCTCCCCTCTTAGTGGCGGTTTTGCTAGGGCTCTTAGGCTCGTTTCTTTACCCCAAAATCGCCTATTGGACACACCACGGCGTACATTTTAGCGCCAAAAAGCTCTTGCGTTTAGGCATCATTTTATACGGCTTCAATGTAACGATCAACGACATTTTGCACTACGGCTACGCGCCCCTATTCGTGGCGTTGGTCGTGGTCGTGGGGGTGTTCTTGCTTGGGGTGTGGCTGGGGGCAAGATGGGACTAGATAAAGACTTGAGCATGCTCGTGGCGTGTGGGAGTGCGGTGTGTGGGGCGGCGGCGGTCTTGGCCCTAGAGAGCGTGCTTAAATCCCCTCCCTTTAAGGGCGTGGTGGCTGTGGGCACCGTGATCGTCTTTGGGCTCTTGGCAATGTTTTTATATCCCTTTGTGTATAACTTGGGCTGGGTGCCTCTAAGCCCTTTGGGTGAGGGGGTGTATATCGGGGCAACTTTGCACGAAGTGGCGAATGTCGCCGGGGCGGCGAGTGGGATTTCTTTAGAAGCCGAGAAAGTTGCGGTTACCATAAAAATGGTACGCGTGATCATGCTCATCCCCCTGCTTTTAGCCGTGTCCTTTTATTTAAAAAGCACAAACGCCGAGCATAGCCACAAGGTCAAATTACAAGTCCCTTGGTTTGCCTTCATCTTTTTAGGCATGGTCGTGTTGCACTCTTATTTACAGCCCTTATTTGGCGGTTTTGTCGCCCCTGAAGTGCTACAACACGGGGTGGAGGTGTTGCGTTTTGGGTCTGTGCTGTGCTTGGTGTGTGCGATGGGGGCGTTGGGCTTGCAAGTGGAGCTGAAGAAGTTTTTAAGTCTAGGCGGTCGGGCGTTTGTTTTGGCCTTAATTCTGTTTGTGGTTTTGATTTTTGCAGGCTTTGCTTTGGTGAAGGTGTTGATGGGCTAGCCCTGTACATCGCTACCAAGTTCGCATAAAACCCGAATGTTTTGGCTGTGGCTGTCATACACCCAGTGCTTGTCAAAGGCGTTCTTTGCGCCTTAAGTTGCCATTGATGTCTAGCAAGTAAAAGCGGTTTTTATCTTGGCGTTTGCGTTGCATTTGTTGGGCTAAGTGGGGGTCAAGTCCGCCAAAGCCGCCATCGGACACGACTAATAAATCCGCCTTTTTGTAGTTTTGCTCTTGCATCGCCCTTAAGCCCTCTTTTAAGGCGAGGCCGACATCTGTCCCGCCCCCAAAGCTCAGGCTCAAAAACTCATTGAGCCATGCAATCCCCCCGCCCTTGCTTAAATCCATCGCCGTTGTTTGGGAGCTAAAATTGATGAGAAAGCAAGCCCGTTTGCTCTTTTTGGCATGTGAGGCTAAAAACAACGCCAAAGCCTTAGCGATGAGCTCGGGCGTGCCGCTTGTCGAAGCGCTGGTATCCACGCAAACGATGATAGGCCCCTTTGCGCCCTCTTTTTCTTGTGCCTTTTCTTGCTCCACCTCTACTTCCTCTATGCCCTCTAAGTGGCGGTCAATGTAGCCCTGCTTTTCAAAGCAAAACAGCCGTTTTTCCACGAATTTAAGGGTGAAAAGGATTTCTAAATCGGGGTCATTGAGCAGGGCTAACTCTTGGGGGATGAGATTTTCTAAGTCGTTGCTTAAATGAATCCCACAAATTTCCTCTTTGTAGTCCCTTGTTACTTGTTTTTCTGTGTAAGAGTAGCTTTGCAACTCTTTTATCATTTCCTTCACCATCTCTTGTTGCATTTCCTTCATCCGCCCGAGCAAATCGCAAATCGCCATTAAAGCCTTGTTATTTTTGATTTGGTTAAAAAGGGCTAAGATTTGGGCAAGGTTTAGGCGTTTAGGGTTTGCGCCATGTAAAGTAAAGCCCTGCGTTCTTGTTGCTCTTTTTTGCCCCCCTTGCTCTAGCTCTAGCCCCGTGTCTAGCCCTTCTAAATTTTCTAACGCCCTTTTTTGCGCCTTGGCTTCGCCCAAGTCCTCCAAGTCTAGGGCTTCTAGAGCAAGATTTTTAGCGTCCATAAACAGCCCGTCTTTGCCAAAGAGTTCTGGGGATTGTTTGGCGAGTTGCTTGGCTTGCCATAGGGCTTTAAACCACGCCTGCATGCGTGTTAAAAAATCCTGCTTTATCTTGGCTTGCGTGGCGTGCTTCCATGTGGCGATTTTGTCCTCTAACACCCCTTGCCACTTGTCTAAGATGAAGCGGTGCAAGGTCGCTTGGTCCTCTTGGCTCTTAAGCGTCTTTTCTTGGGTGTCTATGAAACTTAAATCCGCTTGGGGGTTGTGGGCGTGGAAGGCTTGACGGGTGGTTTTGGCTAAATCTTTTTGCTCTAGGTGGGCGTGTTTGCGTTGGTAATGCTCTAGGCTTTCCTCAAAAAAGGGGTGGTCTTTTAGTGCCTCTTTGACTTGGCTGTCTTTTTCTTGACAGGCGCGCTCAAACTCTTTAGCAATCTCGGGGTCGTCTAAAAGTCCGTAGGTTTGGAGGTCGTTCATTTTTTATTAAGTTCGTGTTTTCGTTGTATTGCAACAGCAAGTCCTAAAAGATGGGGGACACAATTATGCTTGCCGGGATTAAAGAGACTGCGTCTTGAACTATTCCTACCTCTACTGCACGGATAGGATTTTTTCTCAAGCTCTCCCCGTAAATCCTCCTTACTCATGGACGCATGGCAATATGTATTTAAAAGTCGTTCAATGTCTTCAACAGCATTTTTAAACTCTTGTGTGTCAATTACTCCGACATCAGTAATCTCTCCATGTGCTTTAATAATGTCTGTAATGCTCTCACAGAGTTTAGAAGTATCCTGTGTTCCTGTGGATTTGCTAGATTTGGGCGGTTGTTGCGTGGGAGGGTCTTTATAGATTTCCTCTAATTGTAAAGGCAGCACCTTAAACGCTTGTAAGACTTCTTGCGTGCCACTAAAGGCGATTTCTTGGTCTTGGGTGGATAAAAACACATTGGCGTTTTGATGCATTTCTTGCAAGTCTTGTTCTAGTGTGCTGGTGTGGGCTTGCATTTCTTGGAGGGCGTGCTGGTAGGTTTTCTCAAAGTCCTCTGGGCTTTTGTGGGCGCGCACCCACTCTAGGTATTTCAAGCTCTCTTGTGCCTTTTCTAGGTCTTTCGCCTTTGCGTGGCTGGTCTTCAACACTTGCGTTAAAATCGCATGGACTAGGGGGATTTGCTCCAAGCTGTCCCATAAACAATGCCTGAGCAAAGCCAAATCCGGGGGCGTAACTTGGTTTTGGTCGCTGAGTAAGGCGGACACTTGTAAAAGCTGGGCGCATTGCTTGAAACGCCGATCAGAAGGGCTGGCGATTAAATGAAGGTCGGGCTCTGTGTTTTCCTCGCCCTCTTTGCTGGGCGCATTGTCGCCTAAAAATTGGGCGATCAAAGCGGGGTTGTGCTTTAGTTGCTCTAAGCTCGCCTTGATGGCGTGCAAACTCTCTATGGCTTCTGGGCTAAAGGGGATTTGTCTGGCCTCTTTGTGTATCGCCTCTAATGCCTCTAGGCTAAAGGCGTGCTGGTTAGAGCTTGCGCCCTCTTGGCTGGCGATGAGCTGTAAAAAATTCTCTTTAGACTTTAGGGGCTCCACAAAATAGCGCAAGAGCATGCGGTCATACAGGGCTTCTAAGCCTTGATTGGCTGGGGGGAACTCATTGCTCGCACACACAATGCCCTTAAGGGGGACGGGAATATTTTTATCGCCCTGTTTAAACAACCTTTCGTTGATGATGGTGAGTAAGGTGTTTAAGATGGCGGGCGAGCTTTTCCAAAATCTCGTCTAAAAAGGCAAAATGGGCGGTGGGTAAGTAGCCCTCAATGTTGCGTATGAGCTTGTTTTCCTTCAGTGCGCCGATGTCAATGGGCCCAAAAATGTCCTCTGGGGTAGAAAAGCGGTGCATGAGCGCACTGAAAAAGGGCGTGGTTTTGTCGTCTTTAGACGCAAAGGCAAGGCTAACTTTCCGTGCAATCATCGACTTAGCCGTGCCGGGAGGTCCATATAAAAAAATCGCCTTACCGGCAAAACAAGCCAGCAACACCAAACGGACGCATTCCTCGCGTTCATATAAATCTTTTTCTAACTCTGTGATGAGGTTTTTAACTTTGGTTTTGTATTGGTTGTTTAAGGGCATGGATTCCTCTCGCTCAAATAGAAGAAACATTATAACTTAAGTGCGTGTGCTTAAAACGTTATAATCCACCAAAAATTAAAGGCTTTGTGTGGGTCTATGGGTGGTGTTGGGAATCCATTTTTTGGCATTGCTGACCCCGGGACCAGATTTCTTTCTAATCAGTGCCTATGCCCTTAAAACACAATTTAAACACGCTTTAAAAGCGGTTTTGGGCGTGGGGCTTGGCAATTTGGTGTGGATTGTGCTCTCCTTGTTTGGCTTAAAAAGTTTGTCCATCGCTTTTCCTTTTTTGCAAACTTCTTTGGCTCTTTTAGGGGCGTTTTATTTGCTCTATTTGGCGTTTTTGTGCCTAAGACCTAGTGCGCCCATTAAATTCAAGCCCGTTAGTACAAGGCGAGTTTTTTTTAAGCGGATTTTTCACCAATCTTTTAAACCCCAAAGCCATGCTTTATTTTGGCAGCATTTTTTCGGGACTTAATCTCTTTTACAGCAACGCCACACTCATTTGGCTCACTTGCTGCTTGGAAGTGGAGACTCTTTTGTATTTTGCAGCGGTGGCTTTTCTATTTTCTAAGGACAAAATGCGCGCCCTCTATGGCAAATACTACAAAGTGGCCGACTACCTTTGCGCCTTGATTTTTACTGCCTTTGCGCTGTTTATTTTAGCCCGCCACACCAAGGCGTGGCTTTAGGGGTTATTTTTGTTCGGGTTGCCAAATGGTCTTTTCTGAGGGGGTGTAATCCTTTTCGTCCTCTAGAATTTGTTGTTTGGTTTCGCTACAAGCGGTGCATAAAAAGGCCAAAATCCCCGCCAAAAGCAATACGCGCATCGCAATCCTTTCAGAAAAATCTAAGTGTCCATTATAAACCCAAAAGGTTAAAAAGCCCTAAATACCCCCAGCCGCTGCTACGCTTTTTTGGGCAATTTGCGTGATTTTAGCCCACTCTTTGGCTTGCACAAACTCTCTGGGGGCTAACCACGACCCCCCCACACACAGCACATTGTCTAACTTAAGATAAGCCTCCATGTTTTCCAAAGAAATCCCCCCAGTGGGGCAGAAATACACCTCTTTAAAGGGACCAGCAAAAGATTTAAGCATCGCCACACCTCCAGCCGCCTGTGCCGGAAAGAACTTTAAATGTTTGAAACCATGCTCCAAAGCCAACATCACCTCGCTGGCACTCGCCACGCCGGGGATGAGCGGGATTTGGCTCTCTTTAGAAGCGTTGGCTAAGGCTAAAGTGAACCCAGGGCTTATGGCAAACTTGGCCCCCGCTTCCTGTGCTTTCTTAAAATCTAGCGCACTCAACACCGTGCCCGCACCCACAACTGCCTCGGGCACTTCTTGGCTGATCCACTCGATCGCCCCTAAAGCCTCTTTGGTGCGCAAGGTGATCTCTAGCACCTGAATGCCCCCCTGCACCAAAGCCCTAGCCAAAGGCACGGCGTCTTTGGCTTCTTCAACGACCATCACGGGGACAATGCGCCCGGCGTTTAAAATGTCAAAGGCTTGCATGGCTACTCTCCAAAGATCACTGCGCCCGTTTCCGTGCTCCCGGCTAGAAGGCGCATGCCGGCAAAGAGTTCACGCCCGCTCCCAAAGGGATCACGCAAAAAGGGCACAGAGGGCAAGCGTTCCTTCCACTCTTGATCCTCCACCAACACTTGCAAAATCCCCTCTTTGGCATCTAAGAGCAATATGTCCCCATCTTGGATTTTGGCAATCCCCCCGCCTAAAAGTGCCTCTGGACTCACCTGAATCGCGGCGGGCACTTTACCCGATGCCCCACTCATGCGCCCATCTGTTACAAGGGCGACTTTAAAGCCCTGATCTTGCAGAGTGCCTAAAATGGGGGTGAGTTTGTGCAACTCGGGCATGCCATTAGCCCTAGGACCTTGGTAGGGCAAAATGGCGATGAAATCTTTTTGCAACTCTTGGCGATTGAAACGATCGATGAAATCCTGTTGCGACTCAAAGATCAGGGCGGGGGCTTTGATGGTGTGGTGTTTAGCATCAACGGCCGACACTTTCATCACAGCCCGCCCCACATTGCCCTTAAGGATTTCAAGCCCCCCATTGGGCAAAAAGGGCTCTGCAGCGCCCCTTAAAATGTCGGTGTTGTGGCTTGCTTTTGCCCCCTCTTTGTAAACCACTTTCTCCCCATCTAAGTAGGGGTTTTGTGTGTAGGGCTTTAAACCCTGCCCCATGATTGTATGGCAATCCTCGTGCAACAACCCGGCATTTAACAACTCACGCACCACAAAGGCTAACCCGCCTGCCGCCTCAAATTGGTTGACATCGGCCTGCCCGTTGGGATAAATTTTGGCAAGTAATGGGGTGATTTTAGAAATGGCGGCAAAGTCGTCCCAATTGATCACGATCCCGGCAGCTTTGGCGATGGCGATCAAGTGGATGGTGTGGTTTGTAGAACCCCCCGTTGCCATAAGGCCCACGATGGCGTTGACAATGTTCTTTTCGGTGATCATCTCTCCGATGGGTTTGGGGGTTTGTGTCGCCATTAAGGTGGCAGCTTTGTGGACTAAGGCTTTTCTTAGCGGAGTGTGGGGGTGTATAAAGGCGGAGTTTGGCAGGTGCAACCCCATGAGCTCCACCATCATTTGGTTAGAGTTAGCCGTGCCATAGAAGGTACATGTGCCATCTGAGTGGTAGGATTTCATTTCACTCTCCAAAAGCTCTTGCCTAGACACCTTGCCCTGCGCAAAAAGCTCACGCACTTTAGATTTTTGGGCATTTGCTAGCCCGCTAGCCATAGGGCCAGCGGGGACGAAGATTGCAGGCAGATGTCCAAAACTAAGAGCCCCGATGAGTAACCCCGGCACAATTTTATCGCACACGCCGAGGTAAAACGCCCCATCAAAGACATTGTGTGAGAGCGCAATAGCCGTACTCATGGCAATCACATCGCGCGAAAACAAACTAAGCTCCATACCACTATAGCCTTGCGTGATTCCATCGCACATCGCCGGCACGCCACCGGCCATTTGCCCAAACGCCTCGTGTTGTAAGAGGGTTTCTTTGATCCAGTCCGGGTAATCTTTTAGGGGTTTGTGTGCCGAGAGCATGTCATTGTAAGCGGAGATGATCGCAAAGTTTGGCTTGTCATTTGTCTTGATCTTTGCCTTGATGTGCTCGGGCAAGCCAGCATAGGTGTGCGCTAAATTCGCACAGCCCAAATCCTCGCGCTGGATTTTGCGTTGCGCCTTAGAGGTGCGCTCTAAGTAGGCCTCTCTGGTTTCGCGACTGCGTTCAATGATACCTTTGGTAATGTCCTCTAGGGCTTTTTTGGGCATGTGTACCTCCGTATAGTCGTTTATGGGCGCAATGATACTACAATTTTTAAAATCTCTAAAAAAGGAGAGCCATGCAAGAGTGCCACTTCATCTTACTAGGGGCCACGGGCGATTTGGCCATGCGCAAAATCTTCCCCGCCCTGTTTAGGGCAAGCCAAGCAGGCCTAAAACCCAGCATCTGCGCTTGCGCCAAAAGCCCCTTAAGCACACCAGAGTTTCTAGACAAACTCAACACAAGGGCACAAGAATATATCAAAAGTCTAGACCCCAGTGCGTGGGAGGATTTTAGCGCAAACATCAGTTATACCCCCCTAGATTTGACAAGGCTAGAGGATTTTAAGGCACTTCAAGCCACCCATCCCAACACAATCATTTACTTCTCCATCGCCCCAGAGTTTTTTGCCAAAGCCTGCCAAAACCTCGCCGCTGTGGGCTTAAACACCCCCAATATCAAAATCGTGTTGGAAAAGCCTTTGGGCACGGATTTAAAATCTTGCCAAGAGATTTGCCAAGAAATCGGGCAACACTTCAAAGAAGAGCAAATTTACCGCATCGACCACTACTTAGGCAAACAAAGCGTGCACAATCTCTTTTACTTGCGCCACAACAATCCCTTTTTAGCCGGCTTGCTTGGGGCAAATTACTTAGACCATGTGCAAGTCAGCGTGTTAGAGACATTAGGAGTGGAGAGCCGCGGAGGCTTTTATGACCCGATGGGGGCTTTGCGCGACATGCTCCAAAACCATATGTTGCAAATACTTGCCCTAAGCACCATCCCCGCAAACATCCCTATAGAACGCACGAGGCAAGCGAAGTTAGAAATTCTAAAAAGCCTAAAACCCCTAAGCCGAGCAGCCCTAAAAAGTCAAGTCGTGCGGGGGCAATACATAGCAGGCGGGGGGTTAAAGGGGTATACAGAGGAAGAGCAAGTAAACCACAACAGCCAAACGGAAACTTTTGTCGCTTTAAAGCTGGAGTTAGACCACCCAAGCTGGCAGGGCGTGCCTTTTTACCTGCGCACGGGCAAGCGCATGGGTATATCCTTGGTGCAAGTGGTCTTTGTGTTTAAGGGCCCTCCACAGGCCCTGGTTTACACCATACAGCCCCAGTGTAGCCTAGAGCTGCAACTGCAGGGCATGGGGGCTTTGAAAAGCACGCTAGATTCGGGGATGGACGCTTATGAGCGGCTGATTTTAGAGGTGGTGGCGGGCAACCAAGCCCCCTTCAACCACCAAGACGAGCTAGAAGCCGCTTGGAGCTTTGTAGACCCTATTTTACAAAGTTGGCATGAAAACCTAACCCCCCTCTTGCCCTATACGGTCGGCAGCTTTGGGCCACAGGCCGCCTTTGATCTCTTACATCAAGACAACCGGGAGTGGTTTGCCCATGTTTAAACTTTATTCTTTCAACAGCCCCAAAGAGAGCGCGCAGGCTCTAGCTATTGAGATCGCCACGCAACTGAGGCGGATTTTAAGCGTGAAAGAGCGCACAGGGCTTGCCCTCTCAGGGGGTAAGTCGCCCATTTTGTTTTTGCAAGAGTTGAGCCAAATGCCCCTAGAGTGGGGCAAGTGCCGCATCAGCCTCGTGGATGAGAGGGTTTTGCCCTTGATGGACCCTGAAAACAACGCCCTGTTGGTGCACACGCATTTTTTGAAAAACAAAGCCCAAGCCGCCCCTTTCACGCCCCTAGTCTTGGACTCGAGTGTCAGCACTGAAGAGATGTTAAAACATGCGAGAGCGAGCTACACGCAGTCCGATTTGGCAGTGCTTGGCATGGGCGCAGATGGGCACACGGCTTCGCTCTTTGCCTGTGCGCCTGAGTATGAAAACGCCCTAACCAGCAAAGAACCCATCGTCGCTACAACCCCCACAAGTGCGCCCTTTAAACGCCTGAGCATGTCCTTAAAGGCACTTGAAAGTTGCCAAGAATTGTTTTTACTCATCAGCGGGGATCAAAAAAGGGCGGTGTTTGAGCGTGCATGTCTTGCCCTAGAACCTAGTTTACCCATTTCTTACATCTTGCATTCTCAAAAGGTGGTTTGCCATGTCTACTGCGCCTGACAACTATCCGCGCCTTTTAGCCGACATCGGGGGGACAAACGCCCGCTTTGGACTAGAGGTCGCCCCCGGGCAATTAGAATCTGTAGAGGTTTTAGCTTGTCAAGATTTTGACACGATTGTGGATGCCACAAGGCGTTATCTTAAAGATATGGGGCATCCAAACATCAAACACGCCGCCTTTGCGCTGGCTAACCCTGTGGTGGGCGATTGGATACAGATGACCAACCATCACTGGGCGTTTTCTGTGGAAACCACCCGCCAAGCATTGGGCTTTTCTACGCTCTTGGTCATCAACGACTTCACCGCCCAAGCCTATGGCATTTCTCAACTCAAAGAGGAGGAGCTGGTGCAAGTGGGCGGGACAATGTGTGCCATTGGTGCGCCCAAGCTCGTGATAGGACCTGGCACGGGGTTAGGGGTCAGTGCACTCATCCCCTGCCATGATGGCTCGTATGTGGCTTTGGCGGGCGAGGGCGGGCATGTGAGCTTTGCGCCTTTTGACGACACTGAGATCATGCTATGGAAGTACGCCAAGAAAAAATACGGGCATGTGTCCGCTGAGCGCTTTTTAAGCGGGGCGGGGCTGGTGTTGATCTACGAGGCTTTGGCAAACAGAGAGGGGATCAAATCCTCTCAAATGACTCCAAAGCGCATCGGCGAGCAAGCCCTAAGCGGCAATTCCCCCCTATGCCGTTTGACTTTAGACTTATTTTGCACAATTTTAGGCACAGTGGCTTCTAACATGGCTTTGGTTTTGGGCGCAAGGAGTGGGGTGTATTTGTGTGGGGGGATCATCCCGCGCTTTCTCGAGTACTTCAAAACCTCCCCCTTTCGAATCCGCTTTGAAAACAAAGGGCGCTTTGATGCCTACTTGGCTGCAATCCCCGTGTATGTAGTGCTGGCTAAATATCCCGGCATTGCTGGGGTTGGCATCGCCCTAGAAAACCACCTACGCAAAGAGAACGCATGAAAGCCTTGACACAACTTGCCGCCTTTAAAGCCCTACAAGAACATTTTGAGGGCATGAAACAGCAACACATGAAAGACATGTTTCAAGCCGACCCCCAGCGTGCCAAACGATATTTTTTAAAAAATGGCTCTGTGAGTTTAGATTACTCTAAAAACCGCATAGACGACACGACTTTAAAACTTCTAAGGGACTTAGCCAAAGAGTGCGGGCTAGCTGAAAAAATCCAAGCCATGTTTAGCGGCGAGAAAATCAACAGTACAGAAGAACGCGCCGCTTTGCATACGGCTTTGCGTTATCAGGGGCAAGAGCCTATTTTTGTAGATGGCGTGGATGTCTTGCCTCAGGTGTACCAAGTTTTAGAACGCATGGAGAAGTTTAGCGACATGGTGCGCTGTGGGGAGTGGCTGGGCTACACAAATCAGGTCATCACCGATGTGGTCAATATTGGCATCGGTGGCTCAGATTTGGGCTCTTTAATGGTGTGTAAGGCGTTGCGCCACTTTGCCAGCCCCCGTTTGAATATGTACTTTGTGTCTAATGTGGACGGGACACAATTACAGGGCGTGTTGGACAAAATCCACCCGGAAACCACGCTTTTCATTGTGGCGTCTAAGACTTTTTCTACACAAGAAACCCTAACTAACGCCCTAAGCGCTAGGCAATGGTTTTTAGCCCATGCGCTCAATGAAGCCCACATTGCTAAACACTTTGTCGCCGTTTCCACGAATAAAGAAGCCGTGCAAGCCTTTGGGATCGACACACAAAACATGTTTAGCTTCTGGAATTGGGTAGGGGGGCGTTATAGTCTGTGGTCGGCGATCGGGCTTTCGATCATGATTTATTTAGGCAAACAGAATTTTAAAGATTTGTTGTGTGGGGCGTATGAAATGGATGAGCACTTTAAAAACGCCCCTTTTGAGCGCAACATGCCTGTGATTTTAGCCCTACTTGGCATTTGGTACATCAATCTGTTCGATGCAGGCAGCCACCTCATCGCCCCTTATGACCAGTACTTGCGCTACTTCCCTAGATTCATCCAACAGTTGGACATGGAGAGCAATGGCAAGAGCACCACTTTAGAGGGACAAGCCGTAGACTACGACACAGGACCCATCATTTGGGGGGATTTGGGGATCAACTCCCAACATGCGTTTTTTCAACTCTTGCACCAGGGCACGCACATCAGCCCAATTGACTTCATCGTGTCCTTAAGCAAAGAGGGGCATTTACCCGAACACCACGACATTTTAGTGAGCAATATGTTTGCCCAAGCCCAGGCCTTTATGCAGGGCAAGGACTATAAGCAGGCTTACCAAGAGCTCATAGACATGGGAAAGGATGCAGAGAAAGCCAAGAGTTTAGCGCACCATCGGGTGTTTTCGGGCAACCGCCCTAGCAATGTGATTTTGCTAGACACTATTTGTCCTAAGAGTGTGGGGGCACTCATCGCCCTTTACGAACACAAAATCTTCGTGCAAGGCGTGGTTTGGAACATCAATAGTTTTGACCAGTGGGGGGTGGAATTGGGTAAAGAGTTGGCAAAGGGCATTTTGGAACGCCTTAAGGGCAAAAGCCCCACAAAGCCCCTAGACGCTTCTACACAACACTTAGTAGAAGTCTATCAAGCGTTTAACAAAGGAGTTTAAATGCAAACCAAGAGCAACACTTTTGCACTCGCGGCCTTGACCGCTTTGTTTTTTGCGATGGGCTTCATCACCGTTTTAAACGATGTGCTGATCCCACACTTGAAAAAAATCTTTGAGCTCAACCACACAGAGGCGGCTTTGGTGCAGTTTTGTTTCTTTGGGGCTTACTTCATCACGGGCGGATTTTTCGGCAAATTGCTGGAGAAAATCGGCTACCCCGCCGGCGTGGTGGGGGGCTTTTTACTCAGCGCGATCGGCTGTATTTTATTCTACCCCGCTGCCTCCACAGCGTCCTATCCCATTTTCTTAGGAGCACTCTTTATTTTAGCCAGTGGGGTCGTACTTTTACAAACCGCTGGCAACCCCTTTGTAACTTTGCTAGCCCCCGGCAAAGAGGCCAGCGCGCTCACTTTAGTGCAGGCCTTTAACTCTTTGGGCACCACCCTTGGGCCACTTTTTGGGGCGTATTTGATTGCCTCTAACACCGATAAAATCATCGACAAGGTCAAAGAGGCACAATCGGTGCAAATCCCCTATTTAATGATCGCCGGGACATTGATTGTCTTAGGGATCATTGTCTATTTTTTGAAACTGCCCGATGTGCGTGAGAGAGCCGAGCAAATCAGCGAACACAACCACGATGGCAAAAAAAGTGCGCTAGAGTACCGCCATTTTGTCTTTGGGGCAGGAGCGATTTTTTTTTATGTGGGTGGAGAGGTGTCGATCGGCTCATTCTTGGTCTTAACGATGGAGGAAATCGCCCACATCCCTGAAAAAGTCGGCTCGCACAATTTGATCTACTACTGGGGTGGGGCGATGGTGGGGCGTTTCATCGGCAGCTTAGTCATGCAAAAAATCGCCCCCCACAAATGCCTTGCCTTCAATGCGAGTGTAAATATTCTCTTGCTTGGCATCGCTTTGGCCTTACACAACGCCACAAGCATTTACTTTTTACTCTCCATCGGGCTGTTTAACTCCATCATGTTCCCCACGATCTTTTCTCTAGCCACAAAGGGCTTGGGGCGATTCACAAGCCAAGCTTCTGGGATTGTCTGCATGGCGATTGTGGGGGGGGCGGTTGTGCCCATCATCCAGGGTTACATCGCCGACATACACAGCTTTGGGATTTTGATCTCTTACATGGTGCCTATGGCGTGCTATGTTTATATCTTGGTCTTTGCGGTCTATTTTTACTCTGTTAGAGAGCGCACGCATGTCCATTAAGCAAGCATTTAAAAGAAAGTGCTAGACTAGGAGCTTAAATTAAGTCAAGGAGTCGAGATGAATGCACAACAACATGCTAAACTCGTCTTGCTGTTGGATGCTTTACAAAAACAACTGGGTTACTTACGAACGGAATGCGCCGCCGCTAAGGTGCGCTTAGATGGCTTGCGGGCGCAGTATGCCCAAGTGGCTTTAACGCACACCGCTCCTGTCTCTCCAGCACACAGTGCAACCCTCAAAAAAAAGTGCACAGAGGTCTAATCCGGCCAGCCACTTAAAAAGCGCGTGCCTTATGCGCGCTTTGAGATAAAAAACACCTATCCGTTAACCATCTTTTAAGAAAATCATACTAATAATACAAACATAGCACTAAAGGAACACTATGTTGAGATTTCTCCTTGCTTGTTTGTTGGCACTCCCCCTTTTTGCCGCGACTCCTAAAGATACTTTAGTCATCGGCGTGGAGAACGAGACCGCCCGCATCAACCCCCTTTTTGACGAGGACCACGACAGCGCGCTCGATTTTGTCTTTAGCGGATTGACCCGTCTTAGCCCCGACATGCGCCCACAACCCGATTTAGCTACAAGCTGGGAGGTGAGCCCCGATGGCTTAATTTGGGTGTTTCACTTAAGAAAGGGCGTTTTGTGGCATGATGGCAAGTCCTTCAGTGCGCAAGATGTCAAATTCACTCTAGAGCAAGCCCAAAATCCTAAGCTCAACGCCCCCGCGCGGGCGAATTTTAGCGAGATCAAAAGCGTGCAGGTACTAGACGCTTACACCTTAAAAATCACCCTAAAAGCCCCCTTCCCCCCGCTTTTAGATGTCTTGAGTGTCGGCATTTTGCCTAAACACCTCTTAGAGGGCAAGGATTTAAACACCGACCCTTTCAATCAACACCCCATCGGCACAGGGCCCTTTAAATTCGTGCGCTGGCAAAAGGGGGCGTATATCAGCTTTGTCGCCAACGACAAATTTTATCGGGGTGCACCCAAATCTAAAAAGGCCGTGTTAAAGATTGTCCCCGATTTCAATGTCCGCACCTATGAGGTCAAGAGCGGGGCGATTGATGTCGCCCTAGTGGAGCCAAATTTAAGCAAGAGCTTGGAGAGCGATCCGCACATTAAAATCTTAGATTGCAAGAGTGCTGATTATCGGGCATTAATGTTTAACTTTGACAACCCTCTTTTAAAGTCCTTAGTTGTGCGGCTTGCCATCAACTACGCCATCAACCGCCCCCTAATCGCCCAAAAAATCTTGCACGGCTATGGCTTTGTGGCTAACAACCCCATACAAGCAAGCTGGGCAAACGACTCCAAAGCCAAAGCCTACCCCTATGACCCAGGCAAAGCCCAAGAAATCTTAAAAAAAGATGGCTGGGTGCTGAAAGACAAAGTTTTTTATAAAAATGGCAAACCTTTAGCCTTTGACATTTACGCCTTCAACACCGATCCTTTAAGGGTAACTTTGGCGAATATTTTACAAAGTGAGTTAGCCAGAGTGGGGATTAAAGCCACAGCGATCGCCAAAAACCACGGGGCGTTTGAAATCAGCAAAGTGGACAGCTTCATCATCGGCTGGGGCAGCCCCCTAGACCCTGACCTACAAACCTACCGCATCTTTGCTACAAACATGGAGTGGAACTACAACCACTACAGCGACCAAGCGGTGGACTTGGCTTTAAACAAAGCCCGCACCGCCACAAGCAGGGCGACTCGCAAATTGTGGTACGCTAAATTCATTGAGGATTTGCACAACAATCCGCCCTTTGCGTTTTTGGTGTATTTGCGCTATCCCTTAGCCTACCGCTCTAATGTCCATGGCATCAAGCCCACAATTTTAGGGCATCATGGGGCTAGGTTCACTTATGATGTTGCCGAGTGGAGCAAGGATTAGTGCCTTTTGTGTTTAGAAAAATTATGGGGGCATGTGTGCTTTTGCTGGTCTTTAGCTTTGTGGTGTTTGTGGCGCTGGACTGGTCAAGCGGGAGTGTGCTATCAGGTATTTATGGCGATGGTGTGCAAGCAGCCAACCCTCTTCTTAAAGCCCGCTTGTTGGCAAATTTAGGTCTAGATCGCCCTCTTTTGGTGCGCTATTTTGAGTGGTTGGGGCGGTTTTTAAGGGGGATTTGGGGGTTAGTTTGGCAAGTGGGGAGAGTGTGGCAAGCATTTTAAAAGAGGGTTTGCCCTACACATTAATATTGGGGTTAACGAGTTTTGGGCTCAGTTTTGTTTTGGCGTTGATTTTGGGGGTGGTTGGGGCGTATTTTAAAGACTCATGGCTGGATAAAACGATCATTTACACCACTCTAGGCTTTTTTAGTGTGCCGAGTTTTTGGCTAGGGTTAGTGGCGATCATGTTGTTTAGCGTGCTTTTAGGCTGGTTGCCTAGCTCTGGGGTGGGTGAAATAGGCGCAAGCCCCACTTTTGGCGATTTAATGCGCCACATGTTCTTGCCCATATGTGTTCTGACCTTGTCGCATTTAGCCATCTACACCCGCCTTGTGCGCTCGGTGGTGCTAGACACTTTCAAAGAACCTTTTTGCTTAAGTTATCAAGCGTGGGGGGTGAGTAGAGCGTGGCGGTTTTGGCTGGTGTTGCGCTTTTGTTTTTTACCCATTGTGGGGTATTTTGCAGCAAACGCGGGAGCGATTTTGGGAGGGACTTATGTCGTGGAGAGCGTGTTTTCCATTGGCGGGATCGGGCAAAGCACCATCAACGCCCTCTTACACAAAGACTATCCTCTAGCCTTGAGCATCATCATGTTGAGTGCCTTTTTTGTCGTGGGGCTGAATGTCGGCGTGGCACTTTTAGCAAAATGGCTTAATCCCAAATGGTGAAGTTGAAGTTTATCCTTGTGCTGGGGGGCTTGCTTTTGATCTTGTGCTTGCCCCTTTTTGCACCCTTTGACCCGACTGCCATACATTTGGAGGCGTTGAAGTTGCCCCCAAGCCACACGCATTGGTTAGGTACGGATTTTTTGGGCAGGGATGAGTTTTCAAGACTCTTGTTTGCTTTAAGAAACTCCGTTTTTGTGGGGCTTGTGGGGGGGTTTTTGGCATTAGTCATTGCCTTAGCCTTTGCTTTTTTAGTGCTGTTTGCGCCCAAGTGGGGGCGCTCTGGCTTGCTGGGCTTTTTGGATGGCTTTTTGGCTTTGCCTAATTTATTGTTGATTTTGCTTTTTAGCGCATTTAGCCAACGGGGGCTAGGGCTTTTGGGCTTGGGCGGGCTGTTATCGCTTTTTTTGTGGCCGCAAATGGCAAAAGTTTTAGCCGATAGCTTTAGAGAAATTGCCACAAGGGAGTTTATCACCAATGAGCGGGCTTTGGGAGCAAGTCGGCTTGAGATCGCCTTTTTAGAGATTTTGCCTTTGGCTAAGAACAGCGTGTTTGTGCTTTTAGCAAATACCTGCGCGCATGCCATCAGTGCCGAGGCCCTGCTTAGTTTCTTTGGGCTGGGGTTAAAAGTGGGGGAGGCGAGTTTAGGCAACATGCTAAACGAGGCTTCGCAGGCGATTTTTACGGGGGTGTGGTGGCTGGTGCTGGTGCCGGGTTTAGCGGTGTTTTTAGTGGTCTTTGCTTTAGCGTGGGCGGGGGAGCGTGGGCGTGCTTAGCGTGCAAAATTTGGGTGTGTCTAGCCCTAGTGGGGCGATTTTACAAAATATCAGTTTTAGCACGGCTAAGCATTTAGCCATTTTGGGCGTGAGTGGGAGTGGCAAAAGCACTTTGGCTAAGGCGTTTTGTGGGCTATTGCCCTCCACATTTAGTGTGCATTACACCCACTTGGCCTTAAGCGCACAAGCGGGCTATGTGTTTCAAGACTGCATTTCTTGTTTTTACCCTTACCTTAAGATTAAAGACACCTTTAAAATGGTGCTAAAAGAGCACACCGCCAAAGGCAAAAACTTGCTAGAGAGCCTTAATGTCCCCTTGAAGGTGTGGGGGGCTTACCCCCATGAGCTCAGTCGGGGGATGGCGAGTCGGGTACAAATCGCTTTAAATTTAGCCCTAAAGAAAGAAATTTTATTTTTAGATGAGGTGACAAGTTCGCTAGATAAATCAAACACGCAAGGTGTTATAGATTTGCTTTTGAGTTTATCCGTGCAAAGGGTGGTGATCACGCATGATGAGGAAGTGGCGTTAAAATTATGCGATGAGGTGCTGGTGTTGAAGAGTGGGCGGGGAGCCTATTTTGGCGCAATTAAGGAGTATTTATGCTTTTAGAGGTGCTGGAGCTGTCTAAGTCCTATGGGGCACAAAAGGTGTTAGATGGGGTGAGTTTTAGTCTAGAGAGGGGGGAGTTGGTGGCACTGATGGGGGCTAGTGGGTGTGGCAAAAGCACACTGGCAAAGTGCATTGCCCGTTTAGAGCCTTTCAATGGGGGGCAAGTTTTATACGAGCAACAAGACATTTTACAAATGGAGGAAAAGCCCTTTAGGCAGGTGTTACAGTATATTTTTCAAGATCAACTCACTGCCCTCAACCCTTCTAAAAAAGTGAAGGATTTGTTAGGCAGTGTGTGCCGGCGGTTTAAAACCCACGCCTTGTTAAACGAGGCTTTAGAGTTTGCCAAATTAAGCCCCAAACTTTTAGAGCGCTACCCCAGGGAGTTAAGCGGAGGCGAGAGGCAAAGGCTAGGCATCGCACGGGCGATGCTGGTTTGCCCCGAGGTGTTGCTCTTAGATGAAACCACAAGCGCGCTGGATAAAAAGCTGAAGCACGAAATCATGCAAGTGGCGCGCACCTACCAACAAGAGAAGCAAATCACAATGCTTTTCATCACCCACGATGAAGCTTTAGCCAGGGGGTATTGTGAGCGGTTTTTAAGGCTTGATGGAGGGATGTTGCTCTAGGCGTTAAGCTGAAAAGTTTTAATTGTTTAGGCTGACTTAATATGATGGGCGTGTTGCACCCTTTTTGTTAAACCTTGCCCGCAATCTAAAAATTTTTACCCTACACAAGCAACACGCAAGGCGTTCAACATTGCCACATCAAGTTTATTGGAGCAAGTGGGTTTAAGCCCTAAGAGTGGCGGCGGTACAGCCATGATAGATTTTGTTTTGCAAAAGAGGCTTTATGGTGGGGGGCTAAACTTTTTAGGCAAACGACCGGACTTAATCATTTGCGATGATGTGGAAAATGGCCAAAGAATCCAATCTAAGAAATACCGCGAGGACATCTACAAGCAATTTGAAAGCGCGGTGCTCAAATTGCCCGCCAGAAAGGGCGATTATAGTGTGCTGGTGGTGGGCACGACCTTACACGAGGAGTGCCTTTTGTTGCGTTTAGAAAACCGCTACAATGCCAAGAGCTACAATTTCCCCCTCGTGCTGGACTTTGGCCCAAAGATAGACGGCCTAAGCCCAGCCAACATCGATGGCTACGATCTTGACAGTGTGCTTTTAGACGACTCCAGCCTAGATAAAAAAGAGGTGCTGATGGAGTTTTTGCAAAACAAAAGCGCGTTTTTTGCCGAGTTCCAAAACACCCCCACCCACTCTAAAGACGCGATTTTGGGCGACTTTGCCACTTATGAAAACTTGCCCGAGAAAATAGACGCGGTCTTTATGGGCATCGACCCTGCGCTTGGCAAGGACAAGGGCGACTTCTTCGCCATCGCCTGCGTGTTTTTTTGCAAAGCCCAAATGCGCTACTTTGCCAGCGTGCGCGCCTACAAAGAAAAACCCGACAAAATGATCGGCATTGTCCTTGAAACCTACAGCCACGCGCATAAAATCTGCCCCTTCATTAAGGTCGGTATTGAAGTGGTGGCGTTTCAAGCGTTTTTTAAAGACCAGCTCAAAAAGCGCGCCCTAGAGCTAGGGCTTAGCTTTTTTAGGCCGATTGAGTTGAAAAACACGGCGCACAAAGAGATGCGCATAGACAGCCTCGCCCCCCTTTTAGCCGACCGCTCTCTTGTCATCGAGCAATTCAGCCACGAGCTTGTCAGCGAGCTTGAGACCTACCCCAAAGGCGCGCATGACGACTGCCTAGACGCGCTGGAATTTGCCATGCGCTTGGCGCGCACGCGCCAAATGGTCGACTACCGCCAAATTAAAGCCCGGGTGAAAACGCGTTTTGGCAAGCCCAAAAAGGGGTTTAGGTTGTAAGCCCCCAACTATAGCTATGGGGAGCATGTCAAAGATTTAAGAAATGGCAAGAAAAATAAGGTTATACTTGCCCTAGTGGTTAGAGCAAGGGCGGACACCCTAAAGCGTCCGCCCCCACTCAAGGCTTTAGCGTAATGGTGAAGCGAGCACCATCACGACCACTAGGACAATGATAAGTTTCATCTGCGTGTCTCCTTTTGAGGAAACGCGTTACGTTTCTTCCCACTGTGATCCCTAACCCACTAACCGAAGTCAGTTGCTCCAAATCGCTTAAAGTGGACACGCAAAGTATCTGCGCATTTTAACACATCATGGTTAAAATAACTTGAGCCTCACACCACCAGCGCGCGTTGCCCTTTCACATTCACCACGCGCGCCCTAAAGCTAGTGGTAAAGATGATTTGGCTATCATGCCCCCCTGATTGTTTTTTAAAGGGTTTTTTTGCGTTTTTTAGCCTTTTTGCTCCTGTTGTGTGGGGCGTTGTCTGCCGAGTATGGAGGGATTTTTGTTTACACGGGGGGGGTTTATTCACAAGCCACGCTCAAGGCGCAAGCCACCGCTAAAGCCGGCACGCACCTTAGCACCCCCACCCCCCTATCACGATTCCTTCTCGTTGGGGGGCTACAATTTAGGGCTGGGCTTCAAGCATTTCATGGGGGCTAAACGCCGCTTTGGCCTGCGCTACCATTTGGACTTTAGCCAAAACTTCGGGCAAAGAGATGTCGCCTATTTGGGGCTGGGCATGGACGCGCTGGTTAGTCTGTATGAGAAGAAGGACTTCATCTTTGGGCTCTTTGGTGGGTTTGAGCTGGCTGTGCAACGCTGGGCGCGCGTGGCAGGGGTGGCCCAAGAGTTCAGCGCGAAAATCCAATACCAAGGCGGGCTTTTACAGGGCCAAAGCACCACCTTTACAAGCGAGCAGGGGGCGTTAAACTTCCAACTGCCCATCTCTCTTGGCTTGCGGGTGAAAAAACACTTGGTCAGTGTGGAGTTTGGGGCGTTTTTCCCTTAAACCATCCCATTTTGGCAACACATCCACCACTCTATCTAGCAAGTACAAATTCATCTCTTGCCTTAGAGGGGTGTATTTTTTGTCGATGGCACACTTTGTATCAAAGATGGCTTCAAGTTTTTCTCCTGTACCTCCATCTAATATAAAAAAGGCATTAGCATAGTGCAAAAAATGGAAAAAGCGTAGATCGAAAGTTTTGGGTTGTGTTGCATCAAAAAAGTAATCGCTCCATTTATTGTCAATGGCACTCAAGAGTTCATGGGGAATACTGGTTTGCTGCTCTATAAAGGCTTTGAGGTTTTCAAATTTGCTCAAGGCTTTGCCCCGTGCATTCAACTTAATGTAAAGTTCTTCACCCAATCCAAACGCACCCATGTCGATCACACTAAAGGTGATGTACTTCAATCTATCCTCTAAGTGCTCTTTATACTCTAAACGCTTTAAAAAATCCTTGTCCTTATCTTTGATGTCCTCTAGGCGTTCATACAAGCGATCGAGGGTGCAGATCATAGCTTTAATGGTGGGGTCGTTTTTAAGGTCCTCTTTTTCACCAAATTTCCCCCTTGTAAGATCGTTTCACTGGGCCACTTGTCGGTTGCAAAAGAACTAGATTTTTTTAAAAGTTTTTCGCAAAATTCCTTAGAGTTCTCCCTTGTATGGTAGGTGAATTTAGCTAGCCGTGTTTTGATGGCATCCAAGCATTCTGCCCGTCTAAACAAGAGAAAATGCAAGAGTCACAGAGTGGTGATGCGTTGCTGCCCATCGATGAGTTTAAAGACTCCCCCTTCTTGATCTTTATAGCCATAGATGAGATCAAGGTGCAGGGCGGGTTTTTTACCCTTCACAACTTCAAAAAGGGCATCTAAAAAATTGTCCGCTACATTTTTTTGGGACAGCCGTCCTTGTGCATAATCCCTTTGCAACATGGGGACTTCTATGTGGGGGTAACAATCTAAAAATCCTAGAAAAGTCATGGGCATCATGCATTGTCCTTGTTGATGCCGTATTTTCCTAAACACTCTATGATTTTATCCAAATAGTTTTCTTGATCCTGTGCGGTGAAGACATCAGGATTACTTGGATTTTGGGAATCAGAAAAGGCTTTTTCAAACACCATCTGTGTACAAATTGGGATTAACTTGTGTTGGTGTTTGCGTTCCTCGATTTTTTTACGCTTTTCGCTAAAGATGAGGTTGCCGATTGCACTATTGGACTCCCTATCTAGTAAAGTGAGGTTTTGTAAGCGGTGTAAAGCTTGATGATCCATGAAATCCCCATCGATCACGCCCAATAAGTTTTGACTCCCTATATATTGAAAAAATTTCTTTCCTGTTTTGTCAAGAGCACGGTCGATCTTCTCGTAAAGCCGATCATTTTCTAAATACTTCCGCACTTCTTTAAGCCAGCTTTTGATGTTTTTCTCATTTTCTGCGGTCATGGGTTGATCCTTGGTGGGGCATACACTTTTAGAGTTTTGTGCGTAAATGTGCTCTAAGCTCCACTGCTCCAAGACAAAGCGGTTGAATTGGAAGTAGGCATTGGAAGATTGGTCACCGATGAGATGAGCCAAATTAAAAAGCAAGAGGGTGTTTTGAAGAGTTTGCTTATTGTCATGGAAAGTTAAATCCCCTAAGCTTTTGTTTTTGAGTGAAAGCTGGATATATTTTTGCACCTGTCTAAAAAGGTAGTTGGCAAACTCTTTTTCACTCCCATGCTCTAACCATTGTTGGTACAAGTCATAGATCCTACCACCCGTACCCGTATAAATCAAAAAGCCAAGATGGTGGAAAATTTCCCGTTCAACAACCTCACTGCCTTTTTTTGATACAAAGCCCGAAAGTGTGGCCATCGCTTCTTCAAGCTTATCCCGCTCATCCTCCATGGATTCATTTTCATATTGTTTGTCGAAATAGGTAAACAAATAATCCTCTTCATCTTGATAGGGCACAATAGCTTTGAGATAAGCTGTGATCCCTTGGATGTCGTCTAATAGGGCTGGTTTTCTATATTCTTTATCCCCCACAAACTCTACGATTTCCATGATGTCATTAGCTTCCACACGCTCCAAGACACAATAAATAAAATCCCTCTCTTCTCTAGCCTTTTTCTCTGCGTTGTACCATTTTTCAGCTCTTTTTTGATATCCTCCTCACGATATTCATCTTTCTTTGCTAAAAACAATGCTTTGATTTTTTCTGCTTCCATGAGGGGGATTTTTCCACTATTGAGACGCACAAACACCTCTTTTTCATCGTCTTCACTTTCATGCCAAAGCGGTTTGCACCTATGGTACAGAGTGTTGAAAAACTCTTGTTTTTGTATATCAAAGAACTTCTTTTTCTCCCCTTCTACATAGTCTTTAATCGCTCTGTAAGCCTCTTTAAAATGGTAAAAATCAATATTGAGTTTTTGAGGATATATGGATGGATCTTGGATATTTTGTAAAAATTGAAAACTCCCCTCTCTCGTTTCATAATGGAGGGTGAATAAATCCCTCCACTCGAAGTACTTGATGATTAAAAAAATCGTGGTGAGCCGTTGTTGCCCATCGATGACATGGTAAATTTCCCTTCCTTTCTCCTCCACTTTTTTGCACCGCAATGGGTTGTAGGCTGTAAAACTCCTCCTCTGCTTTACTCTTTTGGATAAAGCGTACAATGTCTTTGAGCAAAACCTGTACTTCTTTTTCGCCCCAGCGATACCCTCGTTGGTAGTCGGGGATTTTAAAATTTAGCTCCTCTAATGCTTTCACAGGACATAAACCATCTTCCCTTATAGGGCAAAAACCATCGGTTTGCATCAAGCCTCCATCATCTTCAAAATGAGAGATTCGGATCTTAACAAAAACGGGTGAGAAAAAAGTCAATGAATTTTTTTAAAGCTGTAGGGATACCCTCATCTACAATTGGGAAATCCTAAAGGGGGACTTAAAAAAGGGAATTCAAAACATCCTCTAACACCTAAGCAAGAGAGCCTTGAGCCTGCTCTAAGACAACGAAGTCTTAAAGGGTTTCTCTAAGAAAGGAGGTGATCCAACCGCAGGTTCACCTACGGTTACCTTGTTACGACTTCACCCCAGTCGCTGTGTGTGCCGTGGGCAGTAGCTGCTTTAGCATCCTGACTTAAGGCAAACACAACTCCCATGGTGTGACGGGCGGTGAGTACAAGACCCGGGAACGTATTCACCGCAACATGGCTGATTTGCGATTACTAGCGATTCCAGCTTCATGCAGGCGAGTTGCAGCCTACAATCCGAACTGAGAGGCGTTTTTAAGATTGGCTCAACCTCGCGGCATTGCATCTCTTTGTGCGCCCCATTGTAGCACGTGTGTAGCCCTAGGCGTAAGGGCCATGATGACTTGACGTCGTCCTCACCTTCCTCCTGCTTACGCAGGCAGTCTTCTTAGAGAGCTCAGCTTAACCTGTTAGCAACTAAGAAAGAGGGTTGCGCTCGTTGCGGGACTTAACCCAACATCTCACGACACGAGCTGACGACAGCCGTGCAGCACCTGTTTTCAGGGTCTAGCAAGCTAGACACTCCGCTATTTCTAGCAGATTCCTTCAATGTCAAGCCTAGGTAAGGTTCTTCGTGTATCTTCGAATTAAACCACATGCTCCACCGCTTGTGCGGGTCCCCGTCTATTCCTTTGAGTTTTAATCTTGCGACCGTACTCCCCAGGCGGGATGCTTAAGGCGTTAGCTGCATTACTGGGGGGACAAAGCCCCCCAACAACTAGCATCCATCGTTTAGGGCGTGGACTACCAGGGTATCTAATCCTGTTTGCTCCCCACGCTTTCGTGCAATCAGCGTCAGTATTGTTCCAGCAGGTCGCCTTCGCAATGAGTATTCCTCTTGATCTCTACGGATTTTACCCCTACACCAAGAATTCCACCTACCTCTCCCACACTCCAGAGTTGTAGTTTCAAATGCAGTTCTATGGTTAAGCCATAGGATTTCACACCTGACTTACAACCCCGCCTACGCACTCTTTACGCCCAGTGATTCCGAGTAACGCTTGCACCCTCCGTATTACCGCGGCTGCTGGCACGGAGTTAGCCGGTGCTTATTCGTGAGATACCGTCATTATCTTCTCTCACAAAAGGAGTTTACAATCCTAAAACCTTCATCCTCCACGCGGCGTTGCTGCTTCAGGCTTGCGCCCATTGAGCAATATTCCCTACTGCTGCCTCCCGTAGGAGTCTGGACCGTGTCTCAGTTCCAGTGTGTCCGTTCACCCTCTCAGGCCGGATACCCGTCATTGCCTTGGTGGGCTCTTACCCCGCCAACAAGCTGATAGGACATAGACCAATCCTTTAGCGATGAATCTTTCCCCCATAGGGTGGTATTTGGTATTAATCACCATTTCTAGTGGCTATCCCAAACTAAAGGGCATGTCATCTATGCGTTACTCACCCGTGCGCCACTAATCCGCCTAGCAAGCTAGGCTTCATCGTTCGACTTGCATGTATTAGGCACGCCGCCAGCGTTCACTCTGAGCCAGGATCAAACTCTCCATAAAGTTAAGTTTATCCTAAACTGGCTCTGTGCTTGATAGATTTCTCTACAAGCACACAAGATTACTCTGTTATAGACAAGTTGTGTCAAAAACTAGAGTTCTTTAAAGCCAAAAACAAAATGCAAAAACAAATTTGGCTTCAAGACTCTCTTGCTTAAATGTCAAAGAACATTGCGCTTGCGTTTCAGCTTTTTAAGGGCTTTAACTTTGGCAAAACGCGATTATAGGATTTTAAAGCTTAAGGGGGGCTTAAAGTATCCATGGAGTGTTAGACAAAACTAACCCTCCCAAAAATTTATCATTTTTACCCCCAAATGGGTTAAACTTTAGCAAAAAGGCACAACATGTCGACAATGATCGGGGCGACCCTTTTGGCGGTGGGAGTAACTTTTTACTATATCCTTAGAAAACAGCACCCGATTTTTGTGTTTTTGTGTGCCGGTTTGGTGTTGTTGCTCGTGGGGCATTACCTCACAGGCACAGCTATCCCAAACACCCCACCGGCGCATAACTTCGGGCAGCTTCTCTTAAACGCTTTTGCCTTCATCGCCTTCACCTTTAAAAGGCAGCTTGGTGGTGTAGGGCTCATCATCATGAGCGTGGCGGGTTTTGCTGCCTACATGAAGCACATACAGGCCTCCGCCAAACTCGCCTACCTAAGCAACCGCCCCCTTAGCAAAATCCGCAATAAATATTTAGTCTTAAGCGGGACTTTTGTCGTGGGCATGGGCTTAAAGATTGTGATCTCTAGCTACACGGGGCTTTTGCTCTTGCTCTTAGCGTGCATTTACCCCGTACTACTTGCGCTAAAAATCCGCCCCATCACCGCCGTGTGCGTGCTCTCACTGATTGCCCTAGATTATGGCCCCAAAGATGGTAACACTATCAACATGGCGGACATGGTGGAGCAAAAGGACAACATCGTGGGGCTTTTCTTGCACCATCAAGTGTGGGTGGTGCTTTCTTACACGACTGTGATCGCTCTTTTGATCCCTTTTTACTTTGCATGGA
Source organism: Helicobacter sp. NHP19-003 (assembly GCF_019703305.1). Taxonomy (NCBI): domain Bacteria; kingdom Pseudomonadati; phylum Campylobacterota; class Epsilonproteobacteria; order Campylobacterales; family Helicobacteraceae; genus Helicobacter; species Helicobacter gastrocanis. The sequence continues at coordinate 1,374,978 of NZ_AP024814.1, read as the reverse complement.
TAGACAAAAACGACTTGGCTAAAAACCGCCTATGCGCCCCCATAGAAAACTTAGAGATCACAAACCCCCCATGCCCGAGTTTTTATATTTTGTTCCCGTGGTTTCCCGTGTTCTTGCTCTTTTGGGGGTATTTTATGGGGGTCAAATTAGATGTGGTGAGCGCAAATTTCATCAGCATTGCAGTGGTCTTCCTTGTGGAGTTTATCCGTTATAGAGATGCTAAAAGGCTAGGGGCTGGAATGGCAGCGATTTTGCAAGCGATGGGGGAGATTTTTGTGAGCGTGGTGAGCATAATCATCGCTGCAAGTGTCTTTGCCACAGGGCTTAAGAGCTTGGGCGGGATTGCGCTTTTAACCCAAAGTTTGGGGAGCTTGCAAGGGCACGGGGGCTTGTGGGTCGTAGGGCTTGTGATGGCTCTTTTGGCGTTCATGGTCTATGGCTTTGCGGTGGTGATGGGCAGTGGGATTGCTGCCTTTAACGCCTTTGGGCGTTTAGCCCCCGACATCGCCCTAAAAATGGGAATAGAACCCATTAACTTAGTTTTGCCCCTAGAGATCGCCTCTTGTTTGGGGCGGGCTAGCTCGCCCATCGCCGGAGGGATTTTGGCTTTAGCCGGCTTTGCCAAACTCGCACCCCTAGAAATCATCAAGCGCACTTATCCTTTATTGCTTGTTGGTATGGGGGTGAATTTAGCCGTAGGTGTGGTGCTGGTGGCTTAAGATTGTACAAGGAGCATTTGGCGCACTAAATGCATTTCATGCTGGTTTAAGTCCATTTCGAGTAGGTTGAGCCTCGCTGATACCTCCACTTGGGGTTTGGTCCAAGCCCGTATCCCACTTTGAGGAAGGTGCATGTAGATTGCGCACTACGCTCCGCTCCGGCACTTTTGCCTTACATTCGGTCGTAAAAGAGTGGATGATGGCGGCCACTTAAAAACCACAAAGAGCGGCTTAGGGTGCTGGCGCGCTCAAGCTCAATGTGCTATGCTACCGTTCTTACAGACCTATAAAATCCTATAAAACTTTGTAAAATTCTACAAAGCTAGAATTTCTGCTGTATTCCTAGTTCAACCATGCCTGCCACGCTCTTGGTTTTCGAGTGTTTGGCTTTTCGCATGTCCGTAGGCGTTAATTCGGTAGGAACTCTACCTACTAAAGGCAACGCCTATTTTTTAGCAAAATTTCGGGCTTTTGTGGCAAGAATAAACCTATAAAAAACTTATAGTATTTTATATAATTTTATAGATTTTGTCTTGATGTTTCTAACCCTTGCGTTTCTCCACAATTTCCTTAGCGATGTTAGCGGGGACTTCGCCGTAGTGGTCGAACTCCATAGAGTAAGTCCCCCGCCCTTGTGTGGCAGAGCGTAGGTCGGTGGAGTAGCCAAACATTTCCACTAAGGGCACAAAGGCATTGACGATTTTAAGCCCTAAGCGGTCGTCCATGGCGTTGATTTGCCCTCTGCGGCGGTTCAAATCCCCGATCACATCGCCCATATACTCTTCGGGCACTTCCACTTCCACCTTCATCATGGGCTCTAAAAGCACAGGGTTGGCTGCACGGCAGGCCTCTTTAAACGCCATAGAGCCAGCGATTTTAAACGCCATTTCAGAAGAATCCACTTCGTGGTAACTGCCATCATACAAGGTAACTTTAAAATCCACGACAGGATAACCGGCAAGTACCCCGCTTTGCATCGCCTCTTGGATGCCCTTATCCACAGCAGGGATATATTCCTTGGGGATCACGCCCCCGCTGATCTCATTGACAAACTCATAACCCGTGCCCGGTTCTTTGGGCTCAAGCTTGATGAAGACATGCCCGTATTGCCCTCGTCCGCCGGATTGTTTGGCGTATTTGTGCTCTTTTTGCACCGCGCTTCTAATGGTTTCTCTAAAGGCGACTTGGGGTTGGCCTACCTCTGCCTCCACCTTAAATTCTCGTTTCAAACGATCCACGATGATTTCTAGGTGCAATTCGCCCATACCGCCGATCAGAGTTTGCCCCGTTTCTTCTTGGGTCATCACCCTAAAGCTGGGGTCTTCCTCAGCGAGTTTGCCCAAAGCCACGCCCATTTTTTCTTGATCAGCCTTGGTTTTGGGTTCTACAGCGATGTGGATCACAGGTTCAGGAAATTCCATGCGCTCTAAGATCACGGGGTCTTTTTCACTGCAAAGGGTGTCGCCGGTGAGCGTGTCTTTCAAGCCCACAAAGGCACAAATTTCGCCGGCATAGACCTCTTTAATATCCTCTCGTTTGTTGGAGTGCATTTTTAAGAGCCGCCCCACGCGTTCTTTTTTGTCCTTGGTGGAGTTGTAGATGTAACTGCCCGATTCTAAATTGCCCCGATACACCCGCACAAAGGTGAGTTGCCCCACGAAGGGGTCGGTCATGATTTTAAAGGCAAGCCCCGCAAATTCCCCCGCATCGCCACTTTGCACATGGACTTCTTCCTCGCTTTTAGGATCCACGCCCTTAATGTCGGCAACTTCTGTGGGGGCGGGTAGGTAGTCAATGACCGCGTCTAAGAGAGTTTGTACGCCTTTATTTTTAAAGGAAGAGCCACAGAGCATGGGGATTAAGGACATGTTCAAGCACCCGGTTTTAATGCCCTTTTTGATCTCTTCCTCGCTGAGTGTCTCGCCGGCTAAATATTTTTCCATCAAGGCTTCGTCTTGCTCAGCGACCGCTTCTAAGAGTTTGTCGCGGTATTCTTGGGCTTTGGCTTGCAAGTCGCTAGGAATCTCTTGGACATCGTATTTTGCCCCCATCGCCTCATTGTTCCAAATGATCGCTTTCATGGCAACTAAATCAACCACACCGATGAAGGTATCCTCTGCCCCGATGGGGATGTTGATGGGCACGGGGTTGGCTTTAAGGCGTTCTCGAATTTGGTTTTCCACATTGTAGAAATTTGCCCCAATGCGGTCCATTTTATTCACAAATACAATGCGGGGCACGCCGTATTTATTCGCTTGCCGCCACACGGTTTCGCTTTGGGGTTGCACCCCACCCACAGAACAGAACACGCCCACAGCCCCGTCTAGCACACGCATGGAGCGTTCCACTTCAATGGTGAAATCCACATGCCCGGGGGTGTCGATCAAGTTGATTTGGTGGTCTTTCCAAAAGCAAGTGGTCGCTGCGGAGGTGATGGTGATCCCTCTTTCTTTCTCTTGCTCCATCCAGTCCATCGTGGCGGCCCCGTCATGCACCTCGCCGATTTTGTGACTCACGCCCGTATAAAACAAAATCCGCTCGGAGGTCGTGGTTTTGCCCGCATCGATGTGGGCGGCGATGCCGATGTTTCTAATTTTTTCTAAAGGGGTTTTGCGTGCCATTTAATGCTCCCTACCAGCGGTAATGGGCGAAGGCTTTGTTTGCCTCTGCCATTTTATGGATGTCCTCTTTCTTCTTAAACGCCGCCCCTTTGTCGCTAGACGCGTCCATCAGCTCATTAGCAAGTTTATCCACCATCATGCGCTCGTTGCGTTTTCTGGTCGCCTCTAAAATCCAGCGGATGGAGAGGGATTGTTGCCTTGCGGGGCGCACTTCTACGGGGACTTGGTAAGTCGCCCCCCCCACACGGCGGGAGCGCACTTCCACTAAGGGTTTGACATTTTCTAACGCCTTTTCAAAGACTTCAATGCCCTTTTCTCCGCTCTTTTCCTCAATTTTATTCAAGGCGGCGTAAATGATTTTTTCTGCCACGCTGCGTTTGCCGTCATACATCATTTTGTTGATGAACTTCGTAACAACCTTGCTGTCATAGACAGGATCGCCCAAAACTTCCCTAATGGGTGCTCGTTTTCTTCTCATCTCTTCCCTTTACTTTTTCTTCTTTTCAGCCCCGGCTGCAGCTCCGGCTTTGGCTTTTTTCGCCCCGTACTTACTGCGTGAAACGGTGCGTTTATTCACCCCAGCCGTGTCTAGCGCACCACGCACGATGTGGTATTTCACCCCGGGCAAGTCTTTCACCCGTCCGCCACGCACAAGCACGATGGAGTGTTCTTGCAAGTTATGCCCCTCTCCGGGGATGTAGCTGATCACTTCAAATTTGCTGGTCAAACGGACTTTGGCGACTTTTCTTAGAGCGGAGTTAGGTTTTTTAGGGGTGGTGGTGTAAACCCGTGTGCAAACCCCCCTTCTTTGGGGGCACTCAACCAAGGCGGGGGACTTGGTTTTCTTAAGGATTTTTTTCCTTTCCTTCCTGATGAGCTGGTTTATAGTTGGCACTCTCGTCCTTTATCGTAATTTTTGCATGATAAAGGGGTTATTATAACCTAAAAAATCTTTAATGCGTCTTAGCTATAAAAGCATTTTTAAGCGAGGTTGAGCTTGCAGATTAAATCTTGGTTGGCGTTGATGTGGGCTTTGATATCTTCAATTTGCCCTTGGATGCGCTCCAAATCTTGCAAACTCTCTTGTGCCATTTGCTCCATCTCTTGCGATTGATCTTGCAAAGCTGTCATGACTTTACTCAATGCGTCTAAACTCATATTGTTCTCATTAGCCGAGTCCAAGACTGCTTTGGAAGAACCATCGATCTTTTTCACCGCTTCGTTCATGGAAGTGAAAGTTGCCCCGATTTCCTCTAATCTCTGCTGCACGTCATTGGCCAAGTTCCCCACTTCATCGGCGACCACAGCAAAGCCACGACCGTGCTGGCCAGCTCTGGCTGCCTCAATGGCCGCATTGAGGGCAAGTAAGTTCGTTTGGTAAGACACCCGATCGATCTTCTTTAGCGCCTCAGACACTTTAGCAATGTTGCCGTCGATGGTGCTCACAGTGAGCGATAAGCTGTTAGAGAGTTCTTTAAGCATCGCCATAGAGTTTTGTAGTTTTAAAGCCTCCTGCTTAACCGCACTGACATGCCCATTGTTGGTAGTCGCCTTCAGGGCGATTTCCTTTAATAGGTGTTGTTTGCCCCCACAATTTGGTTGTAACCTTGGTATTGCTCCAACAGGGCATTTTTAATGGCAATGGTCTTTTGCAACCGGTTGGCTTTGATCTGTTCGTAATAGTTGAGCGTGCCTCTAAAATGGGTGAAAAAATCTTTAAAAGCGCTTCTTCTAGGTGTGCCCTCAAAGATACACAGCGCCGCGAGGGTTTGGTTTTGGTGCAAGTTGTCGGACACCTCTCCAAAGGTGGAAAACCCGCTGATAGGACAGGTGTCAAAGGCACTAAATTGCGCCAAACTCTGCTGGTTGTTCGCCCGGCGCAAAATACAGTCGTTGGCTAAAATCGCCACAGCCTTGCGCCCCCTAGAAAATTGCGCATAGCCTTGCATGGTGTTTTTAATAAAATTTGTGGCCTTGACAAGGTGCAGAGTTTCGCCAAAGTACAGATCACAGAAAAACAAAATGCTTTTATCGGGGTTGAATGTCCCCACAGAGCGGATATAAAGTTGTTTACCCACCTCTACGGCAAAAGTGTAGCCCTCTAGGCTTTTGGATAGATTCTCTGGGGTGCAGTGGAAATGCGCGCAAAGAGCATCCACCGCATTCACTAGTTGGTTATCGATTAAAAAGGACTTGACAATGCGCAACTCAGGGCTACACTCCCCAATCAGAAAAGAAGTTTGGGTTTTTTCAAAATTATGCGTGGTGAAAATGTCGTAATTGTATCCAGGGGCTAATTTGCAATACACCAACACCGCCTCTGTGGCACTGATTTTGCCATTGAGGGCTAAGTTCGCTTCTTTGAAGTCTAGTTTACCTCCCGCACTCCCACCCACTAGGTTGGTTAAGGGCACATCTGCGTTGACAAAGGCCTCTAAAAAGAAACTTTCTGAAGCAGTGAGCCCCGGGAAGTAGCTCAAAATAAAGGTGTCTGCAGGGCGCACATGCATTTGTGGAGACACTTGTTTTTCGATCGACTCTTTAAGTTTTTGTTTGCGGGTGGGCAAGTCCATAGAAATCTGCCCTCTTTGTAGGTCAGCACAAAGGGTGTCCACCATAAAAACCTCTACACTCTCAAACAAATCCTCACCCAACACATGCAGTAGGATGTGTTCAGAGCTCTGTAGGTTGTAAAAGTCCGTGCTAGACCCCCCGATTTGTCCAGCTGTTTGGATTGCAAAGCGCACGGGGATATGGCCAAATTGGCTCTCAAGGGTGCGTACAATGGCATTAAAATCCAAATTGGCAGGCACAAAGGCTAAGAGCAGGGTGCCCTGCAGCCGTGCTTTAGACAAATCTGCAGGAGCTAGGGTGAGTTGAGTGCTTTTGGGGCTTGTATCTTTGGCTCTTTTTGGAGAAGTCCATTTAAATAACATGCAAGTGCTCCTAAAACACCTATTTTACCATAAAGCCTTTCAAATTATTATGCTCTACAGGGCGCAAAAGCCCATTTTTAGCCACAGCCTGCTAGAATGAGAAAATGCGTATCGATAAATTTTTAAATGCCACGAACATCACCAAAAGGCGTGCCATTGCACTAGACATGTTAAACGAAGGTGTGGTCGCCTTGAATGGACTGAAGGTCAAGCCGAGCAAAGAGGTCAAAGTCGGGGACACCATCACCATCACTTACCTAGAGCAGGTCAGACGCTACGAGGTCTTGGCGATCCCCAGTCTAAAAACCATCCCCAAAGCCCAAAGCCACTTATACATCAAAAGTTTGGATTAAACATGGACTACAAAGATACCCTAATTTTACCCACAACCACTTTCCCCATGCGGGCGAATTTGGGCCAAAACGCCCCAAAAGTTTATGCCAAATGGCAGGAGGAGGGCGTGTATGCACACATGCAAGCCAAACGCAAGGGACAGGCAAGCTTTAATCTGCACGATGGACCCCCCTACGCCAACGGGCATTTGCATATCGGACATGCCCTAAATAAAATCCTAAAAGATGTTGTGGTGAAACACCGCTATTTTGCAGGCTTCGCCATAGATTACACCCCCGGTTGGGATTGCCATGGCTTACCCATCGAGCAACAAGTGGAGAAAGAGTTTAAGGACAAAAGCCAAGTTCTGAAGTTCCGCAACCGTTGCTACAACCACGCAAGAAAATTCATTGACATACAGAGGGACGAGTTTTTGCAGCTGGGCGTGGTGGGCGATTATAACCACCCCTATGAAACTTTAGAGCACGCTTTTGAGGCGAGCATTTACGACATGCTCTGCATCGTGGCGCAAAAGGGGCTACTCAAGCAACGCTTTAAGCCCGTGTACTGGAGCTGGGCGTGCCAAAGTGCGTTGGCTGAGGCTGAGGTGGAGTACCAAGACAAGCAGTCGGATTCCATCTTTGTCGCCTTCAATTTAGACCCTAAGAGTGCCGCATTTTTAGCCAAAGAGGCGCATTTTAGCGTAGAGCAAATCCCGACAGATTTTTCTTTGGTGATTTGGACCACCACGCCTTGGACCTTGCCCGCCAATGCCGCCATCGCCCTAAAGCCCAAAACCACTTACGCCATCACTTCAGCAGGGCAAATCGTTGCTTTGGAGCTTGCCCCCAAACTCTTAGCAAAGGGGATTTTAAAAGGCGAGATTGTGGGGAGCTTTGAAAGCAATCTTTTGGAAAGGCAAGAAGCACTGAACCCGCTAAATGGGCGTACTTCTTTGGTGGTGCTGGGTGGACATGTGAGCTTAGAAGAGGGCAGCGGAGCGGTGCACACCGCCCCCGGGCATGGGGAGGAGGACTATTTTCTGGGGCTAGATTATGGTTTAGAAGTGCTGATGCCCGTAGATGATCGGGGCTGTTACGACCAAGAGATTTTGGATAAAAAGCTGTTGCCCCCAGAGTTCTTAGGTGCGCATGTGCTAAAAATCCAGCCAAAAATCCTAGAGCTGCTCGGCGAGCACCTCTTGCACCACAGCATCATCACGCACTCCTATCCCCACTGTTGGCGTAGCCACGAGCCCATTTTATTTCGGGCGACCACGCAATGGTTTATCCTCATGGACGAGCCTTTTTTGCAGCCCGATGGGAGCAAGAAGACCTTAAGAGAGGTCGCTTTAGAGGCGATTGAGGGTGTGCAATTTGCGCCCCCACAGGGTAAAAACCGCCTAAGGGCGATGATCGAGCAGCGCCCCGACTGGTGTGTGTCGCGCCAAAGAAGCTGGGGCGTACCGATGGCGTTTTTCTTAGACAAAGAGAGCCAAGAACCTCTGCTTGAGCCCGCCATTTTGGAGCATATTAAAAACATCTTTGCCAAAAAGGGGTGCAATGCGTGGTGGGAGGCGGACATTGCCGATTTATTGCCCGAAAACTCCAAGCACCTAGCCCCTAGGTTAGAGAAAAACACGCACATTTTGGATGTGTGGTTTGACAGCGGCAGCACCTTTAAAGCAGTGTGCGAAGAACGGCTCAAATTATTCCCAAGCGATGTAGTGCTTGAGGGGAGCGACCAGCACAGGGGGTGGTTTCAAAGTTCCTTGCTCCTAGGCTGTATTGCCCACTCCAAAGCCCCCTTCAAGGGTGTTTTGACGCATGGCTTCACGGTCGATGAGAAGGGGCATAAGATGAGTAAGTCTAAGGGCAATGTGATCTCCTTGGAGCATATCCTAAACACCTATGGCAGCGACATTTTGCGCTTGTGGGTAGTGCTCAACGATTATCAAAACGACCTAAGTGTGAGCGATGCTTTCTTTAAACAAACCGCCGAGAGCTATAAAAAAATCCGCAACACCTTGCGCTTCTTGCTTGCAAACATGGCAGATTTAGAGAGTTTAAGCCCCCTAAACCCCCTAGATGCATGGATTTTAGCCCAAAGTACGCAGGTCTTTAACCAAGTGCAGGCGCATTTTCAAGCGTACGACTTTGTCAAGGGTTTACAAAAACTCTTAGCCTTCATCGCTAATGAACTCAGCGGCATTTATTTAGACATTTGCAAGGACAGCTTGTATTGCGATGGCAAAGACAGCCCCAAAAGACGGGGGATACAAACAGCGATGTTGCACATAGCGCACCAATTAAGCTTCACTCTAGCCCCCGTTTTGACCTACACCATTGAAGAAGTCTTCAGCCACGCTAGCCCTCTGTTTAAAGAAGTGGCGCTCAGTGGGGATAGTGTCTTTGACTTGAAAAAGCCCGCGTTGCACCCTAATAACGCCTTACTTGAAGAATTCAAAACCCCCTTGCACCTACGCACCCTTTTTAGCGAAGCCTTAGATAGCCTTAAAAAAGACAAACAAGTTAAAACTTCTTTAGAGCTAGAAATCCACTTAAAAGAACCCGATGGCTTTAAGCATTACGCCGAGTGGCTGATGGTGTCTAGCGTGTGTCCGCCACAAGAAAACGCCCTCTTAGACACTCCAGCCTTCACGCTCTACAAGGCCAGCCAGCACAAATGCCCCCGTTGTTGGCAATTTACAAGCCCAAGCGCGCTAGAACCTTGCCAGCGTTGTGTTGAGGTACTAAATGCCTAGTTACAACTTGCACCACTTAGGGGCTAAGACCCCCTACATTGACAAATACGACCCCGCGCTCCTAGAGGCTTTTATTAATCCACACCCAAATTTAGACATTTTCACCCGTCTAGTGAGTGCAGAGTTCACGAGCCTATGCCCGATCACCGCCCAGCCCGACTTTGCCACGATTTATATCAACTACATTGCAGGGGCTAAAATGGTCGAGAGCAAATCGCTCAAACTCTATCTTTTCAGTTTCCGCAATGAGGGGATGTTTGGGGAGGATTGCGTGGGTAAGATTTTAAACGACTTGGTCGCCTTGCTTGAGCCCAAATACCTAGAAGTTCTAGCCAAATTCACTAAAAGAGGGAGCATCGCTTTAGAGCCTTTTGCCAATTACGCCATGCCAGATTATGCAGATTTAAAACAGCAAAGGCTCGTAAAATACTAAGGGGTTAAGGGCCAAAATAATGACCATAGCAAGGAGTCATATGAGGGTTTAAAAACCAAAAGGGTTAGACTTGTGAATAAATCAGCACCGCACCTCCGCTTTAATCTCCCCTCTCTGTGTTTTTAGAGATTTGTACCGCTCCCCTTTTTACTTTCTTTTTTCTAGTTTGGGCGTTTTGTAAAAGGCGGGCGTGGGCATCTTTAATCTCGCTGGGCCAATCCTTACCCTGTTCTTGGACATTCCACTCGGGGTAATCTCCCATCATCTTGTGGTGATCCAACAAACACGCATTTTCTAAAAATTTATAGTTAATAGAAGCTTCAGGCACCCCATGTAAACTGAATAAGCCTTTTACATCAGCTTTAAAATTATCTTGGTAAATCATGTAGAACTCTATTTTTTTGCCCGATAAAATCGTGTGGTAAAGAAAATACCAAATCCCAAAACTCCTAATGCTAGGCCGTCCTTTCACGCCCCCGTCTCTATAAATGTGTAAAGTGCGCTTAATCCCCCCTTTGTCTTGCGAACCTCCAATTTTTTTAATGACTCCATCCACAACAATCAAATACACCCGGGCGACATTTTTCGTCAAAAGGCTTTGGGGTAGGGGGTTGTGGTTTTCATCTTTCAATTCTTTAAGGTAATTAAAATTAAGTCTTCTGTTGTGGGGTACAAGCTCTACATCTGCAATTTTGAAGGCTGTTTTCACTTTTGAAATGTGCATGCTCATTCCTTAATGATCATTCCTTAATGATCAAAAGCTCATGGGATTTTTTCACATATCCCTCATCGCCCCGCTCTAAGCGGTTTTTACCCATCCTCGTCTCCCCCTGCCCCATCGTGTATTGCCAAGCAAGTTCTACAATCTTAAAATCTTTGTAGGTTTCACGCACAAAAGCGCAATCATTGTAACTCAAAATAAAAGGTCCCGGACGCTCTTTAAGCATTTGGGCTAATGTGTTGTGGGCAAAGCCATTATGGTGGATGGGGAAGTTGCGCATGGGATAAATCCCCCTAAACATCTTAGAATCCCCCTCTAAGAAGTAGGGCGGGTCTAAATAGGCAAAGTCATCGGGGTAAGCCAACAACACCTGGGCAAAGTCCGCACATTGCACACTCAAAGTGGGGGCACTGAAGTTCTTTAACTTGGTTAGGGCGTTGTGGTAGCGTTTGGACTCTGTGTAAATCTTGCTCATCCAGCCTAAAAATCCGGGACCATAACTTAAGTTGAAGTTAAAATAATAATCCCTTGCTAAAGTGAGCGGGTCGAGCACGCACTCTTTTTTATAATGTGCCTTGAGTTCGACTTTAATGGTGTTGTAGGTTTCTTGGGTGGGTTTTAGGGCAAGCAGGGCGGTATAAAGGTGCTCTCTATCTGCCAAAAGTACTTGCCAAAAATTCACCAAAATATCAAAAATGTCAAACGCCAACACCTCTAAGCCTAATTCAGTGGCGCAAGCGATCTCCACACTCCCCCCACCCATGAAGGGGCTGATGACTCTTTTGACATTTGTTGGCATGTGCTCTAAGATCAAGCCCACCGCCAAAGACTTCCCCCCACCATAGCGCAAGGGGCTTTTGGTGTAGCGTTTGTAGCGTAATTTTTGAGATTTGAGATTTTCTAAGAAATGCGATTTTTTAAGTTGGTGCAAAGCGTGCCACCTAAGTGAATTGCCCCCCTCCAGCCCCCTTCTAAAAAGGCAAAAAGCAAAGGCAAGGGCTACATCATGCCGCCCATGCCTCCCATGCCGCCCATGCCTCCCATATCAGGCATGGCAGGAGAAGCAGGTTTGTCTTCTTTGACTTCGTGCACGGTGGCTTCGGTGGTTAAGAGCAAGCTAGAGACAGACACGGCGTTTTGCAAGGCAATGCGCGCCACTTTAAGGGGGTCAATGATCCCCGCTTTAAACATATCCACATACTCTCCATTGCTGGCATTAAAGCCAAAATGCGCCTCTTTGTGTTTTTCCACTTCATTGACCACCACGCCACGATCATAGCCCGCATTGGCCGCAATTTGGGCTAAGGGGGCTTTGATGGCACGCATGATGATTTCATAGCCCACTTTTTCATCGCCCTCTAGGTGTAAATGCACTTTTTGCGCCGCACGAATCAGGGCCGCACCCCCACCGATCACGATGCCCTCTTCTACGGCCGCTTTAGTGGCAGAGAGTGCGTCATCTACGCGATCTTTCTTCTCTTTCATTTCCACTTCAGAAGCCGCGCCGACTTTAATCACCGCCACGCCACCGCTGAGTTTTGCCAAGCGTTCTTGGAGTTTTTCTTTATCGTAGTCGCTGGTGGTGGATTCGATTTGGGTTTTGATTTGAGCGATGCGATCTTTGACATCGTGGGCTTTGCCCTTGCCATCTACAATCGTGGTGTTGTCTTTGTCGATCACAATGCGTGCTGCTACACCTAGATCGCTTGCATCGGCGTTTTCTAGGGTTTTGCCAAGTTCCTCAGAGATCACTTGCCCGCCGGTCAAAACTGCAATGTCTTTGAGCATTTCTTTGCGGCGATCGCCAAAGCCGGGGGCTTTCACAGCGGCGACATTGAGCACGCCCCTTAGTTTATTCACCACCAAAGTTGTGAGCGCTTCGCCCTCAATGTCCTCAGCGATGATCAAAAGGGGTTTGCCCTCTTTCATGGTGCGTTCAAGCAGAGGCAAAATGTCTTTCATGCTAGAGATTTTTTTATCCGTCAAAAGAATGTAGGCATTTTCTAGCTGGGTGGTCATTTTTTCGGCATTTGTAACAAAATAGGGGGAGAGATAGCCGCGGTCAAATTGCATGCCCTCAACCACATCTAATTCGTCTTCGATCCCTTTGGCTTCTTCTACGGTGATCACACCATCTTTGCCGACTTTTTCCATCGCATCGGCGATGAGCTTGCCGATTTTTTCATCGGAGTTGGCGGAGATGGTCGCCACTTGGGTGATTTCCTCCTTGCCACCCACTTTCTTGCTCGCTTTTTTAAGTTCAGCAATGATCGCCTCGCTGGCTTTGTCCATGCCCCTTTTGATTTCAATGGGATTAGCCCCTGCAGTGATGTTGCGTAAGCCCTCTTTGAAAATGCTGTAAGCGAGCACGGTGGCCGTGGTTGTGCCATCGCCAGCGGCATCGGCGGTTTTGCTCGCCACTTCTTTAACCAGTTGTGCGCCCATATTGGCTACAGGGCAAGCTAGTTCAATTTCCTTAGCCACGCTCACGCCATCTTTAGTGATGCTAGGCGCGCCATAGCTTTTTTGGATCAATACATTGCGCCCACGGGGCCCCATCGTGACTTTCACGGCATCGTGGAGTTGTTTCACGCCTTCAAAAAGTTTGTTGCGTGCAGTGTCTGCAAATTTAATTTCTTTGGTTGCCATTTCTTGTTTTCCTTTATCAAATTTTTAAATGCTTGGGTGTTCCACTCTTTTAGTGGTTGTGGCAGCAATTGCCCTCGTGTTTGTGATCGCCCTTGTGATCTTTATGGTCGTGTCCGTGGCAGCAAGAATCGACCACGCCCAGTACATCTTCTAACTCTAAGACCATGAACTCTTTCCCGCCTAAAACGATTTCAGTGCCTTTGTATTTGCCAAAAGCCACGACATCGCCCTCTTTGAGACACTTACAATCTTCGCTGATTTTGTGGCTCACGGCTTTCACCACGCCCATTTGGGGTTTTTCTTTAGCGTTGTCGGGGATGATGATCCCTGAAGCGGTTTTCTTTTCTTCCTCTAGTCTTTCAACTAGAACTCTTTCACCTAACGGTTTAAACATTGTGATCTCCTCAAGTTACGAAAATTAGCACTTAAAAAATTTAAGTGCCACGATTTTAGCTAAAAATTATGAGTAAGTCAAGGCTTAGGGCAATATTAAAATATTTAACTTAAGAAAATTGATAGTAAAAGGCTAAAGTTATCTACTATTAAGTTTGTAAAGTTTTGGGCTAAGTTGCCCTGTGCGCACCTTTAGGCAAAATCAAAGTTTCATATGCTAAATTTTTAAACATGATCACGCAGGAGTCTTTAGAACAACTCAAGCAAGTCGCCGACATCGTGGAAGTGGTGCAAGGCTATATTGCGCTTAAAAAAATCGGGAGCAACTACCAAGCGATTTGCCCCTTTCACGATGAAAAGACCCCTAGTTTTGTTGTCAACCCCCAGCGCAATTCTTTTAGATGTTATGGTTGCTCCAAATCGGGCAACGCTTTTACCTTTATCATGGAGTATGAAAAAGTAGACTTCCCCACAGCGGCGCAGAAATTAGCGGGTATATTCAATGTCCCCTTGCACTTCACCCACAGCAAAGAACCCGCGACAAATATGGACACCCTAGAACAAATCGCCCAGTGTTACCAAGCCCAGCTAACCAAAACTCCAAATGCCCTTGAGTATTTGCGCCAAAGGGGGGTTAGCCCCCAAAGCCTCAAGGATTTTTCTTTGGGCTTTTGTGCGCCCCCGAGCGTGATGGACTATATCCAAGCCCATAGGCTAGACACCAAAGCCCTTTTAGATTTGGGGGTTCTGGGACAAGACGATTCTAAAAAAGTCTTTGTGCGCTTTGCTAAGCGCCTTATGTTTGCCATCCATAACCCCAATGGTAAGGTTGTGGGCTTTGGGGGACGAGTGTTGCAAGAAAATGCACAGATGGCTAAATACATCAACTCCCCCCAAACCCCTCTTTTCAATAAATCTAAACTGCTCTATGGCTACTTCCAAGCCCGTCAAAATATTTTAAAAACCAGACAACTGATTTTGACCGAAGGCTATTTGGATGTGATCTTGCTACACCAAGCGGGCTTTAACACGGCGGTGGCCACTTTAGGCACAGCCCTAACCCCCGAGCATTTACCCATATTAAGTCGGGGCAACCCCTCCATCATCTTGCTTTATGATGGCGATAAGGCGGGGCGAGCGGCGGCGTTTAAGGCCAGCCAGCTTTTAGCCAAAGAGCTCAAAAGTGGGGGCGTGGTGCTTTTAACCCCTCCCCTTGACCCCGCAGATATGATTTTGCAAGGGCAGGCAGATGACCTAAAAGCTCTCTTAGCCCGCCCCATCCCCTTCATTGAGTTTGTCTTGCAGGGGATTGTCAAAGAGTTTAACCTAAACGACCCCTTGCAAAAGAAACAAGCCTTCGAGCAAATCCAAGCCTTTTTGCGCGATCTGCCCCCCATCGTGCAAGAAGACTACAAACCAATGGCGGCAAGTTTGTTGCAAACTTCTTTGCGCTTTTTTAACCCCCAAAAACCCAAACCACAACCCCTACAACCTTTAGCCCAACGCCCCATCAGCGACCCCCTAGAAGAGTTGTTGATTAAATACATGGCATTGTACCCCGAGTTGCTAGAGCGGGCAAAGGTCTACATCAAGCCCGAAGTCTTTAGACATTGCGCCCACGCCTTTGAGCTTTTATGCGCTTCTGAGCCCGAAGATGCGCAAATCGTTGCCATTAAATTAGACGAGAGATTGCCCATAGCAACCCCCCCCCACAAGGATTTTGACGCACAGCTTGTGCTCTTGACTAGACGCTACTTCGCCACACAATTAGAACAAACCAACTACCTTCACGCCGACCTAGAATTGAGTCAAAGGCTAGAAATGCTATCTTTGTGGCGGGCAAAGTTGCACCAATCCAATCAAGGAGAACTAGTCAAAGTATGAGAGCCTTAGCGTTATTTAGTGGGGGTTTGGATAGCTTGTTGTCCATGCACCTTGTCGCCTCACAAGGGATTGAAGTCCTTGCCCTGCATTTTAACATCGGGTTTGGGAGCAATAAGGACAAGAGAGAGTATTTGGAAAGAGCCAGCGCACAAGTGGGCGCAAAGTTGCTTTTATGCGACATTCAAGAGCAATTTTTTAACGATGTGTTGTTTAGCCCTAAATATGGCTATGGCAAGTATTTTAACCCCTGCATCGATTGCCACGCCAATATGTTTAGACAAGCTTTTTACAAACTTTTAGAACTTGAGGCGGATTTTGTCATTAGTGGAGAGGTGCTAGGCCAGCGCCCCAAGAGCCAAAGAAGGGAAGCGATGGATCAAGTCAAAAAGTTAGTGCGCGCCTTTGGACAAGAAAGTTGTTTTGATGGTTTGTTAGACCGCAGGGGCGATGACCCTAGCAAGCCCAAAACTTTAGATGAATTGTTGTTGCGTCCCATGAGTGCACGGCTTTTAGAGCCTAGCTTTGCAGAAAAGCAGGGGTGGGTGGATCGCTCTAAACTCTTAGGCGTGCAAGGGCGGGGGCGCACCGCCCAGCTAGGAAAGGTCAAAGAACTAGGCTTAGAACATTATGAAAACCCCGGTGGGGGGTGCTTGCTGACAGATTTGGGCGTGAGCCGCAAGCTCAAAGACTTGCAAGCGCACCGCCAAAGAACACAGCAAACAATGGTGGTGCAAGACAATGTGCTTGTCAAAGTGGGGCGCTACATGGTGGTCGGCAACACCCGTTTAATCGTGGCGCGCAATGAGTTAGAAAACGCCAAACTGGAATCCCCGCACCCATTGATGGATAAAATCACCTTACTAGATTGCAAAGGGCCTTTGGGGCTTGTGGAGAAATGCGCTAGTGCTGAAGAGAAAAAGTTGGCCGCCCAAATTGTGCTCAGTTATGCTAAAAGTGAGAGTGGTCGTTCTTATGGTGTGCAGGTGGGCGAAAAGGCCTTTAGCCTTAGCCCCCTTGAGAGAGAAAAGGCACAGGGCTATTTGTTTTTGACCTAATTTAAGGAGAGTAGATGCAAGACTTTATCGGCTTAGGGGTTGTGGGTAACTTTGCAAAGCATTTAGAGCAGGCGGGCGAAGCGCACAGTTTCATCAACATGAAACACATTGAAAAAGACGCACCCAAAGGACTTTTTCCTTTTTATTTGCCCAATGATCCAAGCTATTTGGGGCGTTATTGCATGGATAATGAAGTCATGGTCTTGCCCGATGATTTGAGTTTGCGGGCGCAGGCTGAGCCAGAGATCGCCCTAGAATGCGAAATCACCTACAACGACAAACACTTGGTAGAGAGCATCATACCCCGCTATTTCATGGCGTTTAACGATGGCTCGATCCGTAACTTTCCCGCCAAAAGACTATCCGCTAAGAAGAATTTTTCTAGGGCTTCTAAGGGCATGGGGGCGAAGTTGCCCATCGATCGCTTTGTCTATGGAGGGGTGTGTAACGACTATTCGATCGCCTCGTTTTTAACTAGAGAAGGGCAAACCCATGTTTATGGCGAGAATTCCAAACTCGTCAAATACGAATACTTTTACGACAAGCTTTTAAGCTGGATGGTGGAAATGCTAAACACCCAACAAGACACGGGGACTTTGGAGAACCTTCAAGAAATTTTAAGGACTTACAATTACCCCTCCAAATTTTTAATCGCCATCGGTGCCACGCCCTACATGCCCTTTGCCCAAGAGCATTTTCTACAACAGGACGACACCATCACCATCATCGCCTACAACCACCGCCGCTACAGTTTTGACAAGATTTTAGACATGGTGTCTTCTAACACTTTATTGCAAGCCTCTTTAGCCGACACCTCCATTATCCAACAAAAGGTACTTTTGGAAAGCATTGACTGAATTGACCTGTCTTTTTTGTGAATAAAATACACAAGCTAGAGTTTTTAAAAAATTATTAAGCAATTTGAGCTTAAAATTATTTCCAAATTTATTAATAAAGGGTAAACATGAAACAAAAACAGACCATCCTCGATCCGAACCACGAATTTAATCAACTCAAACAAGAATACATGCGCCGAGAGGTGGCTTACGCCACCTATTTGAGAGAAAGCAAAAAGCAACTCTACGGGTGCAAAGATGTTTTAGAGCGGCACGCCTTCTTTGTGAATCGTTGTAAGGCTTATAAACCCTTGAGCGACATTTACATGCGCTTGCGCTCTGTGTCTAAACAATGTAAAATCGGTATGCAATCCATCCGCGAATCTTTTGAAAAGTTTAGGCGCACCCACAACAACACTCTAACCTCTATCAAACGCTACGAAAGCAAATTACAACGCATCAAAGAAGGCAAGCTCCCCACAGACTGGGAGTAGTTTAAAGTAGGGTGATTTTGCGCCCGCCGGGCACACACCGCCCGACAATCTCCGCTTTGATCCCCTCGTCTTTCAGTTTCTCCACACACTCTAGCCCCTCTTTGGCCCCCAAAGCCACGAGTAAACCCCCAGAAGTCTGTGCATCATAGAAAAGAATATCGGGTAAATTTGTGTAACTTTGTACTTGCTCTTGCAAGGCTTTTTTATTCGCCACACTGCCCCCCGGATACACCCCCTCTTTGGCTAAGTCTAAAGCCCCTTTTAAAAGGGGGACTTGCTCCGAGTTGATCTCAAAAGAGATTTCAGGGCTTAGCATTTCTGCCAAATGCCCCACAAGTCCAAAACCCGTAATGTCCGTGCAAGCATGTACACTAAAATTTTGCAAAATTTGCATAGCTTTGAAATTTAAGCTTGCCATGCTCTCTAGGGCGTGGGGAGCTTCTTTTAAAACCTTGCGCTTTAGGGCGGTGGTGAGTATCCCACTGCCTATTGGTTTGGTGAGGATCAGCACATCGCCCGCGTCTGCCCCCTTGTTGCGCCACAAGGACTTTTCTATAAGCCCCGTAACGCTCAGGCCAAATTTTTGCTCCACATCGCTGAGACTATGTCCGCCTAAGAGCGCACAAGAGCATTCATTTAACTTGTCTAACGCCCCTTGCATGACCTCTTGCACGCTAGTGGCACTGACATGTTCTTGATCCCACGCTAGGATACTGAGCGCACTGATCGCGCGTGCCCCCTTAGCAAACACATCACTTAGGGCGTTGGCGGCGGCGATTTGCCCGTAAAGATAGGGGTCATCAACTACAGGAGGGATCACATCCACACTTTGCACAAGCACAGCCCCCCCCACCTCTATCGCTCCGCAATCATCCCCATCGCTAAAATCTAAGAGTACGCCTTTTAAGCGGGGTTGTTTGAGCTTGGCCGTGATTTGTTTGAGGTCATCCAGACCCACTTTAGCCGCTCAACCCGCACAGCGCACAAACTGCGTCAATTCTTCAGCCATGACCTTCCCTAGAAATGGTTTTAGCCTTTGTGCCCACCGCTGTAGAGCCACTAGGCAAGTCGCCCACAACCACGGCATTTGCGCCGATTTTGACATCATCGCCGATTGTGATCGCTCCCAAGACCTTAGCCCCAGCCCCCACGACCACCCGATCGCCTAGCGTGGGGTGGCGTTTGCCTTTAAGTTTGCCCGTACCGCCTAATGTAACGCCGTGATAAATCGTAACATCATCCCCAATTTGTGTGGTTTCTCCGATCACCACACCCATGCCATGGTCAATGAATAAGCCCCTGCCAATCTGTGCCCCCGGGTGAATCTCAATCCCGGTTAAAAAGCGGCTAAATTGCGAGAGCGCGCGGGCGAGAAAATAAAAGTGTTTTTTATACAGGGCGTGGGCAAGGCGGTGAAAGATCAGGGCATGCACACCCGGATAGAGCAACAACACCTCTAATTTATTGCGTGCAGCTGGGTCTTGCTCTAAAGCCCGCTCTAGGCTATAGGCAAGATCAATCATCATAAAGCCCGGTGGACATGTATTTTTCTCCGCCATCTGCCGCCAAAGCCACCACGGATTTACCCTGACCAAGTTTGCGCGCCACTTGCATGCCAGCAAAGATCGCCGCCCCTGAGGAAATCCCCACTAAAATCCCCTCTTTTTGCCCAAAGAGCCGTGCTGTGTGGATCGCATCCTTTTCATCGACCGCGATCACCTCATCCACCACACTTGCATCGTAATTGCCCGGGATAAAACCCACGCCAATTCCCTGGATTTTATGGGGGCTGTGCTGTCCTCCTCCTAAAATGGGCGATTGTGCCGGCTCTACAGCGATGATCTTTGCCTTATGTCCGTTCTCTTTAAACTTGCGCCCCACGCCCGCGATTGTCCCCCCTGTACCCACGCCCAAAACCACGGCATCCACCTCAGGCAAGTCCCATAAAATCTCTTCGGCGGTGGTGCTGTAGTGCTTGTTGGGGTTAGCCGGGTTCTCAAATTGCTGGGGGATGAAATGCCCGGGATTTGCGCCGATCTCCAAAGCTTTATCGATCGCTCCCTTTGTGCCTAAAGACCCCGGGGTCAACACCAACTCGGCTCCATACGCCTTAATGAGCGCACGCCGCTCAATGCTCATGGTGTCAGGCATAACGATGATGACTTTGTAGCCTTTAAGTAAGCCAATCAAGGCTAGGGCGATCCCCGTGTTGCCGCTTGTAGGCTCAACGATGGTCATGCCCTCTGTAAGCCAGCCGTTTTTCTCGGCTTGCTCGATCATGCCCCATGCTGCCCGATCTTTCACACTCCCCCCGGGGTTAAACTTCTCTAATTTGACATACAAATCCCCTGCCCCCTCTTCTAAAAGTTTGCTGGTCTTTAAAACAGGGGTGTTGCCGATCAAGTCTAAAGTGTTTTTGTAAATCATGATAGCCTTTCTTAAGCGTTGAAGGGAATGGTCCTCAAATATTCTAGCCCTTGGGGCGTTCTGTGGTCTAAAAACACGCTCTGTCTTGTGTCCATTGTGGCGATTTGGGCGAAATCCTCTGTATCTAAATGGAAGTCAAAGATTTGGGCGTTCTCTGTGATCCGCTCGATCTTAGCCGACTTAAACAAAGCCACAACGCCCTTTTGTGTGATCCAGCGCAAGATCACTTGGGCGGGGCTTTTGTGGTGTTTATGGGCGATCTTTTGCAACACGGGGTGGTTAAAAATGTCCTTTTGCCCCTCAGCAAAGGGCGACCACGCTTGGGGTTGCACTTTATGCTCTTGCATGAACTCTAAATCGTGCTGCCTTTGGAAAAAGGGGTGCATTTCAATTTGATTGACAACGGGGGGGATTTGATGGAAGGCGAGCATGTCGGCTAGGCGATCGGGGTAGAAGTTACTCACCCCGATTGTGCGGATTTTGCCCTCTTGATGCATGGCCTCTAGGGCGCGGTAAGTGCCGTAGTAGTCGTTGAAGGGCTGATGCACCAACACCAAATCTAAATAATCTAAGCCCATTTTTTGCAAGGATTTTTCCACAGATGCCCTAGCCCTCTGCTCACCGGCGTTGCTAAACCAAACCTTCGTGGTGATGAATAACTCTTCACGGGGGACACTGGTTTTATTGACCGCTCGCCCCACGCCCGCCTCATTGCCATACATTTGGGCGGTGTCGATCAAGCGGTAACCCTTAGCAATCGCCTCTAAAACGACTTTTTCACACTCTGTATCGGGGATTTGAAACACCCCCAAACCCAACAGGGGCATTTTCACTTGGTGATTCAAGGCAACAAATTCCATGACTTCTCCTTATCAAATGAGTCTCCACCTTAACACAAAAACGCTAACTCCGCTCTAAAAATAAATCTTTTTCGCTGATTTGTGCCCCCTCACTCAAAATCGCCGCCCGCTCTACTACAGAGAGTAATTCTCTAATATTGCCATGCCATGTGTAACTCAGCAGGCACTCTTTGGCTTGTGCGCTAAAGCTTTTTGTGCCCAAATCATAGGCGCACAACACTTCTTGCAACTTCCACTCGGCTAAGGGCAAAATCTCTTCCTTGCGTTCTTTTAGGGGGGGGATTTTAAGGGGGATGGTGTGTAGCCTAAAAAATAAATCCTCTCTAAATTCTTTGGCCTGGATTTTCTCTTGAATTTGCGTGTTTGTGGCAGAGATGAAGCGCACATCGATTTTAATGGGCTTGTGGCTGCCTAGGCGCACAATCTCTTTTTCTTGGATCGCCCTTAAGAGCTTGCTTTGTAACTTTAGGGGCATTTCGCTGATTTCATCTAAAAACACGCTCCCCTTGTGTGCACTCTCAAATAAGCCCGCTTTCGCACTCGTGGCATCTGTGAAAGCCCCCTTTTCATAGCCAAAGAGCTCGGATTCTAGTAAATGCTCGGGGATCGCTGCCATGTTGATCGCCACAAAGGGCGCGCCCTTGCGTTTGGAGTTCTCGTGGATAAAGTGGGCAAAAACCTCTTTGCCCACCCCGCTAGGGCCTTGTAAAAACACGCTCGCATCGGTGATGGCTGCTTTCAGGGCTTGCTTTTTGACCACCTCTAGAGCCTGCGAAGTGGCGATGAAAAATTCTTTTTTGCAAGCTTTATTCACGGGGTGGATTTTATGAAACTCTAGGACTTTCTTGCTGCGGTAAATGGACTCTAAAAGCAATTCGGGCTTGAAGGGCTTTTGGAAAAAGTCTTTCACTCCTAAGCGGATCGACTCGATGGCCTTATTCAGCGTGGCGTTGCCCGTGATCACAATCGCCTCAAAACGCCCCTCTAGTTTGCGTAAAAATTCTAGTCCGTCCATTTGGGGCATGTTGATGTCCGTGATGATGAGCTCAAAGCTTTCATCAATGGATTTGAGCGCATCTTTAGGGCTTTTAAAGGCGATGACTTCCAAGTCCTCGTGGTCGCTAAAAAAGAGCTCCAAACTCTTGCGCATGTTGATGTCGTCTTCCACAATGGCGATTTTCATTTTTCTCCCTTCTCATAAATTTCTAGCACCAACAGCCCCCCCTCTAAATGCACGCGCGCCGGGGTGTGTATGTCTAGGCTGGCTTGGTTTTGGTTTTGTAGTCGGCTGTTAAAACCGCTGGCTTGCACCCAAACACCACTTTTATACAGACAATCCACGACCGCATTTTGGTAGCTCTTGAGTAAAATGTCTAGCAAATAAGGCTTTTGGGGGGGGCTTAATTTGGGCTCACTCACGGGGATATCGCAAGTGTAGCTGGCGTTGTGGGGGTGTTTTTTGAGCGCATGGCTTAGCCCAAATGCCTCGTTTGTGGCGATGCCGTTGTGTGTTTGTATGCGGTAAGAGAGGATAAACTCTTCCCCCACACACAGCCTAGTCAAAACAAATAGACAGAAAAAAACTCTATTCCACTTCATTTTCTTTCGGGCAAGTGTTCGTATAAACCACACCATCGCCCTCCACGCTCACAAGTTTCACACCGCTGGCGTTGCGCCCCGTTTCTCTAATGCTGTCCATGGGCATGCGAATCATCTTACCGCTCTTGGTTAAAAGCATTAAATCTTGGCTCTCATCCACGCTCACAATGCCGACCAAGTCGCCTGTTTTTTGGGTGATTTTCATGGCAATCACACCCATACCGCCCCGCCCTTGCAAGCGGTAAGCCCCCGCCAAAGTTTGCTTGCCCATGCCCTTAGAGCTCACACTGAGTAATTTTTCTTGCTCGCTAGAGATCACGCCCCCCCCGATCACCTCATCGCCGGCTCTTAGGCGCATGCCAATGACCCCTCTAGCCACCCGTCCGATCTCCCTAACCCCCTCTACGCCAAAGCGGATACAAAACCCCTTAGAGCTTGCCATGAACAACTCTTGCGTGTTGGAGTTTAAAATTTGTGCCGTAACGAGCGCATCGTCCTCATCAAGCACAATCGCCCGCACCCCGCCCCTAACACGCCCAAAGGCGCTTAAATTTGTGCGTTTAATCAAGCCCTTTTTGGTGAAAAAGACGAGGGATTTATCGGGGCTAAAGTCGGCGGTAGAGAGAGTCGCTTTGATGCTCTCCCCGGGCTGTAGGTCTATAAGATTGACTAAAGCCTTGCCGATGGCACCGCGCCCCATTTCAGGGATGCGATAGACTTTAAGCCAATAAAGTTGCCCCATGTTTGTTACAAATAAAATCGTGTCGTGGGTGTTGGCGCTGAAGAAAAACTCAATGAAGTCGTCCTCATGCGTGTTGCCCGAGATTTTGCCCTTACCGCCTCTTTTTTGTTGCTCATAGACTTTTAAGGGCATGCGTTTGACATAGCCTCTGTGGCTCACTGTAACGACCATGTCCTCATGGGCGATCAAATCCTCAGCACTTAAGCCCTCGTAATCTTCTTCAATTTGGGTTTTTCGTGGGGTGCTAAATTTCTCTTTGACCTCTAAAAGTTCCTCTTTAATCAAGGCGTTTAATTTGTCGGCGTGTTCTAAAATGCCTTGCAAATAGGCGATTTGGGCTTGCAATTCTGTATGTTCTCGCTGGATTTTCTCTTGCTCCAGCCCTGTGAGTCGTTGCAAACGCATTTCTAAAATCGCTTTGCTCTGTTCCTCGCTAAGGTTGTGTGCTTTGGCCAACGCCTCTTTAGCCCCCAACGCATCGGTACTGCCTTTAATGAGGGCGATCACTGCCTCGCTGTTTTGTAAGGCAACTAATAAGCCTTCTAAAATATGCATCCTTGCCCTTGCCTTTTCTAGCTCAAAAATGGTGCGCCGAATGACAATGGTCTTTCTGTGGAGTAAAAAGAGTTTTAAGAGTTCTAAAAGCGTAAAAATACGGGGTTCTTTGTTGTAAATGGCGAGCATGATCATGCTAAAGGTGCTTTCCATGTTGCTTGACTTGTAAAGGTGGTTGAGCACAATTTGCGCCACTGCGTCCTTTTTAAGGTCGATCACCACCCTAACCCCCTCACGATCGGATTCATCCCGCACCTCGGCGATCCCCTCCACGATCTTATCCTTGGCCAATTCGCTGATTTGCTCCACCAATTTAGCCTTGTTGGTTTGGTAGGGGATTTCCTCGATAATGATACTTTCCCTACTACCCGTCTTTTCAAAGCGGGTTTTGGCGCGCACTTTAATGCGCCCCCTGCCCGTGCTGTAGGCCTCTAAGATTCCTTGCTTACCATAGATCACGCCCCCTGTGGGGAAGTCAGGACCTTGCACGGTGTCCAAAATCTCTAAGAGCTCGGCTTGGGGGTTTTCAAGCACACAGATCAACGCGTCTATGATTTCATCGGGGCGGTGGGGGGGGATGGAGGTTGCCATCCCTACAGCAATCCCACTAGAGCCATTGATCAAGAGATTAGGCAGTCTGCTAGGTAAAATGTCGGGCTCGCTTAGCGTGCTGTCGTAGTTGTCGCTAAAATCCACGGTCTGTTTTTCAATGTCTCTCAGCAATTCTTCGCTCGCACCTGCCATGCGCGCCTCTGTGTAACGCATGGCGGCGGCGTTGTCGCCATCGATCGAGCCAAAATTACCCTGCCCATCAACTAAGGGCAAACGCATCGAAAAGTCTTGCGCCATACGCACTAGAGCCTCATAAACCGCACTATCGCCATGCGGGTGGTATTTACCGATCACATCGCCCACAATGCGCGCGCTCTTTTTATAAGGCACTTTCGCCCCCAAGCCTAGCTCGTGCATGGCATAGAGTATGCGTCTGTGCACGGGTTTTAGCCCATCTCTGGCATCGGGCAAGGCACGCCCGACAATCACGCTCATCGAGTAGTCTAAATAACTCTCTTGTAAAGACTCCTCAATTTTGACATCCCTAATTTCCATTCACTCTCCTAAAAGACAAAATAACCCCCCCACACAAGGATAAAAAACACCAACGCCACAAACTGCGCCGCACTGCCCATATCTTTAGCCTTTTTGGCCAAGGGGTGTTTATGTGTGCCTGTAAAATCCACGGCATTTTCAATCGCGCTGTTGAGCAATTCCACGATTAGGCACAATGTCCCGGGCAAAATTAAAAGCACGAATTGTATAAACGAGTGTGCTAAAAAACACGCCCCAATAAAACCCCCTAAGGCTAAAAGCACCACCTGCCTAAAGGCAGGTTCATCCGCAAACGCCGCTTTTAGCCCCGCTTTTGAGTAAAGCCACGCTTGTAAAAGGCGTTTCATGGCAAAACTTTTAGGCTAAAGTGGGGCAAGTACGCCCAAATCTCTTTAAAGTTTCTCAAATCCGTCCAACGCTTGAAGGGGGCGTTTTTATTGACAAGTTCAAAGCCCACATGGTCGCTCTTGTTGTTGGCAAAATCTAAAAACTTTTGCGACAAGTCCTGTGCCTTTGCCACTTCATTTTGCAAGCCTGCCACCAAGAGTCCGACTAAAATCGTGCCTTTAAACGAGCGGGCAATGTCTTTTAGGGCTTTATCGTAAGCCTGCAGGTTAAAATGGGGGTTTTTAATGTCCCCGCTTTTTTGCAAAAGTGGGTAGAGCAAAGAGCGCATGTCTTTAGACGACACCTTAAAACCCACTTGCTCGATCAAGACCTCTAAATCTTTGGTGGGCGAGTCCTTGCCTAAGAGATTTTTGAGGCTCACGGGTTTGTTGCCCTCTTTAAAGCGGGCATTGAGCGAAAACTCATAGGCGGCTTTGGGGTTTTTGAGCTCACAAGCATTTTGCCCAATTAAGGTGTCCTTTAAACTCAAATCTAAAAGACAATGCGCGCTCGTGGGTTGCCACGCCTCTTTGGTGTAGATGGTGGGGACATCGAGCTTGAAGCGCAAAGCGTTTGCCTTAACCTCCTCTAGGGCGACTTTAATCTCCTCCGTTTGTTTGGCGATGCCCGCACTTTGGCAGACAATGTTTTTAAACCCATGGCATTTAAAGGGTTTGGCGTGGATATTTGTGGCGAGGCGGTTTAAACTCTGCTCTAGCTTGTGTTTGACATCAGCACTTAACTTCAAGCCCACACCCAAAAGCACCACACACAAAAGCCCACCCATACCTAAGACAATGAACATGAATTTTTTACGCATTAAAAGGCGATGTCCAATTCTATACTGCCGATGTTGTGGTTTTGGCGTTGGTCTTTAAAGGTCTTGCTTAAATCAATGGCACTAAAAGCAAAGCGCCACCCTTTGTAAAGAATCGCGACTCCCACTTGGGCATCGTAGAGAAAATAAGGCAACTGTGTGATGTTGTGAGTCTGTGGGTCGTTGCCTTGCACAAAAATGTCTAAAGGCTGAAACGAGCCCATCGCCCCCGCAAAGAGGTAGAAAGAAAAGCGGTTGCTGTAAGGCTCGCCCCCGGCAAAGTTGCTGTGGATTTGGTTAGGTCCAAAGTCGGCATCTAAATTATAGCCCACCCGCAAAGTTGTGCCTAGATTAAAGTTAGTCAAGGCGTTGCCTAAACTAAAGCTAGCGGCGGGCAGCATGTCTATGCTAAAAAAACGGCTTTTATAAAAGTCGAGTTTTTGTATCCAAGTGTAGTTCAGCTCAAAAATGAATTCGTTCTTAATTTGGCTATTCCAGCCTAGAAACTTGGGGTCATGCCCCCATGTGTGGATGAGATTTTGCGTCTGCGCAGCCAAAGATGCGGGGCCAACCATGCCAAAGGACACGCTCGTGTGTTCTAAAGAGTGGGCACTCCGTTGGAAAATCCCAAAGTTTAAACGCAACCACCCCCCATAAAGGTGCTCACCTTTAAGCGGCATGGGCAGTTTGCGGTTGGCTAGAGTGGGGGTGTACATGTCTTGGGTGAGGTAGATGTTAAAGCGGGTTTCTCGCTCTTTTTTGCCTTGCAAACTCACAAAGCGCGCCCAAGACATGGGCGATTTTTTCTTAAAGGCGTATTCTTTGCTCACCCAGCCGATTCGCGTACCCGCTGTGTAGTAGCGGTCAATGTAGGGGTTGATGTAGCCATCGTCTTCGGTGATCAACTGTACATACCCCTTGTGGTAGGGTGTGAGTGCCTTGAGCGAGCAAAAAAGGACACAAAAAAGGGGCAAACGCGGTCTCATTTGTCTAGTATAGCCAAAAAACCCCTAGCGGGGGCTTATAGGGTGATGTAGTCCATCTCCATCGGGCGTTGGTGTTGTAAAATAAAAGATTTGGACTTTTCCACACCCTCAGAAGTGCCGATCATCAAAAGTTTAGACTCGCTGGCGATGATTGCCTCCCCATCGGGCATGGGGATGTAGCGCCCATCTTTTTGGATGATGCCGATGATAAAGACTTTTGTGATCTCCCTAAAATGCGCCTCTTTGAGCTTGCGCTGCACCAGCCAACTCTCCTTAGGCACGATCACCTCCTCTAAATCCAGCAAGGTGTCTTTTTTGTAAATGAATTTTTCTAGGATGTTCTCCATGTCGGGGCGGATCGCCATCGCGCTCACCCTTTGCGCCATCAGTTTCGTGGGCGACACCACGCTGTCTGCCCCTAGTTTTTTCAATTTCTCCAAGCCCTCATCGGTGTGGGCGCTGGCGATCACATAGTAGGGCTTGCGCTTCAATTCCTTTTCAAAGAGCCGCACACTCACAATCAGCGCCACATTGACGGGCAAAATCTCTGAGAAAGTTACAACCCCCCTTGCACTGCTTAAATGGGTTTTTAACATGGCTAAATTCGTGTGTGGGTCGCCCACAATGTAGTGGGGGTATTTGTGTTTGATCGCCTCTTCTTCAAAGCCCTCTTTGTTGTCCACCACGACAAAGGGGATTTGTGCACTCCTAAATTGTTTGCTGAGTTCAATCGTGTACTCGTTATGGTAGCAAATGACATAGTGGTTTCTGAGCCTTGCGATTTTGTAAATCATTTTTTTCTCCCGAATGAGCCTAGATAAAACGCCCTTATTGATGACGCTGATTAAGACGGCAACGCTAAAGGTTACAACCCCCGTACCGCAAAACATGATGATGGAAGTGAAAAAGACGCTGATCGTGCCAAAGTGGCTTTCATTCAGTGCCCCAAAACCTGTAGAAGTGAAGGTGTAGGTGGTTTGGAAAAAGGCTTGGATGAGGGTGTAATCCTCTAGGGCTAAATAGCCCAAAGTCCCCACCAACACGAAACATTGGATCAAAACTAGAGGGAGTCTAAAAACCTCAAATTGTTCGTAAATCTCGGCGTTTAAATTGTAATCTGCCTTGACTTTCTTTTTTTTAACAGAAGAGAGAAATCCCTTAACTTTTTGCAACATTAAAGGACACCCTAATCCGCCTATTTGCTCTTACGCATGGTCCTTAAAGTGGAAGTGGCGACTTTGATTTTTTGTTTTGTCCCATCCTCTAGGGTGATGCGGATGGTGTGTAGGTTGGGTAACAAACGCCTTTTGTTCTTGTTGTTGGCGTGACTCACACGGTTACCCACCATCGGTCCCTTGTGGCTCAACACACATCTTCTAGCCATGAATGCTCCTTTTGCAAAATAAAGGGAGCATTATACCCAAGTTGCGCTTAAATTAGTGCGTAGGCTGCTTGGCAGATTTGTCATCGCCCTCCATGATCCCCTGTGGTTTGGGGGTGCTCGCGCTCATTACGGGCAAATCGGGGTAAATGATGGTGGGCTTTTTACCGGTTAAAGCGTTGAAGAAGGTGGCGATTTTTTGCGCCTCTTCATCGTTGATGGTGATGCCCAATTGGATCGCCCCCATTTCTTTGATCGCGTCTTTGATGTCCCAATATTGCCCATTGTGGAAGTAGGGCATGGTTTCTAGGACATTGCGCAAAGTGGGGACTTTGACCATGCCGTTTTTATCCCCCTTGAAGTCGCCCACATTGGCAAATTTATAGGGAGCGGCCACTTGGAAAGGTTGCATCATCCCGCCCAAATTAATGCCATTGTGGCATCCCGCACAGCCCTTATCTAAGAACACCTTTAAGCCCTCTTGCTCTTGACGGCTCATCGCCTTAGTGTTGCCCCTTAAAAAGTCGTCGTAGCGGCTCGGTGTTACTAGGGTCGCCTCGAACATGGCGATCGTGTCGGTGATGAGGTTGAGATCGATTTTAATGTTGTTGCCATAGGCGCGTTTAAAGGCTTTGACATAGCCGGGCATGGAATTGATCTTGGCCTCCACGATTTTAGGATCGGCGTTCATCTCTACGGGGTTGCTAATAGGGCCTTTGGCCTGCTCGTCTAGGTGCGCCACCCGCCCATCCCAAAACTGCACAGTGTTGAACACAGAGTTATACACCGTGGGGGAGTTTAAAAAGTGAGGGTTGGGCTTCCAGCCCTCGCCCACAGCCCTAGACACCAAATCCACGCCCGCTAGCCCCAAATTATGGCAGGTGTTGCAAGAGATCAAGTAAGAAGTGGAGATTCTGGGGTCTAAGTAGAGCTTTTTGCCCAGCTCAATTTGCCCCTTTGTCATCACTGCCCCCTTATACGCCAAACCCAATTCTCTCACCCTTTGCTCCAAATATTTGTCTAAGTCCTTGCCTGTGGGCATGGGGACTAAATGCGCCTCTAGGGCTTTTTTAATGAGCCCTGTGCTGTCCGTTTTCTTCTGTGCACACAAAGGTACGCTTAGAGCAAGAAACGCACATAAAGAAGTTTGTAAAATTTTTGGCATAAAAATCCTTTGGTTTGTATTTTTGCAAAGCAAGTTAGTATTTTAACACAAAACCCCGCCTCATTAACAAAAAATGTTAAAATACCCGCTATGAAAAAGCTTTTTTTGCTAGAGGATGATTTTTTGTTGCATAAAGTCCTGGCGGAGTTTTTGGAAAATGCAGGCTTTGCACTCACAGGGGCGTATAACCAAGCCCAAGCTTTAAAAATTTTAAGCCAGCAAAGTTTTGATCTCTTGCTTTTAGACATCCAGCTTCCCGAGGGCGATAGCTTTGGGGTGCTAGAAACTTTAAGGGACTTAAACATCAGTACTCCTGCAATTTTCATCAGTGTGCGTAGCGACATCCACGCTTTGCGCAAGGCCTTTGCTGTAGGGGCGAGCGACTACCTTAAAAAGCCTTTTGATCTAGAAGAGTTGCGCTTGCGTATGGAGCGCTTGCTTACGCCCCCCAGGCTACAGATTAGCCCTGAGTGCTTTTATGAAAATGGGGTGTTGCACACCGACAAGCCCCACTTCTTAAGCCCCAAAGAAAAACGCCTTTTAGAATTTTTCATCCGCCATAAAAACCAAGTTTTGGGCAGCGAGCAAATCATCGCCAATGTGTGGGACTATGAGGGTGTGGATGGCTCAACTCTGCGCAGCCACATTAAAAACCTACGCAAACTCTTAGGCAAAGAGCAACTACAAAATATTAAAGGGTTAGGCTATTGTTTAAAAATTCCATGAAACTCAACACTTATGAAAAGCAGTCCTTGCGCCGTTTTGTGGGGCTGTATTTGGGCTCGTCTTTTGTGCTCATTGTTTTCATCGCCCTGTTGTTTTTGCACAACGCCAAAAGCATTTTTCTAGAAACGACCGAGTCTAGGCTACAAAGTGCCAGCAACCAGCTCACCCAAGACATCATACAAGCCCACATGCACCACTTGGACGAGCCTTTCAAGACTCTAGCGCACAAATACAGCCATTTGCACTTTGCGCTCTTAGATGCGGCTAAACATGTGCTTTACAACCACGACTTTGGCAATGCCACAAGTTTGGCTTTCTTTGGCAAGGATGGTCCCTTTCCCGTGTTTTTAGATCAAGAAAACGCCTTTTACTTGGTCGATAACAAGACCTTTGGGCATTTGGGCGTGGATTTGGTGATCTTAGAAGAAGAACACCCCACGCATTTATTCACCGCTTTATACCGCCGCGTGTCTGTGGTGTTTTTGGGGGTGTTTGCCTGTGTGGGGGTGCTCTCTTTCTTTTTGGCCCGTTTGTTTTTACAGCCCATAGCTAGTGAACGCAGCCGCATCAACACCTTCAGCCAAAACATCGCCCACGAACTCAACACCCCCATCGCCGCGTTACTCATCGCTGCCAAAGCCCTGCATAAACAAACAAACGACCCCAAAGTGTTGGGGATTTTAGCCAGCGCTAAACGCATCTCCCACCTTTACGAACGCCTGGCGTATCTCTACTTTCAAGAATTGCGCCAAGAAGAGCCTAGATTGCTAGATTTGCAAAGCCTCATCGCGCAGCAGATCGCCGCGTTGGAGCAAATGGCGCATTTTTACCATGTGCGCTTAACAAGCCAGCTAGAATCCAAGACCTTTAAGGCCTGTGAAGAAGACATCGTAACCTTAGTGAGCAATCTCTTGATGAACGCCCTCAAATACAACCAGCCCGGGGGCTTTGTTGAGGTGCTTTTAAACGATTGCTTGCAGGTGAGTAACAGTGGGGCAGCCATTCCTGAGTCTAAAATCAAATCCCTCACCGAGCGCTACAGCCGCCTAGACTATGAGAAAAAAGGCTATGGAATCGGCTTGGACTTGGTGCGGCAAATTTGCGCGCGCTACAGCCTTAAGCTTGAGATTGAAAGCCAGCCCACCAGCGACCCCCACCAATTTTGCAATGTCTTTAAAGTGTATTTTAATTCCTAGAGAGCAAAGCCGCTAAAGTTTGGCGCGCCCTTGCATTGCCCATTTTTTGCGCCCGTCTAAAACACTCCATCGCCTTGTCTAAATCTTGCACCCCTCCGTACTCGCCCTGGTAGTAAATCACACCCATGTTATACATCGCATCCGAACTGCCTAAATTCGCTGCTTTGTCAAAGTATTCTAGGGCTTGCTGTATGTCCTTTTGGACACCCTCGCCCTTGCTATACATCACGCCCAAGTTGTAGCAATCCTTGACAGAGCCTAGCCGTGCCGCCTCGCAAAAACACTCAAAAGCCTTTTGGGGGTCTTTAGGCACGCCCTTACCCACATGGTAGAGCGCGCCCAAGTGGTGCATTGCGGCCGCGTTGCCCAAAGCCCCCGCTTGCTCGTAATGGCCAATAGCTCTAGAGATGCTCCTTTCCACCCCACGGGCGTATTCATACATCATTCCCAAACTATAATGCGCCTTGTCATCGCCTAGTTTAGCCGCTTCTTGGAAGTTTTCAAAGGCTTGAGTGTAGTCCTTTTTCACCCCAAGCCCCCTGCTGTAGATCACGCCCAAGTTGTAGTAAGCCTTGGCGTAGCCTAAGTTTGCGGATTTTAAGAAGTATTCTAGGGCTTTCTTTGTGTCCTTTTGCATGCCATCCCCACTAGCATAGACCACGCCCAAGTTATAGAGCGTCTGTGCCTTTTGTGTGGCTGTTTGATCTTCCATCGCGTTTAAATTGCCGACCGCCTTAGCATCGCCCAAATCGGCGGCTTGTTGGTAGTAGGCAAGGGCTTTAAACTTGTTCTGTTCCACCCCCTTACCCGTACGATAGAGCGTGGCTAAACTGCAAAGCGCCTCAGAATCGCCCATGCTGCCCGCTTCTTGATAGAGCTTGATCGCCTCTTTCATGTTCTTATCCACCCCATCCCCGCTTTCATACATGGCGGCTAAGGTGTAAGTCGCCTTAACAAAGCCTAACTTCGCCGCCTCTTTTAAAAACTCTTTGGATTTTGCGCTGTCTTTGGCGATCCCCTCCCCACTTTCACACATGATGGCTAAATTATAAAACGCCTTGGCATCACCCAACTTCGCCGCCTCTTTGAAATAGTCTAGGGCTTTGGTGCTGTTTTTTACCATCCCCTGCCCCTCGTAATACATGGTGCCTAAACTCACCAACGCCTTGACACTGCCAAGCTTAGCCGCCTTTTCATAACACTCTATGGATTTTTGATAATCCACCCCCACGCCCCTTCTGCCTGTACGGAACATCAAGGCAATGTGGTTAAGAGCGTGGGTGTCCTCTAAATCCGCTCCCTTTTGGAAGTAGTGGAGGGCTTTTTGGGAGTCTTTTTTCACCCCTCGCCCTAGGTCATACATCACGCCCAAATTCACAAACCCTTGGCTATCGCCCAAATCGGCGGCTTTTTGGAAGTAGTGCAGGGCTTTATCCTCATTGGTTTCTACACCCTTGCCTCCCGCATAGATCACACCCAAGCCCACCAATGCCCGTGTGCTGCCTAAATTGGCGGCGTAGGTGAAATTCTCCAAAGCCGTGGGGTAGTCTTGCTCTTTGTAGGCCTTGTTGGCCTTGTTTAAATACTCTTGATACTCCCGATACTCTTGATAGCTCTCTTCTTTTTCTTGGGTTTGGCAGTCTAACTCTTCTCCTAGGGTTTCTTCTTCGTTGCGGTCGTCTTCAAACGCCTTTGCCATGTCATTCCTTTTGTGGCTTGATTTGCTCTAAAAGCTGGCTAATGGCTTTCAATGCTACTTGTTGCAAGGCTTGGATTTGGGATAATTCGTCTTCGCTGGCCTGCTCCCTTTGGATGATGCGCCCATGCTTGCTCTTTGTGCCCTCACTCAAAGTGTAATCCAGCACAATCTCGGCCTTGTTGTCTAAAAGTGCAAAAGTCAAGACATTGAGTTGCAGTGTCGTTGTGGTCTGGGCATAGGGAGTGAGTGAAATCGCCACACAGTGCTTAGGGGCCTGCAATAAGAGCATGTTTTTAAACATTTTGGTGGGCAAGTCGGCAAATTTCTGCCCCTTGCTGTAGGTGATTTGCCCCCCAGCCGTGCGCCGTACAATGGACTTGGTGTTGTATAAATCTGCGCTCAAGACCTCCAACAAGCCCACGCTGAAGCTGTCTTTGCAACTTTGTTGCTCGATCACCCCCACGCTCAAATCGTAGTCTTTCACAGCGGGCAGGATTTGCTTGAGGTTGAGGTTCAAGCACCCCGTAAAGAATAGGGGCAGTGTGAAGAGTCCAAATTTTGCCTTCATTTTCTGTCCCCAAAGATGGTTTTATAAGGGTTTGCGTCAAATTTATCTATCAAACTAGAGCCCTTTTGTACGAAGTTGTCGATGTGGCGCAAACTCAGCTGCATTTGCATGATCAAAGGGGCGAGCATGGTCTTAAAATCGTATTGTTTGTCTTTGACTTTTGCATCAATGTCTTGGATGAGCCGGTCGGTGTGTTTGACCAAAACATCCCCATTATCCACAAGGGTGTCGCCCTTTTTTAAAATGGCACTGGCGTTTTGCAGCGCGGTGTCTAGGGCTAGGCGGGTGTTGTCTAGCCCTTGTGTGGCTTTTTGGATGGAGGCGATGATTTTGCTGATGTTTTCAATGTTTTGGGGGTTTAGGATTTTATCAATAGCACGGATGATGTAGAGCACTTCGCTAGAAATGTGCCCTGCATTGCCCGCGAGTTGCTCTAAAAAGCTTTGCTGGTAGTTTAGGGGGCGTTCGCTGTCGTTTTCGGTGTAAAACTCTTTGGAGTCGCTTTGGATCAAGCTTAAATATTTCATCCCCACCAAGCCTTGCGATTCGACTTTGACCGAAGAGTTTCTACGCACAGGCACCCGTCCTAAAATGCGCAAAGTGATCTTCACCACCCCTAAGTGTACTTTGTCAAAGCCCACTTGGCGTACAGAACCCACTTGTATGCCCTTATAGTTGACGGGGGTGTTTGTGTTGATCCCGCCCAAGTCCTTATCGGTGTAGACCACATAGCTCAAGTAGTTTTTATCCTCTAAATTGACATGGCCTAGCCATAAAATGAAAAACACCATACACACCACGAAAGCCAAGAAAAGTCCGCCGATAAGTGTGTAATTCACATGTCTTTCCAAAATTTCTCTCCTCTTGTAGAATTAAATAAATTGCCCTCCTCAAGGGGGTGTGTGTGCGCACGCACCACAAAATCTTGCAAAGTGCCGTCAAAGTCGATCAAGCCGTCTTTAAGCATGATGAAGCGATCCACTGTGTTTTTCACCGAGTCTAAGTCGTGGGTGATCATCACCACGGTGAGTTTCAAAGCTTCTTTGAGCGCGTGGATGAGTTCATCGAATTTGTCCGCAGAGTAGGGGTCTAGCCCACTAGTGGGCTCGTCTAAGAATAAAATGTCCGGGTTGGTTGCCATCGCCCGAGCTAGCCCCACGCGTTTTTTCATCCCACCGCTGAGCTCATAAGGGTAGAGGTAGTAGGTGTTCTTGTCTAGCCCGACCCGCTCTAGCCACATTTTAGCAATCTCGATGATGTTGTGTTGGGGGTAATAGCTGTACTCTTCAAGCATCGCCCCCACATTTTCTAGCACCGTGAGCGAGCTGTAAAGCGCGCCAAATTGGAAGAGCACCCCAATTCGTTGAAAAATTTTATTGCGCTCCCCTTCTTTCAGTTTCCAAATGTCTGTACCAAAGAGTTTGATCGTGCCTTTGACGGGGCGGTTTAATAAAATCATGCTCCTTAAAAGTGTGCTTTTACCGCTCCCGCTCCCCCCCAAGATCGCCATCACCTCCCCCTTATCCACACTAAAACTCACTCCCTTGTGGATCATGCGTTCCCCATAGGCGGTGTAAATGTTTTCCACTGAAATTAAAGGGTTAGACATTGAGCTTCCCAAAGATCACTGAAAAAACAGCATCCAGGAAAATGATCCAAAAAAGTGCGTTCACCACGCTGATTGTGGTGAGCTTGCCCACCGACTCGGTGTCGCCCTTCACCTCAAACCCGCGCATACACCCCACTAAAGCGATCGCAAAGCCCCAAAAAGGGGCTTTCACCAGCCCCACAAAGAAGTGAGACACCCCGACATTTTCGTGCAAGCGGGCAACATAGTGTGCAAAACCCACACCCAATTGATACCTGATGGCAATCATCGCCCCCAAAAGGGCGAAGACATCGGCCAAAAAAACCATCAAGGGCATGGCGATCATCAAGGCTAGCACTCGGGGCAGCACCAAGAAGGCAAAGGGGTTAAGCCCCATGGTCTTCATTGCATCCAACTCTTCGGTGATCTTCATCACCCCAATTTGGGCGGTAAAACTGGATGCACTGCGCCCCGCCACCACCAACGCCAAAATGAAGGGGCCCATCTCTCTTAGGGCTAATTTCGCCGTCATCTCAATGCTCATCATGGGAAAGCCCATTCCTTGCAATTGCATTGCTCCTTGCAGGGCAATCGCAAAGCCCACCACAAAGACCGTTAAAATGCTGACCGGCAAAACCTTAAACCCGCTCTCGTTGATGTGGTAGATGAGCGGAGTCCAGCAGATAGACTTAGGGCGGATAAAGGCCAGCCCCACAAAATAAATCACCATGCCGCAGAAATTAAAGGTGTTGAGCAAGGTGTTGTAAAATGAGGACACGCCCCGTCCTAGCCGCTCTAAGGGGTTTTTAAACACCCGCGACACATGCTCTTCTTGCAAAATGCTCGGATTTGCCCTAACCCAGCTCTCCACGACCTCTAGCACTTGGGCATTGTAGGCATTCGGGTTTAAAAACCGGGGTTTGCGCCGCCCCAATAAATCGTAGAGCAACATCAAAAAGACAAAGTCTAAACTCCCCACCTCTTTAAAGTCGATGGCTTCAATGGGGGGTGCGTCTTTTAAAATTTTCTTTAAGTTGGATAGGGCGTGTGCCGAAGTTTTGAAATCCCAATCGCCATGCAAGACCAAAGTTTGGGCCTGGATATAGGCTGTACTTTGGTTTAGCAAAACTCCTCCTTGTGCGCCAAAAACCCGAGCATTTCAACCACCATTTTATGTTATGATAGGCGATTATACACTATTCGGGGTAAATATCAATTCGTATGCGTTTTTTGGGGTTGTTGGTGTACTTTGGCGTTGTTTGGCTGACCCCTTCCTTACAAGCACAAACGGACTCTAAAAAATTTTTAAAATCCTTGCAAAAAGAAGCGCGGCTGTACGAGCGCCTACAAAACAAGCAAAAACAGCGCATGGCAAAAGACGGTGGGTTTTTTGGCATGGGCTTTGGCATGATTGGCATTAAAAAAGACAGCAAACAGGGCAAGAGCCAGACTTTCCCCATTGTTTTGAGCTTTAAGGGGGGGTATCAAAGCTACTTTTCAAGTTTCATCGGGCTTAAGGTATTTGCGGCTTTGGACTTAGCCACTTCTGTAGCTAATTGGGATTTTAATAAACCCCCTAGCAACTCTTTTTTCGGCGTGGCCTCGGCGGGCTTAGAAATCCCCATTGAGTTTAGCCTCACCCCCTCTTACCAGCACTTCTTGGGCTTTTATGCGGGCGTGGGTGGAGGGGCGGTGATCTATATGGATAACGACCAATTCCAAATGCGCAACAAACAAGAGATCAAAACCTTTGGGGTCATTATCCAAGCGGGCGCAGCCCTGACTCTTTTTTCCAAACACCGCATTGAAGTGGGTTTTAAGATTTTGCCAACAAATAAAACCCTTTTAGCCTCCAAACGCTTTGAAACCTCCCAAATGTTCAATGTGGTGTATCTATACAAGTTTTAAGGCGGAGGGTGTTATAATAAAAATAAGTCCCATTTTGGAGATATTTTGAAAAAACTAGTCTTGCTGTGCTGCAGCGTGACCTTGGTGCAAGCCATCCCCACCAAGCGCCTACAAAAAGTGCAGACCACGCAGATTCTGCCCTATGAAGAAGCTCCCCTAAGCTGGCAAAGCCCGGGGGTGAAGAACTATCTAGGCAGCCGCACGGTGATCTCACACAAACAGCTCACACAGCAGGCCAACCAAAGCATTGAAGAAGCCCTGCAAAATGTCCCTGGGGTACATATCCGCAACTTCACCGGCACGGGGGCGATGCCTAGCTTTTCGATTCGGGGTTTTGGAGGGGGCAGCCCGGGGCATAGCAACACGGGATTGGTCTTGGTCAATGGCATCCCTATTTATGTTGCCCCCTATGCGCTCATCGGCATTTCTATTTTTCCTGTAACTTTCCAATCCGTGGATCGAATCAGCGTTACCAAGGGGGGCGAGAGCGTGCGCTATGGGCCTAACGCCTTTGGGGGGGTGATCAACATCATCACCAAGCCCATCCCCACCAAATGGAGCAACCAAATCGCTGAACGGACCACCTTTTGGGGGCGTTCTAATGGGGGCTTCATCACTTCCAGCAGCGGACCGGCAAACAAGAGTCTTGGCAATAACTTTTTATACAACACCTACCTCAAAACGGGGGGCATGTTCAATAAATATGTGGGGATTCAAGCGCAGGCAAACTACATCACGGGGCAGGGTTTCCGCTACAACAGCCCCACGACCATCCAAAACTACATGTTTGATGGGATCTACCAAATCAACGAGAGCAATAAACTCACCGCTTACTATCAATACTATAAGTTTTTCTTAACCGACCCGGGCTCTCTAGCCCCTAGTGCTTACGATTCGAATCGCTTCCAAAACAACCGCCCCCACAACACCAAGAGCGGGGCGGCAAACCGCTGGGGCGTGGTTTACACCAACTTCTTTGGCGACCCTGCTAAAATAGGCGGGGATTTCACCCTCACCTACTACGGGCACGCCATGAGCCGTGATTTCCAATTCGACTCCAACTATCTTAATGTCAACACCAACCCCTCTAGGGGGCTTGTTTACACCAACGACAACTACCCCGGCTTTTTCATTGTCAACCACGCCCGCCACTTTTTCCTCAACGCCATTGAGCCTAATGTCAATTTACACATCGCCACCAAGCATTTAACCCAACACCTAAACTTCGGTCTGCGCTTCATGACCAATGACATTGTGATGGCACCCATGCAATCCACTTGCAAGACTTTAATCAGTGGCAAATGCCAAATGCCTCAAGCCACACCCCTTTTAAAGTCTAGCCAAGACATGGACAACAACTACACCGCCTTGTATTTGAGCGATAAATTGGAATTTTTCAAGGGCAAGTTTGTGCTTAACCCCGGCTTGCGTTACACCTTTTTAAATTATGACCGCAAAGTGCCCCTTAAGCCCGATTACACAAGCATGCAAACCCTAAAAACCCACCTAAGCGAGTGGAGTCCGGCGCTTAACATTGGCTACAAACCCCTAGAGGGCTTGTTGTTTTATGGCAACTACCGCAGAAGTTTTATCCCCCCACAAAACCGCATGATTGCGCTGTATTCGAGCAATTACAACCAACTTTTTGACGAAATGGAGTTTGGTGGCCGTTACAGCTATAAAGATAAACTCAGTTTCAACGCCAATTACTTTTTGATCTTTGCCAAAAATTACTATTCGGGTGGCTACAGCCCAGGACCGGTGGATGCTAGAAGTCAGGGTGTGGAGCTAGAAGCTTACTACTCCCCCATAAGGGGGCTAAACTTGCATGTGGCCTACACCTACATTAATGCGGTGGTCACCAACAATGCTCTAGATGAAACCAAATGGTTTGAGGGCATCGTCAATCACCCCTTTAACATCAAGGGCAAGCAACTCCCCTATGTGAGCCCGCACCAATTCATTTTAGGGGCAACCTACACCTACAAATACACCACCATCGGGCTTTCTAGCTACTTTTATAGCCGCGCTTTTTCGTCTATGCTCAATCAAGCCCGCTCCCAAACGGCATGTTTCCCCCTAAGCGGGGCCAAAACGGGGGGGGTGAGCTATGGCTGTAACAGCGTGGGGCTCTTGCCTTGGTATTGGGTGTGGAACATCCAAATCAGCCAAGTGTTTTGGAAAAGTGGGCGACACAGGATTGTGGGCAGCTTGCAAATGAATAATATTTTTGACATGAAATATTACTTTAGGGGCATTGGCACGAGCCCCACGGGCGGAGAGAGCGCACCGGGACGCTCGGTAACCGCCTATTTGAGCTACGAATTTTAAAGCGCAAGATTGGCACAAAATCAGCTATAATAAACAGAAACTTTAAAGGTTTTTGCGTGGCAAATGTGTTTGAAAAAATTGTGGCTGGAGAAATCCCTTGTCAAAAAGTCCTAGAAAACTCCCAGTTCTTAGCCTTCCACGACATCAACCCCAAAGCCCCTGTACATGTGCTGGTGATCCCCAAAGTGTGCGTGAAGGATTTTAACGCCGCTAGTCCTGAGCTCTTAGCCCAAATGAGCGGCTTTATCTTAGAAGTCGTGGAGAAACTAGGGATCAAAGAGAGCGGTTATCGGCTCATCACCAATGTCGGCAGCGATGGGGGGCAGGAAGTCCCCCATTTGCATTTTCACATCCTAGGGGGCGCAAAGCTTGCATGGCCAAAGCTCTTTTAGACAAAACCCCGGACAGGTTTTTAAACAGCGTTTTTGCTCCCCTGCTTCCTGAAGCGAGCAAGCAAGAGCAGCTAGAATATGTCCGCCAGAGCGTGGTACTCAAAGATGGGGTGCGCTACTTTGATTGGACAGCTTCGGGGTTGGCTTCAACTCTCGTAGAAAAACGCGTGGCTAAACTCTTGCCCTTTTACGCCAACGCCCACTCAGGCGTGTCCAAACACGCCCGCTTAATGGACTTGGTCTATTTGCGCTGCAAGGAAAATATCCGCAAATTTTTGGGACTAAGCGAGGATTTTTTAGTACTCAGTGCGGGCTTTGGGGCGAGCTATGCCATTAAACGCTTGCAAGAGATTTTAGGCATTTACTTGCCCCCCAAGAGCCGCCAGAGGCTAGGCGAGTTGCAGGGGCTAAACTTGCCTAAAGTCATTGTCGGTCCTTACGAACACCACTCTAATGAAGTGAGTTGGCGCGAGGGGCTGTGCGAGGTGGTGCGGGTGGGTCTGGATCAAATGGGTTTGTTTTGCCTAGAGGGCTTTGCCAAACTCTTGGAAGAACACCCCAAAGAGCGCCCCCTAATTGTGTCCGTGGGGGCAGCATCCAATGTAACGGGCTTGATTGTGCCCTACGAGCAAATTGCCAAACTTTGCAAAAAACACAATGCCCTTTTAATCTTTGATTTAGCTGCCTTTGCCCCGCACGGCAACTTGAGTCCCGTCCCGCTAGACGCATGCTTTGTGGCGGCACATAAATTCTTGGGCGGGGTGGGCAGCTGTGGGCTGTTGGTACTTGAAAAATCGCTCATAGACACCTCTTTACCCCCCAGCTTCAGTGGCGGAGGCGTGGTGTCCTATGTGAGTCGCAGCACCCACGAGTACATCACAGACCCGCATATGCGCGAAGAGGTCGGCACTTATGCGCTCATCCCCCTTTTGAGGGCGGCTTTGGCGTTGCAATTACGCAATGAATTGGGCACAAGTTACATCAGCCGCCGCGAGAGCATGCTCACTAAAGTCTTTCTGCAAGGTTTGCAAGACATTCCCGCCTTAAACATTTACGGGTCTTTGCAGGCCAAGAGGGTGGGCAGTGTGGCGTTTAACGCGAGTGGGGTTTCTTGCTACGATTTAGCCCCCCTGCTTAGTTACAGCTATGGCATTGAAACACGGGCGGGTTGCTCGTGTGCGGGGCCCTATGGGCACGATTTATTAGGCCTACAAGACAGCCGTTTTTGCACGCTTAAGGCCAAGGGGCAGACCCCGGGGTGGCTGCGCGTGAGTTTGCACTACACCCATAGCCTTGAAGACATAGACCATCTCTTAGACAGACTCCAAAAGGCGGTTAAAACTTTGCGTGGAGGTTGAAGATGGACAAACAACCCGAGAAAACTTGGATTGAATTAGACGAATTTGTCGCTGTGTCTAAACTGCCTAAGGAGCGGGTGTTGGCACTCATACAAGACAAGAGCATAGACAGCAAGCATGACACTGAAAGAATTTGGGTGGACCTACACAGCGCGGCACAAATCCTAGCCAAAAGGGGGAGCAGCAAAAGCCTTGTGGCGGCTAAAGCGGGCTACCCCACCCTGCTAGAAAACACCCCCACCGACCCCGCCTATGTGGAAAAGACCATCAACACCATTTTAAATTTGCACGACAAGGTCGTGGGGGCTAAGGATGAGACCATCGCCGCCTACAAGAATGAAAACACTCTACTCAAAGAAGCTTTGATCTCCATGCAAGAAATTTATGATGAGGACAAAAAGACCATCGCCTTGTTGCAAGAGGAATTAGACCGTGTGCGTGAAGAGGTGGAGTTCATGAAACGCAAATACCGCCTCATGTGGGGCAAAGTTACCGACATGGGGGGGTTAAAGTGATTAGCCTTTCTTTGCCAGCTTGATGGGCAATCTGCTTGAAATGCTGCGGCAATCTTGAGATTGCATGACGATCTCTTGAATCTCTTTTTTCTTTAAGACAGATAGGATGTGGTCTGCCTCTGTTGTTTGGAGAAAACTGACGCTGTCTGTGCTTTGGCTGATGTAGCTGATGTGGTTATCGAATAAGGGCGTAACTTCATCGCCCCAATCTGTTTTGATCTTTTGGATGAGATTTGGAGCTAGTTTTGTGTTGTCCCTGATGCACACAAAGTTTTTAGCCCAAACATAAACCCCCATGCGCAAGATTCCATAAGGCTCGTCAAAACTTTGGATTCTTTGATTGTAACGACTGCCCTTGCCTAGTACATGTTCTATACTAAAAAGGTATTTGTAAATGTGGGGGGCTTTTTCTTTGAGCACCTCTTTTGGCATGGGTTTTTTGGTGTGGGGTTCATAGGGGCAAATGGCGTAGGAATTGTTAAAGACAACCCCGCTATCTGTCAGCATAGGGGCGGTGATGAAGGGCTTGATGTATTTTAACTCCAAGTGGATTTCCAAGCTTTGATCGGGGCGTAACCGATTGCCTTCTTTTTGGTAGGGGTGAAAAATCCCCAAAGAGGTGTTTTGGTTATCTATGGCCACAAACTCGAGCCTCATTGGGCACTCAACACTCACGCCTTTTCTAAATTTATATTCACATTTGCCAAAATGACTTTGTAATTCTTGGGCTTTTTCTAAACTCTCTGCAATGAGAAAGTTATTGTTGGTGTCTGTATTCAACTGTAGGGCGGCTTTCGTGGTTTCTTTAAAATGTTTTTTTACCATCTCCCAAGTGTCGTTGTGGCTTGCTTTGGTTTTTAAATCTTTGTTTTTTGCAAAGTCTATAAAAGGGATGGCTTGGCTGTTTTCTACCCGGTTGATTTTAAAGGCACAAAAATCGAGTCCGACCCCCTCAAATATTTCACCTCCATTGCTAAAATCTAAGATCTCATTAAAGTACAATCTCTCATCTGTGTTGATGACAAGATTTCTAAAGCCTTGGTAAGACTTGTTGAACAGAATAGATTTAGGCATTAAAAAACAGAAATTGCCCCCACGGGCTAGCCAACGCTCGCAACATTTATGGGCAATCAAAGCGCAAATGTTTAAATTGTTGCCCCCCACATTGCGATCCGAAGAAAAAAGCCCCTCCATGCGCATGTTTTGCTTGATGTTCTTGCGATAAGCCTCGGGCAACACAGACCACTGCACCCAAGGGGGATTGCCTATAATATAGTCAAATTTATCATAGCTTGCCACCTTAAAATAATTGGCAAAAATCCTAAGCCAAATGGAATTTAAACCTTTCTCTTCAAATTTGATGAGCGTGTCCATATTGC
The DNA here is from genome assembly GCF_019703305.1 of Helicobacter sp. NHP19-003. Taxonomy (NCBI): domain Bacteria; kingdom Pseudomonadati; phylum Campylobacterota; class Epsilonproteobacteria; order Campylobacterales; family Helicobacteraceae; genus Helicobacter; species Helicobacter gastrocanis. Next base: position 1,331,454 of record NZ_AP024814.1, on the reverse strand, counting down.
TAGCCATTTCTCTTTCTAAGTTTTTTTCTTGGCTAAAGTCTAAATATTTAGCAAAGATTTTCAGGGCTTTTTTCTTGTCTTTTTGGACAATGTACCTTTCAATCTCTGCTAGTATTTCTAAGAAGTCGTCCCGATTCACTAGGTTTTTTGGCATCATAATGCGGATTTTATCGGTGTTAAAAGCCTCTTGTAACCCCGTTGTGTAAAGCGCATAGTCAAAACATTCTGTGCTGTCGATCGTGATTATTTTTGGGGTGTATAAACTATCTGCCAAATAAATGGGCAACTCGTATTGCGTTGTGGTGTCAAAACTACAAGTTTTTAACCCCTGTATCAGCAAATTGGCTTTTGCCATGAGAACAGCAATGGGGTTAATGTCCACCCCCACCACGCCTTTTGCAAATTCCTTAAAATCTAGTTTTTTACCATCTTTGTTTTTGTAATTGTAAAATACAGATAAAAAAGCCCCACTGCCGCAATTGGGGTCTATAAAAGTCCTGTCTTTAAGTGCGTCTGTTTCCTGACTTGTGGCGAGTAAAAATGTCCGCTCGGCGAGCCAACAAGGTGTGTAGTACTCTCCAAAGCTGTGGCGCACACTTTTGGGGATAAAACTGAGGTAAAGTTCCTTAAATAAATCCATCATCGCTGAAGTTTTGGCAATGCAGATGTTGGCATATCCACACATTTTAAAGATGATGGCTTGGAGTGCGGTTTTGATCCCATCGTTAAAATCCTCTTTAGCATACCAAGAGAAAAAATCATTGTCTATCACATTCATCACGCCAATTTGCCTAAAAAACACCCCTTTTTCAATGTCGCGAAAAAATGATCTTAACTCGGATAAATCACCGGTTTTGTAAAGATTGTCTAGATTTCTTTTTAGCGTAACTTCTGGCCTATCGTTGATGATTCTCATCAATAGGAGCTTAATGAGGATGCTAAGTGTGGTGTGTAGGGCAAACAGAGCTTTATACTCAGTTTTTGCATGGATCTCCACGCCAAAAATTTTAGAGAAAGCCATGCGTCTGTTGTCGATGTCTTGGTGTTTGCCACAATCGCCCCCCTCGGCTAGCCTAAACAGCTTTTCCCATTCAGTGAAAATCAATTTCGTTCTGCCTTGCATGCCCTTTTGCAAGGTGTTAAAAAGGTGTTTGGCAAGGGCTAAAACTTCCGGATTGTCCATGAGGTTGTCGTCTTTATCGATGAGCCCAAAGTCTTTTTTGAGGTTTTGAGGGCTAATGGCGCAAACCCCACCCATAAAGATGGTTTTTATCAGGTTATCAAAATTGATTGCCGTGAGTCTGCCACTGTTTTTTTCATCGTGAGTGATCACATCTTGCACATCTTTTGTGTAGGCATGGATAGTGCATCCATCGAACAAAAACCCGTGCATGGCAAAGCCACTAAAACGGCTATCCTTAAGGTAATTTTTAATTTGTTCTTGGGATTTTTTAAGTTCTATGGGTTTGCCTAGCAACCCATATTTTTTATATTCAATGATCGTATTGCCGTATTGGCAATCTGTCCTCCCGCTTTCATTTGCCATCTCGTGCTTAAAAACCTCAAATCCGTCCTTGGGGATAAAATCAAGTTTTCTTAATAGAGAGTTTATGTGATTTTCAAATACATTTCTAAGATTATCCTCTTTGCGCTTACAATCCTCATTGTTGAGGGGCGAATCATCGCTACAAAACTTTTGCTTAAAGGCAAGATATTTAGATTCTTGTTCCTCATTGAGATCGTTAAAATCATGCATACACACTCCTTGATAGAATCACTGGGGAAATCAGGCCATAGAAAATCAGATCAAGGCATTTTTTTAAATAACTGTTCTAGCTGGGTATTCAAGTCGGCGATTTCTTGGATTTTGTTTAAGTGGAGTTTAAAAAGGTCGATGGGGGCGATCTCTTTATTATGGAAACTCTCTTTAATTGCAGCCCTCGTTTGGGCACTGAAGCGTTCGTTTAGGGTGATTTTATAGCGTTTGCCCCCAATGCTCACTTCAATCAGCTCAACAGAGTTCATCTTTCCTCAAAAGCTTTGATCATTGTATCGTAAATGTCTTGTATCCGCTTATCTTTGGCGGCAATCTCTTCATAAAGGTTAGCAATTTGGCGATCCCTCTCTTCATTTTGAGTTGCAAGTGTGGCGCTTTTAAGCTGAAGACTCTTGTTCTCTTCTTCTAAGAGTGTGAGCCTTAGCAATAACTCTTCCACTTTCTCCTGCAGTTTGTCTAAAATCTCAGCCCCCATGCGTGTCCTTTAAACAAAATTAAGCATCCATTATAGCAAAGTTTAAATGTCTTGCGGGTCAATGTCTATCTTAAACACACCCTTAGCGTGTTCTTGAATGTGGCGTAACACTTCGTGTAATTCTTTGGTAGAAGTGGCGCATAACAAGATTTGCAAACGCTCTTGCCCGGCAATCCTAGCAATGCGTGCCTGCCCCGCGCCCAAAATCTCTACGCCCCTATGTTGCTCTAAGAGCGGCTTTAACATGTCTAGCCCCGCCTGCATGTGTGTTGCAGCACTTGCTAGGTCCTTTGCCCTAAACTCAATGTGCGCCAAACGCCTTAGGGGGGGAAAGCAGGGGGTACGCATTTGCAGCTCTTCTTTTAAGAAGTCTTCAAAATCGGCGGTGTATCGTTGTAAAAAGGAAGCGTTTAGGCTTTGGATCAGCACCCGCCCTTTTTCTTTGCGCCCACTGCGCCCCGCAATTTGGTGCATTAGGGCGACCCCTTCTTCATAGCTTCTATAACTCCCATTGTTGAGCACCTCATCCAAGCCCAAAATCACCGCCAAGTTCACTCTGTGGTAGTCATGCCCCTTAGCGAGCATTTGTGTGCCGATCAAAATGTCTATCTTGTGGGCGTTGAAGTCGTCTAAAATGCCCTGTATTTGCTTGTTCGTGTGGGTGTGGTCCTTGTCTAAAATCCTTATGCGGGCTTGGGGCAGTGATTCTTCGAGCTCGCTTTTTAACTGCTGTGTGCCGATTCGTTTGCCCGCTAGGCTGTCTTGTTGGCATGTGGGGCAAACCTTAGGGATAGGCTCTTGGTGTTGGCAATAGTGGCAGCGCATGCGTTTGTCTTTTAAATGGAGGCTCATGTTCACGCTGCAAAAAGGGCAGCGCACCCCGCCCCCGCAACTTAAACAAAGGAGCTTTTTAAACGAAGCCCTTGTGGGTAAGAAAACGATGCTCTGCTCTTTGGCGCGCAGGCTTTGGGCTAAATGCTCTAATAAAAGCGGCGTAACGGCGGTTTTGCTCTCTTCAAAGATCATCTCTTGTGGGCTTGCAAAGTAACGCCCCCTAAGCCGCACAAGACTTTGATTCTCTTTGGCGCGGTAGTAGCTGCGTAAGTGGGGGGTCGCCGAGCCTAAAATGACTTGAATGGGCAGTTTGCTCGCTAGATACAGGGCGCAATCTCTGGCGTTGTAATAGGGCGCAAGGCTGGCTTTATAGGCTTGGTCGTGTTCTTCATCTACGAGCACAAGCCCCAAATTGGGCATGGGTAAAAACAAGGCACTTCGTGTGCCAACGATGATTTTAATTTGTCCGCTCGCAATGTGCGCTAGGGTTTGCTTTTTTTGTGCGGGGGTTAACTTGCTGTGCCACAGCCCCACTTGTGCGCCAAAGATTTGCAACAATAGACGCTGTGTCTGGGAGGTGAGCCCGATTTCAGGCACGAGCACCACCACGCTTTTAGATTCTTGCAATTTCTCTAAGATTAAATGGCTGTAAATGTGCGTTTTACCGCTGCCCGTGTCCCCAAAGAGCAGTGCGCTTTTTAGGGATTTTAGCGCATTTAGGGCTTGCTCTTGCGCAGGACTTAAAGGGCTTAAGCTTGGGGCTTTGTGGGGGGGCTTTGTGGGGAGGGTAAACTTGCTAAAGGGCGTGAAAAGCGTGGCAGCTAGTGAGGGCGTGGAGCAGTAATAAGTGGCGATAAATTCTAACAACAGCATTTGGGGCGCGCTGAGATAAAAGTTTGTGGGGTTTGCATCCTTACACGCAAAACTAGGCTTAGCGCATCCGTTGAGCACCACGCCCCTGCAAGCGCGCCCATTTAAGGGGACTTGTACCAAATCGCCCACCTGCAAGGGGTGTTGGCTTTGGTAGGTCAGGGGTTTTAGCTTGTGCCTTAGCACAGCCACGCTGTAGTGCTTCAACATAAAAATCCTTCTAATTTTTAGCTATGATAAGCCCTGATTTTAGCAAAAGCGAGCAAAATGGACTTTATCCTACAAGCCCCCTACAAACCAAGCCTAGAGCAAGAAAAGGCGGTTGATCGGCTTTTACAAGGCGTTAAACAAGGGGTGGCTTACCAAACCTTATTAGGCGTTACAGGCAGCGGCAAGACCTTTAGCATGGCGCAACTCATTGCCAAATTGCAAATGCCGACTTTGGTCATGTCGCATAACAAAACCCTTTGCGCCCAGCTTTACAGCGAATTTAAGGGCTTTTTCCCCAAAAACCATGTGGAGTATTTTATCTCCTACTTTGACTACTACCAGCCCGAGTCCTATATTCCTAGACGGGATTTATTCATTGAAAAGGACAGCGCGATCAATGAAGATTTAGAGCGCTTGCGTCTCAGTGCCATCACTTCACTTTTAGGTTACGATGATGTCATTGTGGTGGCGAGCGTTTCGGCAAACTATGGCTTTGGCGACCCCATGGAGTATTTGAGCATGCTAACCAAATTAGAAGTGGGACAGAGCGTGCCTTACACGCAGTTTTTGCACAAGCTTGTAGAAATGGGCTATGAGCGGCAAGAAATTTTAGAGCGGGGCAAGTTTAGGGTGGTGGGCGAGAGTGTGGATATTTTCCCCGCCTACAACGACACGAATTTTATCCGTGTGGAGTTCTTTGGCGATGAGATCGAGCGCATTTATAGTTTTGACGCTTTAGAGAATAAACCGCTTAAAGCCCTAGAGAGCTACATACTCTACGCCGCAAACGCTTTCATTGTGAGTCAAAGCCGCCTAAAGAGTGCCCTAAATAGCATTGAAGCCGAGTTGGCCCAAAGGCTTAAATTCTTTAAAGAAAACAACAAGCCCCTAGAGTATGAACGGCTCAAAACCCGCACAGAATTTGACCTAGAGATGATGGCAGCCACGGGTATATGTAAGGGGATTGAAAACTACTCAAGGCATTTCACCGACAAAAAGGCGGGCGACACCCCCTACACCCTGCTAGACTACTTCGCCCAAAAGAAACGCCCTTTTTTAGTCATCGTGGACGAGTCGCATGTGAGTTTGCCGCAGTTTAAGGGCATGTATGCCGGCGATTACAGCCGCAAGCAGGTTTTGGTGGATTACGGCTTTAGATTGCCCTCCGCCCTAGACAACCGCCCTCTAAAATACGAGGAGTTCATCGCCAAGCCTCCCTATTTTCTCTTTGTGTCCGCCACGCCAAACCCCCTAGAACTAGAGCTCTCGCAAGGGCACATTGCCGAGCAAATCATCCGCCCCACAGGGCTATTAGACCCCGAGTATGAAGTGCGCCCCACCCAAAATCAAGTGCAAGATTTATACAACACGATTAAAGAAGTCGTGGCGCGCAAAGAGCGGGTGTTGGTAACGACCCTGACTAAAAAAATGGCTGAAGAGCTGTGTAAGCACTATTTGGAGGGCGGGCTTAAGGTGCAATACCTACACAGCGAAATAGATGCAATCGAGCGCAACCACCTGATCCGCTCATTCAGGCTGGGCGCATTTGACATTTTGATCGGCATTAACCTATTAAGAGAGGGGCTAGATTTGCCCGAAGTGTCTTTAGTGGCGATTTTAGACGCGGACAAAGAGGGGTTTTTAAGAAGCGCAACCGCTTTGATCCAAACCATGGGGCGGGTGGCACGGCACATCCACGGGCGGGTGATTTTCTACGCCGATAAAATCACGGCGGGCATGCAAGAGGCGATGACAACCACGGACAAGAGGCGCGCCAAACAAATTGCCTTCAACCAAGCCCACAACATCACGCCCAAAAGCACGCAGCGTCCCCTAGAGGACGAGCTTAAAGACTACACCCCCCCAAAACCCAAATCCACAGATAAAATGCCTAAAAAAGAAAAAGAGCAACTGATTAAAAAATTGCGTATCCAAATGCAAGAGAGGGCCCGGGTGCTAGACTTTGAGGCAGCAGCAAAGTTGCGGGATGAAATCGCTAAACTTAGAGGGCTGTGATGGATTGGCACAGCTTTGCGCCCTGTATGCAAGAGTGGCTGTATGGCAAGGGGGGCTACTACCGCCACGCACACATTGGCGCGAAGGGGGATTTTTACACTTCTGTGAGCGCAAGTGGCTTTTTAGGGGGGACTCTGGCTTTTTATCTCTTGCGCCTGCTTGAAAAAGGGGAGTTAGAACTGCCCTTAAGTGTGGTGGAAATCGGGGCAGGCTTTGGGCGGCTCATGGCGGATTTGGCATGCTTTTTAAAAGATTTAAGTGTGGGGGTGGTGGATGGCGTGCGTTTTGTGTGCGTGGAGCCACTGAACGAACTAGCCATGTTGCAAAAGGAGAGTCTGGCCAAAGAGGGCATACAAGTAGAACATATAGAGAGCGTAGCGGGCTTAAGGGGGCTTCACAACGCCTTTTTGTATTGCAACGAACTTTGGGACAGCTTTGCGTGTGAGTTGGTGCAAGGAGGTCAGATTTTAAGCGTGCAAGATTTTAAACCCGTGTGGCGGGCTTTGGAGGATAGCGAGTTGAAACGCCTTGAGGGCTTTTACCCCTTGGGGGGCTGTGTGCCCTTTGCTTGGGCAGATTTTGTGGCGCATTTATGCCAAAGTTTAGAGGGGGCCAAGTGGCACTTTGTGAATCTAGATTACGGGCAATATGGGTTTGAACCCATTAGCCTTCGGGGCTACAAGGCGCATCAAGTCTTGGGGTTTGAGGACATTTTAAGCGATTTGAGGGGGTTGTATCGGCAAATTGACTTGACCTATGATGTGGATTTTGCGCTTTTAGAGGGCTTGTTTAAAGCGCAAGGTGTGCGCTCTGTATTCTATGGCACACAATGCGCCACGCTTTTAGACATGGGCTTTGCCACATTATTAGAGCTGTTTGCTGAAAGTGTGCCCTATGCCACCTACCAAAAGGAGGCCTTCAAAGCCCACGCCTTGATCAGCCCTGAGGGTTTGGGCGAACGCTTTAAAGGGCTCATTGTGGCAAGCCCTTAGCGGTGTTTGTGGTGTTGGATTTGAGGGTGCGCTCAAGTTCAGCCCATTTTGTGGAGGCGTTAAACCCCTAAGCCTTGAGTAAAGAAAATCCATTGCTGAGGTATGCTTATGAGGCTTGAACACAAACCCCCAAGCTGTCCACTTTAAAGGCTTGTGGGGGATAGGGGCGCAAAGTTTAGGGCTTTTTAAATAAAATCAATTCGTAAGAAGTCTTGCTGATTTGCTTGGTTTCGGGTTTGCTTGGGGCGTTTTGTTGCATGTGGGCTTGCAGTTGCTCGTTGAGGCGGTCTAACTCATCTAGGCGTTCTTTCAGGCGTAAAATGATATCCACCCCGGCTAAATTCACGCCCATGTCCCTCGTGAGGCGCAAGATGGTTTTGATTTTGTCTAAATCCCTTTGCGAGTACAGGCGCATCTTGCCCCCCGTGCGCTTGGGCTCAACCAGCCCTTCTTTCTCGTATTGACGCAAGGTTTGGGGGTGTATGCCTAGGATTTTTGCCACCACGCTGATCAAATAAAGGGGTGCATCGTAATCCACCATCACGCCCCCCTTAAGGCAACTGCTCTTGCAAGGTCTGCTTGAAGGGCGCGCTGAGGGTGTCGGTGTGGGGTAAAATGACATTTGCCATGAGATATAAATCCCCCACGCTCCCTGTTTTGCGGTTTTTCACCCCGAGCTCTTTGAGGCGGAACTTTTGGGCGTTTTTGGTGTTGGGTGGGATTTTTAAGGCGACTTCCTTATACAAGGTATCCACCTGCACCCGTCCACCAAAAAGGGCGGTTTTTAAGGGCAAATCAAAGTTTTTATACAAGTCATCGCCCTTTTGTGTGTAAAGTGCATCTTCAAGCACTCTTACCTTTAAGAGCACATCGCCCACCATCCCCCCCTGCCTGCGCCCCCGCCCCTTGGCTCTCAACACTTCACCATCGCGCACACCGGCGGGGATTTTAATTTCAAAGCTGTCGTGGCTGAGTTGCACCCGCCTTTTAGCCCCCAACACCGCTTCCTGCAAGGTGATTTGCAACTCCACCTGTAAATCTAGCTCGGGCGCAAAGCCAAAGCCGTTAAACCCGCCCATGCTCCCCATGTTGGCATAAGCCCCCCGCCCATGCCAAAGTCGGCTTTAAAGCCCCCCGTCCAAAGATAGAGGCTAAAATGTCGTCCAAACTTCCACGCCCCTGCGCCCTAGCAAAGTCGCTAAAATTCTGTCCGCCAAACATATTGTCCCCGAATTGATCGTATTGCGCCCGTTTTTGGGGGTCGTTTAGAATTTCGTAGGCGGCGTTGATTTCTTTAAACTTCTCTTCGGCTTCCTTGCCCTTGTTGAGGTCGGGGTGGTATTTACGGGCAAGCCTTCGGTAAGATTTTTTGATCTCTTCTTGGCTCGCCCCTTCGGCCACTTCTAAAGTGCTGTATAAACTTTTACTCATAAACTCTCCATTGAAAAATAAAGCCCATTATAGCATAAAACTTTAGTCTTTGTCTATCAATCTTGCTTATAGTGATTTAAAAATTCTGCATAGGCATTTTGGCGCAACCGGCACGCCGGGCACGCCCCACAGCCATAGCCATAGGCATGCCGCACCCCCCTAATGCCTTCATAACAGGTGTGGGTGTGTTCTAGGATCAACTCTAATCCGTCTAAATCCTGTGCTAGGGCAAATTCTTGTGCCTTAGACATGGCCATGAAGGGGGCTAAAAACGCAATGCCTTCTTTTATGCCAAACGCCCCTAAATTTAAAGAGGTTTGCAGGCTGTCTAAAAATTCTTTACGGCAGTCAAAGTATCCGCTGTAATCTTGTTGCGACACCCCTACAAGCACAAAATTGGCCCCCAAATTAAAGGCGTAGGCGTGGGCGAGGGTGAAAAATAGGGCATTCCTGTCGGGCACAAAGGAGGCAGGTAAATTGGGGTTTTTGGGGTGGGGGGCGTTAGACTTTTGCGGATTGTTGGCAAAGAGGGCGGAGAGGGTGATTTCTTGTAAAAAACTTAAATCTAGGACTTTTAAGGGCAGGTTTAAGAGTTGGGCGATTTTTTGGGCTTGCTCGAGCTCTATGGCGTGCTTTTGGGCGTAGTTAAAGCCAAGCAGATGCACTTGTTGAAAGGCTTTTTGCGCCCACAGGGCTAGCGTGGTGCTATCCTGCCCCCCACTAAAGCAGAGCACACAAGAGGCGTTGTAGGTTTTCTCTAAAATCATCGGGCGTTCTTTTGCTAAAATAGCACCTATTATAGCAAAAGGCTTTAGGTGTTCTGGGATACAAACTACAAATTCAACTTACCCCGCCCTATTTTACACCTCATAGAAATCCTAGAGGCGCAAGGGTTTGAGGCGGTGGTGGTGGGGGGCTGTGTGCGTGATTGCCTTTTAGGGCGCACCCCCAAAGATTGCGACCTAGCCACAAACGCCACGCCCAAAGAGCTGGCCCCCCTCCTTAAAGCGCATAAAATCCCCACCATCCCCCTAGGCCTAGCCTTTGGCACTTTAGGCGCGCTCTTTGGCAGTAAGGTCTTTGAAATCACCACCTACCGTCAAGAGAGCGCTTACACAGACCACCGCCACCCCCAAGTGGACTTCAACGCCACGCTAGAAACCGACCTAGCAAGGCGCGATTTCACCATCAATGCCCTAGCCTACCACCCCACCAAGGGGCTTTTAGACTTGCACGGGGGATTGCAAGATTTGAGGGCAAAGTGCTTAAAGTTTGTGGGCGTGGCTGAGGGTAGGGTGCGCGAGGACGCTTTGCGGATTTTGCGGGCTTTGCGTTTTGCAAGCGTGCTGGATTTCACGCTAGAGCCTAAGAGTGCACAGGCGGTGCGCACACACGCCCCCCTGCTCACACACATTAGCAAAGAGCGCATTTTTGCTGAGCTGTGTAAAATTTTAATGGGCGCAAATGCGGGAGCAGTGTGTACCACTTATGTTAAAGTGCTTGAGTGCGCCTTAAATGCTCCCTTAAAACCTGCCACTCTCGCCCTTTTGAGCCAAACCCCCTTGAATTTAACCACCCGTTTTTTAGCCCTGTTTTTTAGCTGCAACGACCCCCTAGCCACCCTAGCACAGCTAAAACCCCCTAAAAAGCTCTTTAAGAGTATAGAAAAACTGCTGCCCTACACCCACCAAACCCCCCCCACTTCTAAGGTGTGGCTCAAAATGCAAATGCAGACCTTGAGCCTGAGCCAAGTTAGGGCGTGGCTAGGCTGGCTTAAAGCCTATGAACCCTCTGAATGGGTGGTGCTGAGGGCGCATTTTAAGAGCATCGGGGCGCAAAGGGAGGTGTACACTCTTGGCTTTTTAGCGGTCAATGGGCGCAGTTTAAAGGGTGTGGGTCTAAAAAAGGCGCAAATCGGGGCGGGCTTGCAGGCGTGTTTAAGCGAAGTCGTGCAAGAGAGGCTAGAAAATCGCCCGAGTGTTTTACTCAACTTTGCGAGGCTGTGGGCGAAAAACTTAAGAGAAAATGCGTTAAAATAAAGCTTATGGAAAAATTGATTTTTGAGAGATTGTTGTTTTTAGCCCCCCTAGCCGGTTACACGGATTTGCCCTTCAGGAGTGTGGTGAAACGCTTTGGTGTGGATGTAACGGTGAGCGAAATGGTGAGCAGCCACGCTTTGGTGCACGCTTTTGCTAAGACCGCCAAAATGCTAGAAAAGTCGCCCGAGGAGCAGCCCTTTAGCGTGCAAATCGCCGGCTCTAAAAGCGAAGTGGTGGAGCAGGCTGTGGAGAAGATCAACGCCCTTGATGGCATTGACATCATAGACTTTAATTGCGGTTGCCCCGCCCCGAAAGTGGCAAACCATGGCAACGGCAGCGGGCTTTTAAAGGATTTAAACCACTTGGTGAAACTCTTGCGCCTCATTAAAGAAAAGAGCAACAAGCCTTATAGCAGTGTGAAGGTGAGGCTAGGTTTTGAGAGCAAAATCCCCCTTGAAATCGCCCACGCCCTAAACGACGCACCGGTGGATTTTGTGGTGGTGCACGCGAGGACGAGAGCGGATCGCTACAAAAAAGAGCGTATAGACTATGAGAGCGTGCGTTTAATGCGCCAAGTGTTAAACAAGCCCTTGATCGCCAATGGCGAGATAGACAGCCCCAAAAAGGCAAAAGAGGTGCTCGCCTACACGGGGGCAAATGGGGTGATGATTGGGCGTTCAAGCCTGACACAGCCGTGGATTTTTTGGCAGATTAAAAACAACACAGAGGACCTACCCGCCGTGCTAAAAAAGGATCTGGTTTTGGAGCATTTTGACAAAATGGTCGCCTTTTATGGGGAGCGGGGAGTGGTGATGTTTCGTAAAAACCTACACGCCTACGCCAAGGGGCATGCCAATGCCAGCACCTTTAAAATGGCGGTCAATAACATGAAAGAACCCAAAGAGGCGCGGGCGCGTATTGAAGAGTTTTTTAGTGCCCCCACACCCCTAAACCCCTGCCCCAAATTGTAACCCTAAACAACAAGAGCATTTAATGTTGAAGAAATTCCTTTTAGTGGGGTTAGTTATGCACCCCTTGTGGGCGGTGAAAAACCACATCTTCACGGGCGCGCGCTTTGGCATGGCGCAAAACTTCAAAAGCACCTTTGCCAACCAGCTGAGCATGAGTAACCCCAGCACTTTGCCGGGCGATAATGGCGTCTACGCTTGCCCCGACAATCTATGTAAAAACAATGAAATTGTGGGCTTTTATAAGCCAAGCAGCAATAAGAGCGCGAATTTTGCCTTCACCTACACTTTGGGCGATGAGCTGTTTTTTGATAAATTCGGCATTAGTGGGATACGGGTTTATGGGGACATTGAATACGCCAATGCCAACTTAGGTGAGCGTTACAAGGTGCAAAACAAGGGAGGGCTAAACTACAACCCCGCCAACATCAAAGCCATTGACCCCAACACCGGGCAGGTGATCCCCATTGCCAACACCAACCCCAACACCGGGCAAGTAACCTACAGCACCCCACAAGGTTACAGCTCCCCTTGTGCAGCCCTTACAAGCGCAAATCCCCTAGGGCTGTGCCCCACCCCACCCCCAAGAGGTTTTGCTCTCAAGCCCTGCACTATGGTAACTCTGGGCTTAAATGTGGACTTCTTTTAAACTGCGCCCATTGACATTTGGCTAAGAAAGCACCACCCTAAAATGATTTTCTTTAAAATGGGGGTCTTTGTGGGCGGGGGTGTGGAGTATGCCATGCTGTGGAGCGACAACTTCAACAACGAAGCCCTAAGCGCTCTTGGGGGCAACTCCCTTAGCAAGGGGCACATTGACAAGACCCGCTTTTTTGCAGCAGGCAATGGCTTTTATGTGAATGTGGGTTACCAACTCTACCTAGGCAGGCACAACCGCTTTAATCTAGGCTGGAAATTGCCCTACTACTCCATCAGCGCGCACAATTGGTATAACTACGGCAACACCAACCCGGGCACCCAGCAAACCATCAAACAATCCCTCACCATCACCCACCAAAGCCAATTTTATGTGAGTTATGCGTATTTGTTTTAGGGGGTCTGCTGTTTTGGTTTAAATTTTATAATGAAAAAATAGCTAAAATCACACCTATTATTGTTGTTATTCAAAAATATTTTTCCTTGACTTTTTATTACAAATGTAATATAGTCAACACTTATTTTTGTTTGAAGGACAACTATGGAATCTGGACTCTCTGTTAAGGTAATCGGCGAATATGTCGACATTGCGATCTTTGTAACTTTGGGGGTGATGAGCTTTGTGGCGATGTGGTTCACCATTGAGCGCATCATTTTTTACAGCAAGCTTGATTTTAGCTTATATGATGACCCGGACAAGCTTGATTTGGATTTGAGCAAGAATCTGACAACCCTTTACATCGTCTACTCAAACGCGCCCTATGTCGGGCTTTTGGGCACGGTTTTGGGTGTGATGGTCACTTTCTATGACATGAGCACCAGCTCTACAGGGTTAGACGCAAAAGCCATCACCTTGGGCTTGTCCTTAGCCCTCAAGGCAACGGCTTTTGGGCTCGTTGTGGCGATCCCCACACTCGTGGTTTACAACGCCATGTTGCGTAAAAGCGATGTGTTGTCTGAAAAATTCCGCTTAATGCGTAAAAAGAGTGTCTGATGCGCTCTAAACTAAGGAGGGGCGATGGACTAAACATCGTCCCCTTTATTGATGTGATGTTGGTGTTGTTGGCGTTGGTTTTGAGCGTGTCTACTTTCATCGCTGAAGGCAAGATTAAGGTCAATTTACCCAGCGCGAGCAGTGCCCAAAAAGCCTCTCCAGAGGAAAAGAAAGTCACGATTGTTGTGGATAAAAACGATGGGATTTTTATAGACGACAAACCCAAGAGTGTAGAGGAGTTGCGTGCGTTCATCCAGACACTAGACCCCAAAACTTTAGTGGATTTGCGCAGCGATAAAGATTCGAAGTTTGGCACTTTCATAGAAATCATTGATATTCTTAAAGACCTAAACCATGAAAACTTCTCCATCTCCACAGAAAAAAAGTAGGTCGTCCACCCGTGTGAGCTTTGTCATCACAAGCGTTTTATACGCATTGGGGTTTTTGGTGGCTTTTCATTACTTCAAAGAGCTCCCCAAAAGTTTGGCACAAGCGGGCAATCAAAGCATCACCATGAGCCTAGCCAGCATCGACACCCATGCTGCCCACCTAGAGCACACACAGCAAGCCCCCACTCCACCCAAACAAGAACCCAAACAAGAACCCAAACCAAAACCCCACCCCCAACACAAACCTAAACCTAAACCTAAACCAAAGCCCAAACCCACCCCCAAACCCAAACCGAGCCAAAGCCTGAACCCAAACCCGAGCCAAAACCCAAAGAAGAGCCTAAACCCACTCCTAAAAAAGAAGAGCCAAAACCCGAGCCTAAAAAGCAGGAGCAGCCTAAAGCCAAAGACAAAGAGCTAAACGAGAAACAAGAGCCCAAGAAGACCCAAGAGTCTAACCAAACTTCTCAAGGGGCAAAGACCAGCTCAATGGCGTACAATCAGGGCGTGAGCGATGCCTTCTTGATGAAAATCCAAATGGCGATCTCTTCTAAGAACCGCTATCCCCGTATGGCGATGATTCGAGGGATTGAAGGCGAAGTGTTGGTGGAGTTTGTGCTCAACACCAATGGCAGCACCACAGACATCAAAATCTCTCAAAGCTCAGGCTCAAACATTTTAGACCACGCCGCCTTGCAAGCCGTCAAAGAAGCCTCGAGTCTCTTCCCCACGCCCAAACAAATCGTGCGCATAAGAATCCCCATTGCTTATACACTGAAGGATGAGTGAAGCCGAGGCTTCACTAGCCAACACCCTACATTTGAAGGATTTTATAAGGGTCAGTGGAGTTGGCAAAGATTTGTTTATTTGCGGCTTTAAATTCTTGCCTTTCTAAGAGATTTATGTAATTTAGCATGGTTTGTTATGAACCTTGTCTCATTGGGGTTCATGTGGTGTGTTTGGAGGGCTAGAGCCTCACCTTTGGTTGCCTTGTTTTGGGTTTATTGTGTGCGCTTGGCGTGCTGCAACAAATCTAGGGGCTTGTTGGGGTTATTGCCAAAGGCTTTGGTGGTTTGGAGGCTTGGCTTGTGGTTTGGCTTGTTTTTAATTTTTGTGGGTATTGGATACACATAAAAGCGTATTATTTGGCATAGAACCCCCTTTTGCTTGACAAAATAAAAAGTTTATAGTAGAATTGCGCCCGTGTTTTAAGCACCTAGCGAAGCAGACTAGAAGCTTAAACACCGAACAAGTTGCCTTTCTGGCTGTTGGAGAAAGCTACTTTTATCTATCGCTGTTGTTGCTGTTTTGTTGCTCTCCGCTCTTTCCTCCTAGGATTTGGAAACACTCGCAGGATACTAGCCTCAAGTGGTTAATCTAAGGTTAATCGCTTTTGAGTCTCTGGCAATCACGCAAGGCTAAAAGTGCCAAGCGTGCGAAATAAAAAACAAAAGATTGCGCTCGAAAGGGCTTTTGGGTTCGGGGTTTAAAAACACTTTCATCCCCACTTCCACATCCACGATGTGCCATGTAACAATGGTACGAAACTGCACCCCAAAAGTCCCCATCGCCCGAAAATATGCAGGCTTGAAGGAAAAATCTTTAAACGAGTTCCAGGTGTTCTCGATCAAATCCGACACCTTTTGGTTAATCACCCACGAGTTCGCCCCAAGTTGCAAACCAAAAAAGATCGTCCACGAGTTGATGGGGTTGTGGCTGTAAGACACCATCAGCTCTCCGCCCACACCATAGGTGAATAAATTCGCCTGTTTAGAAGTTTGCCCAAGCAGGATATTGCCGTAGTCTAGGAAAATGTAGTAGCGGCTGTAAAGCCACGAGTTTTTGGGGTTGATCTCATAGCCCCAAGTGATGGAAGCCCCTTGTAGGAGCTTGTTCGCATTGAGGGGCTTGAGATAAACCATACCGATTTCATAGGCAGAAGACATGTAGCTTAGGTTTTTGGCTTTTAGGGGGGCGATTGCCATAAAGAAGGCACAGGCTAAGGCACGCTTTCGATGGACACTAAAATGTTTGAAAACCCGAAATGGCATGCCACATACTAGCATTTTAAAGCCAAAAAACGGGCATGTTTGGCAAATATAAGCGTTGTATAAGTTGTTTAAGATTAAAATCTACACTTATTTATGTGGGTGATCCACGCTCATTAATTTTTAAGATAGAAGGATGGCCATGTTAGAAGGTGAAGCTAGGGGAGTACTTAGCAAATCCGCTAAAAAAGCATTGCGTAAAGGGGGGGTTTTGATGGCGAATTTATACGCCAAAGGCATGGAGAATGTCCACGCCACTTTTAAGACAAACGATTTTATCCGCTTTGTCAAGCACAAACCCCATTTAGACTTCATGGTGAAAGTCGGGCAAGAGAGCTACAATGTCGTGGTGCAGGCCTACCAAAAAGACCCCATAACAAACACTTTGATCCATGTGGATTTGCTCGTTTTGCAAAAGGGCTTAAAGTCTAAATTTTTAATCCCTGTGAAAACCACTGGCACGCCTGTGGGCTTGAAGAACAAGGGCATTTTGATGCTCTCTAAAGCCCGTGTGCGCGTGGAGTGTGTGCCTGAGGATTTGCCCGCCCACTTTGAGCTAGATGTGTCCGCTTTAGATGTGGGGGATGCGATTTTGGTGCGGGATTTGCAAGTCCCCGCCCATGTCAATGTGCTTGAAAATCCAAACAACGCCATTGTCGGGGTCATTAAGGCAAAATAATGCTCGTGGTGGGGCTAGGCAATCCCACACCGACTTGTGCCCACACCCGCCACAATGTGGGCTTTGACATTTTAGACCTTGTGGCACAAAGCCTGCATTTGATCTTCAAGCACTCTAAACTCTATAACGCCGACTACGCTAAAGCCAAAAATGCCTACTTGCTCAAGCCCACGACTTATATGAACCACTCAGGGCAAGCCGTACAAGCCTTTTTGTCCAAACATGCCATAGATCCTATTTTGGTCGTGCACGATGATTTAGACCTGCCTTTGGGGGCGTTGCGTTTCAAGGCTAAGGGGAGCAGTGGTGGGCACAACGGACTCAAATCCATCATGGCGCACTGCCCCCACCCCTTTTATAAGATGAAAATCGGGATCGGGCGGAGCAATGGTGAAACCATTGCCCATGTTTTAGGTCATTTTACCCCCCAAGAGCAGCCCCTGAAAAATGAAATCCTAGAACACGCTAAAGAAGCCTTGCTTTTTTACCTTGAAACGGGCGACTTCCACGCCCTGCAAAACCAATTCACCCGCAGAGCCTAGTCTATGCGCTTGTGGGTGTTTGTCGGCTCTTACTACCTCAAGTATTTTTTGATCATTGTATGCGCCCTTGAGTTTTTCTTTATCGGCATTGACAGCCTGCAATACGCTGAGAAGTTCCCCACCGCTGCTAACCTGCTCTTGCTCTTTTTTGTCTACGATGGGCTGTACGCGCTCAACTACACCCTGCCATTGTCCTTGCTCTTAGCCTTAGTTCTCTTTTACACCGCCTTTATCCACTCTAACCAATACACCGCCTTGCTCTCCATCGGCTACTCCATTAAGCAAATCTTAAAGCCCATGCTCGCCATCAACGCCCTGTTTATCGCTATTTTTGTGGGGCTTAGCGCCACGCCTTTTGTTTACATGCAAGAGAAAGCCGAAGCGATTATTTATAAAGACAATGCGGGCAATATCTCGGAGAATCTCTTGGTCAAATACAACAACGACTATGTCTACTTTGGCAAAATCAACCCCCTGCTGCGGAGCGCAAGCAATGTCAAAATTTTCACGCTTCAAGACAAGCAACTCAAAACCTTCGCCCAAGCCCCCAGCGCAAACTTCGAAGGTAAATTTTGGGTTTTACATGGGGTGAGTTTTTTGACCTTACCCACCCCCTTTTTGCTAGGTCCCAAGGGGCTTAAGGTGCAGAAACTGCCCGTGTTAAAAACTCTTAAGGGCTTTCGCCCCAAAGTTTTGGACACAATTTATCAAAACAAGCCCGCCGTGTCCATCACGGATGCGCTGCGCTCCTTGCATGTGCTCTACCACCAAAAGGCAGACACCAAGAAAATCCGGGGCTTTTTGTATGTGTCTATTTTGCTGCCCTTTTTTGTGCCCCTCACGGCGATCCTCATCGCCTACCACACGCCCAAACTCGCCCGCTACGAGAACCTAGCTTTGCTTAGCCTCAAGTTCATTTTGCTCTCTTTGGTGCTGTGGGGGCTGTTTTTTGCCATGGGGAAATTCAGCATTTCTGGGGTTTTCTTGCCCGAAGTGGGGGTTTTAGGGCCCTTTTTAACCCTAGCAGCAATCGCCCTACGCCACTACAAACGCTTAGACTCTAAGCTTTAAAGCCCTGCACGAAGTCTTTTAGCTTGGCGTGCATTTGGGGGGGGGTGTGTAGATGTTGCTCTATGAGCTTCACCACTGCCGAGCCACAAACGACCCCATTGGCCCCCATTTGGTGGGCTTCTTTGGCGTGTGCGGGCTTAGAAATGCCAAAGCCTAACATACAAGGCACTTCTTTAAAACCTTTGAGCGCGGCGATCACACCCTTAGCGTCTGTGCCTAGACTTGTGCTTGCCCCCGTAACACCCGAACGCGCCAGCACATAGACATAGGCTTGTGTCAAGCCTGCGATTTGCTCTAAGTCCTTTTGGCTGGTGTGGGGGGCGGCGATGAAAATGGGGGCGATGTTGTGCTTTTTTGCGCTTGACACAAAGGAGGTGCTCTCAACCAAGGGCAAATCCGCCACAAGTACGCTAGCCACCCCACAATCCGCACAAGTCTCATAAAACTTGTCGATGCCATAGCGGTGGATTAAATTGGCGTACAGCAACAGTCCGATGGGTGTTTGGGGGCTGTAGGCGTGGATTTGTTGCAACAAGTCAAAGTTTTTTTGCATACACGCTCCTGCCTTTAAAGCCCGTAAGTGGCCATCTTGAATCGCCACGCCATCGGCCATAGGATCGCTAAAGGCAAAGCCCAGCTCTAAAGCGTCCGCTCCTGCATCTATGAGTGTTTTAACGATGTTTAAACTCTCGGTGTGCGTGGGGTCGTTTAGCACCACAAAGGGCATGAAAACCCCATTTTTTTTAAAGGTGTTTGCGTAGTCCATGGGGGTTAGATCGGCAAGAGGCGTAAATTTATAATATTTTAGGTTAAAATAAGGGCATGCATTGGTTGTTTTTGGTGTTTTTAGTATTGCTTAGTGGGTGTAAAGAGCACTTTGACACGACTTACATGCCCGACTTCATAGATGAAAAGCGCACTCAAGCGACCAGAAAGGGCGAAATCATTAAAGACTTGCGCCCTGTTGTGAGCGTGTTTATCACGCATTTAAACGATGTGGACCCCGTAACCTACCACCAAAGAGAATTTTTCTTTGTGGAGTTGTTTGCCCAAGATCGAAGCATTTATGAAAACGGGGGCATTAGCTACACACTCTATGGTGTCGACAACAAAGAGTACACGCCCATGTGGGTGCGCCCCATTGACAAGGATGAGTTTGACAAAATCCTACACACCACAAACAGATACACCAAAGCCTATTTAGTCGCCTTTGAAAAGCTAGGTTATTTAGCAGAGCAAGATGCCAAAATCACAATGCAGATCGATGGATTAGGCGAAATGCACTTTAATTTTGCCACCCAAGTGCCCATCCCTAAGTTTTAAAAACGATTTTTTGCTATAATAAGGCCACTTCCCCCACAACACCACTTAAGAGCAAATACAAGGACTGGCATGGAGAAAATATTAGACATAGTAGAGCTGATTGCCTATGAAAAGGGCCTAGGCGTAGACACAATTAAAGATGTCGTCAAAAACAGCATTTTAAGGGTCGCTAAAGAGTGTTTGGATGCACAGGCGAACTTTGTCATTGACGACTCGAACAAGGATTTGACGCTCTTGCATGTGGTGCAGGTGTGTGCCGATGACGACCCTAGGCTAGAAACCGACCCTAAGAACACACTTGCCCTAAGCCAAGCGCACAAGAGCGACCCGACCCTAAAACCCGATGATCTGCTGCACTATGAGATCAGCCTAAAGGACATGAAACGGGGGGCGGTCAATGCGCTGTTTAAAGACCTAGAGTACAACATACAAAAGAGCCTAGAAGACCAGTATTTTCAAAAATACAAGGCGATGTTAAACACCATTGTGAGCGGAGTCGTGCTAGATGTAGATAGCGGGCAGAACACCTACATAGAGATCGATGGCTTGCAAGCGATTTTAGCCCTAAAAAACCGCATTAAGGGGGAGAGTTTTAAAGTGGGCGATAGCGTGCGGGCGGTGTTAAAACATGTGCATTTTAGCAAACAGGGCTTGATTTTAGAACTTTCACGCACCACGCCCAAATTCCTAGAAGCCTTGTTGCGCCTAGAAGTGCCTGAAATCGCCGATGAAGAGATTGAGATCATGGGGATTGCCCGCATCCCCGGGGATCGGGCAAAGCTCGCCCTGCGTTCGCACAACAACCAAATCGACCCGATCGGGGCGACCGTGGGGGTGAAGGGGGTTAGGATCAACGCCATCAGCAAGGAACTTTGTAACGAGAGCATCGATTGCGTGCATTACAACGACATTCCCGAGATGTACATCGCAAACGCCCTCTCCCCCGCCCAAATCATTAAAATCAAAATCAGCGAAAACGAAGAGGGCAAGAAAAATGCCCAAGTTACTCTATATGGCGATCAAAAGAGCAAAGCGATCGGGCGCAATGGGGTGAATGTCCGCCTCGCGTGTATGCTCACGGGCTTTGACATAGACTTTGAAGTGCTAGAACCCAAAGAGAACACCCCAAGAGTGCCTGAAAAAGTGGGCTTGAGTATGCTCGAATCGCTCTTTAGTAAAAAACCCGCCCCAGAAGCCCCCAACAACTAAAGCCAAATCGAAGTGAATAAAAACCCAAAGCCCACAGAAAAGGCAATGGCTAAGGTCCCGGGGATTAAAAAGGGGTGGTTGAAAACATACTTGCCAATTTGGGTACTCCCCGTGTCGTCCATTTGGACCGCCCCAAGTAAGGTTGGGTAAGTGGGCAACACAAAGAGGGCTGAGGTGGCGGCAAACGAGGCGATGATGGTCGCCACGCCATGCGGGTGGGCGGGGGTGAGCCCCATGGCTAAAATCACGCTAGGGATGAGGGCTTTTGTGGTGGCTGCTTGTGAGTATAAGAGCATGCTCGTGAAAAACAGCCCCACCGCGAGCAAAAAAGGGTAATGTGTGATCCAAGTGGCGGCGTGGATTTTGATCGGCTCAATGTAGGCCTTGACAAAAGTGTCGCCCAACCACGCCACGCCCAGCACGCACACGCAAGCACTCAAGCCCGCTTTAAAGGTGCTTGTCTGCACTAAGTCATTGCATTTGACTTTGCAAAAGAGGGCGATGCACACCGCAATGGTTAGCATGAACGCCATGATCGCGCCGTTGCGGGGCAAATGCACGGGCGCGATCCAGCCTACATTTTTAGAAATCGCCGTGGCGTAAAGCACCACCGCCACAATCCCCGCCACAAAAATCCACACCGACAAACGCGCCCCCTTGGGCAACTCCCTTTGCTTGGCAGTCTGCAGCGCCACCGCCCCTTCTAGGTGGCTTGGCAAAAACGCGCTCACAATGAACGCCGTGAGCGCACAGCCTAGAAAGCTTGAGGGGATGATGAGGCCCAGCAAGAGCGGGTAGGACACGCCCAAAGGCTCCACAAAGGCGCTCATCGTGATCACGGCGGCAGACACAGGGCTAGCGGTGATGCCCACTTGACTTGCCACCACCGCTAGAGATAAGGGACGGCAGGGGCGGATTTTCTGCCCTTTGGCCACTTCCACAATCACGGGCAACACTGAAAAGGCGGTGTGTCCCGTGCCGGCTAAAAGCGTGAGGCTGTAAGTTACAAAGGGGGCTAAATAGTTGATGTGCTTAGGATGAGCCCGTAAAATCTTTTCCGCCACCAAGACCAAGTAATCCAAGCCCCCCGCCATTTGCATGCACGAAATCGCCCCGATCACGGACATGATGATTAAAATCACATCCCAAGGGATCGCCCCCGCGTCCATGCCAAGCCCTAAGGTCAACACCACCACGCCAAGACCGCCGGCAAAGCCAATCCCCATCCCCCCTAAGCGCACACCCAAAAACAAAGCCGCCAGCAATACAAAAAATTGCAAAACAAAAAGACCCATAAAAACTCCTTGAAAATATAAATTCTAGCGTTTATTAGCTAGGCTTTGCTAAAGTGGCCTAAAAAGGGACAAATTTGCACACCTTGAATGGACAAGATTCACAGACACTGGCGGCCAGCTTGAAACGCCCTCCAAATGCTCTAGAACACGCCCTGGTCGCCACCCTTTGGAGTGAGCATTGCAGCTACCGCTCCAGCAAAGAGCTTTTAGAAACCTTTGGGGCGGATTTAAAGAACAGTGGGGGTGTGGTGGATTTAGGGGAGGGGTTAGGCGCGGCGTTTAAAATCGAGTCGCACAACCACCCCAGCTTTTCAAACCCCTATGCGGGCGCAGCCACAGGGCTAGGTGGCGTGCAGCGCGACCTTTTAGGCGTGGGTGCAAGGCCCTTAGCCTGCTTTGCCCTGTTGCGCTCTTGCCAAACCACAGCCCACCACCAAGAAGCCCTGGAGGGCTTTAACGACTACGCCAAACATACCCACACGCAAAATTTGGGCTGTGAGAGCGGCTTTAGTGGGGGCTTCAGGCACAATGTTTTGGTGAACGCCTTTTGCGTGGGGCTTGTGCCGCTAGCCCAACAAGTGGGTGCAAGCGCGAGAGCGGGGGGGGTGTTTGTACTGCTCGGGCGGCCAGCTGAGGGCGTGGGCGTGGATGGAGCGTGCATGAGCAGCAAAGAACTCGACAAAGCATCGATGGCAAGTGTCCCCACAGGCGCGCCACACCTGCAAGCCAAGCTCATAGACGCTTGTTTAGAAATTTATGCGGATATAGGCGTGCTAGGAGCGCAGGATTTGGGGGCGGGGGGCTTGGTGTGGCGTGTGTGGAAATGGCGGTGCGTGGGGGTGTTGGAGCTATTTTAGAGCTTGACAAAGCCCCAAGCGTGCAGGATTTAAACCCCCTTGAGATTTTGCTCAACGAAACCCAAGAGCGCATCTTTTATGCCTTGAGCCGCAAAAGCTAGGGCAAGTCTTGCAAGTGGCAAAAAAATATGGGCTGAGCGCGCAGGCTGTGGGGGTCGCCACCAAAGAGCCCCTTTTTAAAGTCCTTTATCGGCAACAAGAGCGCGCCCACTTGCCCCTGCCCCTAAAACCCCCAAATACCCCCTAACCCCCAAGCAAGACCCCCACCTAAGCCCTCAGCCAGTGGGGCTAAACGCTTTGCCCCCAGCACAAATTTGGTTGCCCCAAATTAAAAAACATTTATGCATTGCCCTCACCAGCTCCACGCCCCTAGCCCTGCAAGAGCCTAGAAAAGATAGCAAAAATCTATGTTTGCAAGCCACCAAAGAGTTGCAAGACATGGGCGCAAAGGTGCTGGGCTTTAGCGATTCGATCAATTTAGGGGCAATGGATGGGCATGGGGCATGGGTACTGCAACAAATGTGCTTGGGGCTCAAAGAAGCACGCCAAGAGCTGGGCGTGCCCTTCATCAGCGGCAATGTGTCGCTCAACAACGCCACCGCAAACACCCCCTCTATCCCCCCCACCTTAGCCATTGTGGCTGTGGGGGTTTTGTGATTTTATTTGTTATGCCAAGACACTAGCTCGCGCTCAAGCCCTCTTGACATTGTAAATAGGCTTGCACGCATGGCGCGGTGTTCTTATTGCCCGTTTTGGCCTTTTTGAGGATTTGCGCCTCGTTGGTTTGCACCTTTTTGCGGTTTTTGGGCGTGTCTTTCACCCCTAAACTCATCTTTTTGCGTTTGCTGACACCCCCACCCATAAAATCAACAACATCACCCGTAAAATCCACCGCTGGTATCAAGAGTTTAAACAACATGGATACGCCGCCTATGAGCTCAAAAGGGGCAGGACTCCCGGCCAACACGACAGCCAAAAGAAAATCGATCTAAATTTACTCAAAGAGGCGCTCATTGGCATTGGCGCTGGGGGCGCGCGTTGCTCTTATATGGCCTCTTACCGCTACTATTTAGAGCTAGAGAGGGCGAAAAACCCCGCATTCAGCGTCAGTTACTCCATCTTCAACAGGAGGGCAAAGGCGGCGATTGCGGCCGATAAGCAGTTGCAAATCTTCCTCAAAAAGGGCAAGGACGGCTTATTGCAACGCTACCCGGTGGGCGTGAAGGCCAAAGAGTATGTCAACGCCGAGTGGCAGGTAGACAGTACTAAAATGGACTTCATGGTCAAGGTGCGAGACCCTAAGACCAAAAAGGGCTATGTCGTCAGGCGCAAGAACTTGAGCGCCGTCATCGACCATTTTTCCGGCAGTGCCGTAGCCCAGCTGGTGGACAAAACCGACTCCACCCAACAAATCCGCGTGCTTTATAGCGCGATCTGCAAAATGGGCATGCCCGACAAGATCAGAAGCGACAACGGCAGCGACTACGCCAGCAAGCATTATCAGCAGTTCTTGCGGGCGAACAAAATAGAACCCGTGTTTTGCACCCCCTATGAGGGCCGCCAAAAGGGCAAGATCGAGCGCTTTTTTGGCGTGTTGCACGCCGCGCTAGATTGGCTGCCCGGCTACATCGGCAACGACCTTGCCAAACGCCAGCGCATCGAGGCGCAAAACGCCAGCAAGAAGGACACGCTCAGTGGGCAGGCCACCCGCATTCCTGAAGAGGATTTGCTCTTTGAGGATGAACTGCAGGCCATCATCGATCACACCCTTCGTGAAAAATACAATGACTACAAAGGCCACGTCCCCTATTGTTTGAGCGCGCAAGAGCTCGCACGCGTTTACAGCCACATCGGCAAGACCCACCAGCGCACCATCCACGCCTACGGGATCGATTTAAACAACAAGACCTTCACCAGCGCGCACATCTGGGACAAATGCGCCATCGGCGATAGCGTCATCGTGGTGGAGAACCCGGACAATCCGCACGAAGTTACCCTATACACCCCCGCTGGGGAGCGCATCGGGGCGGCCTCTTGTACTTCTTTGGGCGCGGAGTGCATGGATTTAGAGGGCTTTAAAAAGGCCAAAAAGGACTACAAAGCCCAAACGCTCAACCCCTTCTTAAACCTTGTCAAAAAGAGCCAAGCCCAAGCCCGCGCGCACAAAAAGCAAAGGGCGCAAGACCTGCTCGCGCTAAGCAAACCTGCCAAACTCCCCCCCAGCGAGCGCGCCTATCAAGACGCACGGGCCAAGCTGATGGAGGATTTGGCGCGGCTAAGAGAGTTGGAGGCTTTGCGGCTCAAAAAGAGCTCTTAAAGGGGGGGCTTTAGCGGGCTTTAGGGCGTTTAAAATTCCGTTTAAGTGCCGTTCAAACGGCGTTTAGGCGGGGTTTTGAACTTCGAGGGCTGCAGGGGAAGTTTCTGGCCCCTAAATTTGAGAAAGGAGTTTTGTTTTGGATAGATTTTTGAGCCTGCAGCCACAACCATCAAGAAAGGCAACTATGGAAAACAAACGAGACATCGTCCGCGAGGTCGAGGCGTTCATCGCCGAGTACAACATCTCACAAGCCCAAATGGCCAAGAGCGTCAACAAAAGTCCCGCGCTTTTGAGCAGTTTTTTGAGGGGCAATTACAAGCACAGCACCGATGCCCTTGAGGAGGACTTGCGCGGCTTCATGCGCAGTTACAAAAAGAGCGCACAAGAGCGGGCCAAGTTAAACGACTTAGGCATCCTTGAGCTGGAAAACTTGAAAAACGCGCATTTTGTCATCAGCCAAGCGGTGATCTGCAAAAAAAGCGCGCTCATTTTCGGATCGGCGGGTAGCGGCAAAAGCGAAAGCTTGAAAGCCTTCGCACGCAAAAACCCACAAACTATTTTAGTAGAAGTGGTGCCACAGGTCAACACCAAAGACTTTTTAATGGGTCTTGGTGAGCGATTGGCGGTCGATGACCCCCGAGGCTCTAAAAATATAGCCGGGCTTATCTTAAGCTTGTCTAAAAAATTGAGCGAGCGCGACACGATTTTAATGATCGACGAGGCCGAGCATTTGAGCACGGCGAGCTTAGAGGCTTTAAGGCGATTGCACGACTTCACCCAAACGCCCATCATCTTGTGCGGCACGCCCCAGCTGTTGAAAAACTTGAAGGGCAAGAATGGCGAACTCTTGCAGTTGTACTCACGAATCAGCTTGAAGTATGAGTTTGGCGCGCCCTCTAAAGAGGACTTAACGCCCTCTTTGGCAAAGAGGCGGGGCTGGTGATGGAGTACACCTCCAATTTGCGCCGGGCCTGCAAGATTTACAAAATGGCCAAGCGCTTTAGCCAAATCGATGGACAGCCCCTAGAAGAGGCGATCCATTTAGTCGCCAACATGAGCATCTTAGACCGATGAGCACGCCTTGTTTGAGCGCGCAAATCGTGAGCGCGGTGTTGGAAAAGTATTTTGGCTCTTTGGAGGTCTTTTTGAATCTGCACTACAAGTTTTTGAGCCACACGCAAAGCGCGAATCAATACTTCGCACATTTGGTGCTCTTGCGCGCGTGCGCCCAAACGAGCTTAAGTGGTGATCACGCCCGCCTTTATAAGATCAGCGCACAGCGGTGCGCGTGCTTTGAGAACAAGATCGGCTTTAAAGAGGCCAAGAAGATACAGGAATTGGCGCATTATGGAATCGCCCAAAGAATTTATGAGGAGAAAAAAAATGGCAAGCATGGAAGCGCATAAAAAGGCCGTGAAAATGGCCAATTTGGCGCGCAAAGAGGCACGGTTAGGGCACATCCGCCAACAGATATTGGCCCTAGCCAAGAATTGCAGGCCCCAAGGCCACAAGGGGGCACGCCCCAAGAGCGACTCAAAGAGCGCATGGAATGGGGCGCGCTTAAAAACGAATACGCCCGTTTAATACACGAAGAAAGGAGCTTAAATGGCCATTAAACAGCAGTTGAACGAGAAATTAAGGGATTTGCGGAACTTAGAATTTGGGCTGGATGTGAAAAAACGCCTCTTGGCGGCCACCAAAGCCCAAGTGGACGAAAAGCTTGAGGAGATCGCCGCGCTCAAAGCCGAAATCCAAGAGTTGGCCCAAAGCGCGCCCGAGCTCTTTGGCAAGAAAAAGTCCTTGAACCTCGAGGAAGGGTCGATCAAGTTCACCACCACCACGGCCCTTGAATACGACAAGGAATTGGAAGACATCATCATCGAGGAGCTTAAGGCGATGGGCTATGGCCATTGCGTGTGCACGAGCGAAAAGCTGGTCTTGAAGGCGGTCGGCAATTTGCCCCCCTTAGTGCTCGAAAAATTGGGAATCGTCCAAGTCAAAAAAGAAAATTGCGCCATCACCCCCGCTTGAAAAAACGCGCCCACACCAAACTCACCCCCGAGCTCTTTGCCCAAATCTCTAGAATGGACGAAGCGGGGGTGGCCGCATTGCTGAAACACAAAACCCTGTATGTCCCCAAAATCAAAAAATCTCAAGAATTCGCCCGCCTTTACAATGGGCAAAACGCCCTCTCCCTTTCTGTGCGCTTGAACTTGACCAGCCATCAGTTGCAAAGTTACCTAAAGCAAATCCCCCCCAAGAAATGACCGCCCATCGGCTCAAGTCCGCTTAGCTAAAGCTAGGGGGTTTAGGGCGCGGTTGCCCAAACAAAAGCAAAAAACCCTCCCCAACTTGGGCTAGACTTCGGCCATGCATTTGGACCAATTGAAGGCGCACATTTTAGCAGGCCTCACCAACCAAGAGGCTCTGAGGACAAACCCACAGGTGCTAGAGTGGGTGCACGAGGAGCTGGTGGCCCTCACCCACGACAAAGTGCCCCCGGCTTACGCGCTCTATGACTTCGCCCTCGTGCGCGCTAAGCGGTATTTGAAAATCCCCCTAGATGATGAGGATTTAGCCATCTACAATGAGGCCCTTAAAGCCATCAAGCAGGCCCCGCTTGTCAAAGAATGCCACCATAGACCCCTTTTGCAGATAGACGACAAGGGGGGGCTTGTGGAGGTGAAAAACAAAAGCTTTTCCCCGCTCAAATGGTGCAAGAAAAGGAGCTTTGAGCTGTGATTTTGCAAAGGGCACACCAAATCGTCAAGGCCATTTTCCCCGATTCGTGCTACCACGAGGGCGCGCTCAAAGAGGCGGGGCTGTATTACCGCTTTGATGGGGTGCGCCCTGCCCCCCTTGCGGCCTTTGAGGTGGCGACCCGTTTGTTCTTTGGATTCATCGAATCCCCCGGGGCAGAGGAAAGCTTGCAGACCATCGATGGCTTGTTGGCGCGGCTCACCTGCGCCCCGGCCTTTGAGGACGGGCGCGTGTATTTTGAGAGCGCGGGGCTGGTGCAGGAAGTGGGCTTTTTTGGGCTGTGGGAAATGCGCTTTAAAGTGAAACTTTTGAAAGAATAGGAGACTCATGCGCAACATCCGCCAAATCATCCTCCATTGCAGCGCAACTAAGGAGAATCAAGACTTTTGCGCGGCCGACATCGACCGCTGGCACAAGGAGCGCGGCTGGGTTTGTATCGGTTATCACTATGTCATCAAGCTCGATGGCACGATCGAAAAAGGCCGACCGGATGAGGAAATCGGGGCGCACTGCAAGGGGCACAATGCCGAGAGCATCGGCGTGTGCTACATCGGCGGGTGCGATGAGGCCGGCGTGGCTAAAGACACCCGTACTGAGGCCCAAAAACAGGCGATGAAAAGCTTGTGCGCCCAGCTTTTAGAAAAATACCCCAACGCCTCGCTCTATGGGCATCGGGATTTTGAGCCCAAGAAGGAATGCCCCTGCTTTAGCGTGGCCTCTTGGTGGGCTCAAGGCTAGGGGGGCGTTTGTCGCAAGATATTTTAAGACGGCTGGAGCTTTTGATCCGTTTGGTGTTGTTTTTGTTCTTCATGTGCTTGTTGCAGGTGGGCTTTTTGTGCTACATCGTGTAGGAAAGCACGGCCATTTTAGATCGCGCCCAAGCGGCGGTGAGCCGTTTAGAGGGCCTAGACAGCGATTTAGATGTCATCGAGAACAAGATCGACCGCAACTACGGCCTTGAAAATGAGAAATGAAACAGGATTTAGTCATTTTAGGCTTGTCGGTGAAAGAGTATTTGCCCTATTTTTTCATGCTGGTGGTGGGGTTTTGTGTGGGCTGGCTCTTTGTGTTGCGCACCATCAAAAACGAGAACTTCAACGGCGCGCTCGACAAGGCTCGTTACATCTTTTGGGGCGTGGGCTCTTCTATGCTCACCACTTGGATCAGCTTTGAGATCATCAATTACTACTTTCACCTGCCCACAAGTCTGGTCATCTCCATCAGTGGGGGGATTGGTTACATCGGAGCAGAGGTGGTGAGCGATTACGCCTTGCGGCTTTTAGAGCGCAAATTAGGCGCAAAAATCGACAAAGGCGCACCGGAAAAATGAGTTTAAAGGGTTTTTTAGTTGGGAGTGGATACAATCAACTCGTCTTGAGTCCAGTCCCCCGAAGGGGACCCCCCTAGCCTTTAGTGTAGTGGCGCGGCTAACACCACAAACACCAAAAACAAGACAAAAACGAGTTTCATGGCATTTCTCCCTTCTGGAATGCCTTCCCCTACATTGCCCTAACCCGCTAGTTCTATGCCTTCGCTGCCTAAAACGCCTTGCGTTATCCAAAGTAGCCGAAAGGGGAAAATGCCTTGTATCCGCTCAATCCCACTATACACAAACCACACAAAATCCCCACTTAATCAATGTCAAAAGGAAAAACATGGACTCTAAAAAAGTGATCATCCTCTTATGCAGCGCTTTAGGCGCGGTGTTGCTCTTTTTTGTTTGGGCGGCGTTTAGGTAGGCCTCCATGTTTAGCATCGACACCAAGAGCATCGGCATTGCCCTAGCGCTAGCCCTTTTGTTGGGGGCCTTGGGCGCGTGCAGCTGGTATTTAAAAAGGCTCTTGGTGGAGCGCGAAACTTGCAAGGCGGCCATAGAGGCGCAAAATGCGGCCATTTTGGAGCAAAACCTCGCCACAGAAACCTACATTGAGAATTTGCAAGCGGCTAAAGAAGCCATTGAGAGCAAATACCGCCACAGGCCAACTCACCACAACCCCACCGCCCCCAAATCTAACCCCACGGCCAAAGCTTGTGTGCAAATGCAACAAGAGTTAAGCCAAATCGCGCAGGATTTGCAGACATTTAAGGCAGAAACGCGAGGCGTTTCTTTAACGCGAGGCCGTTAATGCTTGGGTTAAGTGTTTTGCAAGTTTTGCGGTGGCACAATGGCCATAGCGGGACCCCCCTAAAGCGGGGGGCGTTTCATCAGTGTAATGGCATGGCTAAAAGAACCATTGCCAGCATTCTGCGCATTGTGAAACCTCCTATCAGCGCATCACCCACTATGCGCCCAACCCCTAAAGCATCTTGCTTTAGTACTCCAACTGCCATTAGGAGATTCACCTTTGTGCGGTTTTCATTTTACTCAAAATGTCTAAATTCTAGCTTGCTCTTAAGTCTGCTCTTGTGTGGCTGTATGCGCGCAGAAACGCGAGGCGTTTCTTTAACGCGAGTTTCCCGTTAATGGTTTCTTTAGATTTTAAAGGATACAATGATTCTCGTGGCGGGACCCGCCCTAAGGCGAGCCCCCCCTTTCGGGCTAATATAGCGGCATGGGTAGTAAAGCCGCTATCACCACGAGAAGCATTAAGAACTTCATGGCGTTTCTCCTTTCTAGGAGGTCGCCCGCTACTCTCCTTAACCCTGATGCGCAAGATGCGCCGTTCTCCAAATACCCAAAAAGAGAAACGACATGGTATCCGTCCCCATTATAGCTTGAAAGCCGCCATCGCCCTTTTGGGGCTTTTGTGCTGTGGCTGTATGCGCGTGTATCGGCCTGTGTTCGTGCCCGTGAAGTGCAATGTCCCCAAACTAGAGCGCCCCTCTCTCTCCAGCCCCTCTTTGAGCGCAAACATCCAAGTCTTGCTGATCTACACCGAAATGCTAGAGCAGGATTTGCGCTTTTGCAAAGAGGGCAAGCAACCTCAAAACAAAGGAGCATCATGAGTCAAAAAGACAATTTGTATTTCGGGGGCGGATCGCTGTTTGTGATCCCCCTTGTTAATGGCGTGGCTGATGAAACCCAGCGGATCGACATTGGGTGTTTGGAGCTCACGCTCAGCAAGGACAGCCAAAAGACCACGGCCTGGACCCGCGCCAATGGGGCGAAGCAGAAACTCGCCGAAGTCATCACGGAGGAAAACACCACCCTAAAGATCAAGGGGAACAACTTCAGCATCGAGGCTTTAAGCCTTGTGCTGGGCTCTTATGTGCACGAATCGGTCGTCAAAAAGGGCGAAAGCCTGCCCTATGGGGGCGTGGCCACGAAGGACACCACCATCAAAAGCCTACAAGCGGGCAGCAAAAGCGAGCAGGCCGCCTGCCGTTTGGAGTTCATCGGACGGCCCGTGATGGGCAGGAGTGTGCATGCGATCTTTTACGAGGTCAATTTGAGTTTAGATGGCGACTTGAACCTCTTGGCTGAAGAGTTTAGTTCGTTGAGTTTGAGCGGCGCGTGTGTGGCCAGTGATCAGGGCGTGTACACTTACTACTCTGTGGACGAGTCAGACGCGCCCACGCCCAGCCCCACTAAAATGTCCGAGCCCAAGCCCTCCAGCCCCCAGCCCAGCCCCACCTCTGCAAAAGCGCCTAGCGATGACAACGATTTGGAGGCGATGGTGGAGAACTTGGAAAACGCGGCCATCAGCGCAGGGCACATTGAGGCCTCCCAAGTCCAAGCCAACAGGGACAGGACAAAAGCCTTAGAACCCAGCTTGGATGTCCAAGCAGTGCATGGATAAAACCCCCCAAGAGCGCATTTTAGAAATTTTAGACAGGCGGATTTGCGCCCTGCAATCGATGCGCGCCCGGGTGCAACGGCTCTTGACCCAAAGCGCGCCAGCGCGCGCGCGATTGTGTGGAGCTGGGGCTGGATTTTCGGCCTTTTTCCTTCGTGGACTACGAGGGCGCGGTGTGCTTGCAATATCTAGAGGGCACAAGCAGTGCCCGTGTAGATGCGCAAAATCTGCAGGATTTTGAAGCGTTTTTAAACGGCCTAGATTCGATCACAATCTTGGCGTTGTTTTTCCGCGCCTTTGCAGGTTGCGATCTAGCCCCCCTTTTGGCGGTGGTGTTTAGCAATAAGCTTGCGTTGGTGGGCAATGCCCTTTACCAACAAGGCCTTTATGTCTTGCCCATCTTGTATGCCCAGCACGCGCAGGATGAGCCGTGGTTTAGCCAAAGCAAATGGGATTTGGCCCGGCTAGCCATCAACGACTACCTAGAAAATGGGCTAGGATGGCACGCATCGATGCTGCATTTGATGGACCCACAGGCCGCACAGGGCCCGGCGGGCGTGGCGCTGGAGAGCAAGATGGCCACCATCGCCTCGCGCTTTGGCGTTTTTTGCAAACACCACATCAAACCCCTAGACGGGGCTAAGGCCTATGGGGCCCAGCTTTGTGCGGACCCCCAGAATCTCCCACTCCAAATGTCCTCTTGCACCCTAGATGAGGCGGTGATGATCCGCGCTAAGATGCTAGGGCCTGCAAAGGTGGTGGACCAACTGCGCGCCCAAATTCTTAAATCGTTTGAAGAGGTGGATCGCCAGCAGGGGGTGGTCGTTTCTTTAATGGGCGCGCATCGGGTCTTTGATTTGGGCGTGCTTTTTGGCATGGCGCAGCGCTTGTTTTTCCAAAGGGAGGTCTTGAGCGCCTGCCCGCCCATCACCCCGGACTTTGTGCAAACGGCCAGCGTGGGGGGCGTTTTCGCAGGAAATGACCTACAGGTGCCCCTAGATGATGCAACCACGCGCGCGGTGCTTAGCGGGTTTAGGGCGTGGCTTTCGTGGGCGGATTTAAGCCTCGTGGGGCTAGACAAAATAGACATCATGTAAGGAGTTTGCTTGACAAAAACACAAGTTTATCAAAAATTGCAAGATCGCCAAGGGGCGATCGGCTCGATGATGGATCGCGTGATCGGGCTTTTCAATTTCCCTGCATTTCACGAATACGGCCAGCAGGTGAACCTCAATGATCAGGCCTTTAGCGCCTACATGCAGGGCTTGGATGCCCTCAGCGCGGTTGCGTTGTGCGCCAATGCCCTAAAGGGCGTGGACTTCGCCCCCATCACAGAGTTTGGGGGCGGTTTGGAGCGTCTTTTAAGCAACTTCATCTACCACAAACTCACAGGCCAAAGCGATTACGAAAACGCGGTGAACTATTTCACAACCCACGCCCAAGAGGCAGATCAAAAAATGAATCAAGCGGGGGCGTGTGTCAATGTGTACTTTAATCACAGTGTGCTGGGCTTGAGCTATGAGGAGTGGTTCACTTGCACTGCCCCCCAAGCGATGCTAGACACCGATTCAAAACGCCAAGTCCAGAAAAGGGCCCAAGACAAGGTCGCCGTGCTCTTCAACGCCTTTATCCGGCACTACACCCCCCCGCTTGAAGACTTGGCCAAGCTGTGGGCGTTTGCTTACAATAAGGGGGTGAGTGGGTGTGATTTGAGCGCGCTTCCCATCCGAGTTGACATGCTCAAAAATGCGGCCAGCGCACAGGCCATGCGCGCGCAGTTGCAGGCCATGCAAAAAGACCCCTCTTGTGTGTTTGAGATTAAAAACCTGCCCCAAATCTTGTCCGACAACGCCTTCATCAAGCACGCCTTTGAGGCGGCCCCTGCGCTGGCAGGAGACTACCCCCTGCCCACAGACTACGACCCCCTCTTTAATGATAGTCGATATCCCATCCAAAAGCCCCCAGCGCAAGAGGCCGCTACGGCCATTTGCGCTTTTAAGGCGTGGCTCGCTGCCACCGACATCACACAAACCTCACTAAGATCATAGGAGCTTTTCATGACTCAAGTTTTTAAATTGGAGCGCAATTTCATGGAGTTTAGCGTGGATTTAGAGGGCGTGAAATGCGATTTTCGCTTTTACGCCAAAAATGACCCACAAGAACAAAAGAGCCTAGAGCTGGCCAAGAACGCCGACACCCCCCTTGGGATGATGGCCTTCATCGAGCACCAATACACGATCATCGCGCAAAATTTGGTCTGCACCAGCCACAAGGAGGCAGGCAAGGAGGCGGAATTTTTAGAAAACTTGAAGGCCAATGGCAAAACCGCCGAGTTTTTAAACTTCACAGACGAGGCGCTCAAGAGCGCTTTTAGCCAAAAAAAAAGCACCCTTGAAGCCCTAGTCAAAGAGCAGGCCTTGCTCTTAAGCGGGGCCAAGCTCTTGGCCCCCACACACAGCAACGACCCCGAAATCTTAGAAATCTTGCAGGGCTTTAACTTGGCCACACGCCTTGACATCGAGGGCTTTAGTGGGCTTGTGCACGTGTGGCTGGATTATTTAGTGCTGAAAGATTGGGCGGCCGAACACGGCTTTGACAAGTGGTTTTTGCTCGAGCTTTACAAAGGCTTTGCGGGGCTCACAGAGGGGGTGTTGCACGAAAATGTTGGCCCCTAGTGGGGCTAAGGTTAGGAGGGGCTAGAAACAGCAACATAAAATCTATAAAAATCTATAAAACTATACAAATTCTTTATAGGTTATCACCACAAAAAACACCCCAAAATTTGCTAAAATAGCCGCAATGTTTGCCCTAAGCCACAAGATTGAATTACAGCCCAACAACAAATCCCAAACCCATTTTAAAAAGGCGATGGGCTGTGCTAGATTAGCCTATAATTGGGGCTTGGCAAAATGGAAAGAAAACTACGAAAATGGCATAAAATCTAACCACTTTGCCCTAAAGAAAGAGTTTAACGCCCTTAAAAAAACAACTTACCCTTTCGTGTACGAAGTTACCAAATATGCTACAGCACAGCCTTTCATACATTTAAACTTAGCGTTTCAAAAATTCTTTAAAGATTTAAAACTTGGCAAGGTGAGCTACCCCCGCTTTAAACGCAAAAGAGAATATCAAGGGAGCTTTTACATCGGGGGCGATGCCATTAAAGTCATTCAAGGCGACACAAAAGATTATCTCAAAATCCCCAATTTGCCTAAAATCAAAATGACCGAAAAACTAAGACTTAAAGGTAAAATCAATGGGGCGACCATCACGCAAAGAGGCGATAAGTTTTTTGTTTCAATCCAAACAGACATTACACAAGAGGAGTTTAACCGCACGCATAAGCCCATAAAGAATAACCACACGCTAGGCGTAGATACCGGGAGTGAAGTACCCAAATGCTAAAGACATTTTGGCTTCCTTGGCCGATGTTGCCCGTAGGGAGAGTTTGGTTCTCGCTCTGTGCCCTATAGTAGGGATTTTACAGAGTTTGAGCTCCAACGCATTCCCTACAGGTCTCACACATCGTATCTCCAAAGGCGTAACTTTCGGCACTTCCTGCCGTAGATACAAATGTATGGAGATATTGTATCACGAATTAGTGGCATTCATCCCACCCGCTAAAGACGAGTGGGATTTCTGCCAAGAAGGCTTAAAGCCTTTGCTAGTCTATCTAATGGCTTACAAATTTTCGCCCCCAAGCCCTTAAATAGGCTGACAAGACGGCTTAAAAGACTTAGTCGGCAAGTTTCTAAGAAAAGCAAGCATTCTGCTTGCCTCCCGAAAACCAAAGGTGATAAGACTAGAAAATCCGCTAATTTTCTTAAAGCCAGCTTGCGGCTGAATCGATTACACACCCGTATTGCCAACATACGCACAGACCTTTTACACAAGTTAAGCACCGCCCTAATTAGGCACGCTAAAACCCTTTGCCTAGAAAGTTTAAAAGTAAAGAATATGCTTAAAAACTCCAAACTAGCCAAAGCCCTTAGCGATGTCAGTATCTCCGCTTTTAACACGCTTTTGGACTATAAAGCGAAGTATTATGGGCGGGAAATTTTACGAGCCGATGCCTTTTATCCAAGCTCTAAAACTTGCTCTAATTGTGGCAATAAAAAGGCGGACTTAACACTAAACGATAGAGTTTATAGGTGTGATGCTTGCGGTATGGCAATGGATAGAGATTTTAACGCAAGTGTCAATCTTGTCAAGCATTTAGTAAGTGGAGTTCCCACTGAATTTACGCCTGCGGACATGACGGCTCTATTGGTTGATTTGTCAAAAAGTCAGCTAGTAACTAGCATGGTTGAAACAGGAATACAACAAAAACCGCTTAAATTTTTTTCTATTGATAGGATTTTATAGGATTTTATGCGGTTTTATAGGTTTGTAGGAAC
This sequence comes from Helicobacter sp. NHP19-003, assembly GCF_019703305.1. Lineage (NCBI taxonomy): Bacteria > Pseudomonadati > Campylobacterota > Epsilonproteobacteria > Campylobacterales > Helicobacteraceae > Helicobacter > Helicobacter gastrocanis. The sequence goes on along the minus strand of NZ_AP024814.1, from coordinate 1,295,567 downwards.
GGAAGGTTAAGAAGGCCAAAGGTTGCAAAAAACGGCGGCAAAGGAATAGTAAGCATAGTTGGCTTAAGCGAAACTTAGATTCACAGGTTTTTTGGACATGGAAACAAGCATTCTTTTACACGAGATCAAACATTGCGTGGAGGCGCAGATTCGCCAAAGCTTCGAGCAACAAAGAGACCCCCTCACCTTGAAAAGGTGGCAAGCCCTCAAACCCGCCTCGTTGGCCGGGCGGCGCTACCCCTATAAGCCGATTTTGGAGCAAACGGGGCTTTTGCGGAGCTCGGCGCGGGTGGACATTGTGGGGCAGTCTGTGCGCACACAGGTGAACTTGCCCTATGCGCGGGTACACCAACTTGGTTACCCGCGAAGGAACATCCCCCAACGGCGTTACCTGCCCTTTGACGATGCGGGCAAACCCACCCCTCATTTGCACCAAGAGATCGAGGCGCTTCTGGCCCCCGATGGTCTTGGCGGACAGGAAATCCTCAAACAAGTGGCGACCACCTTAATCCGGCGTTGACACAGAGCTAAAGCTAGGGGCTACTTTTCCTTTTGGCGGCTTCTTCCTTTTCGCGTCTTTTCTCGTCCCGATCCAAAAGCCACAGAAAATAAAAGACAGGCCCCACAAATCCAAGAATCCCAAAAAGTCCAAATAAAAATTGTCCCATCATTCCAACCTTTCCATCTTGCGCAAAATGCTAAAGGCCTTTGTGAACAACACACACAAGCCCACAATGAGAAAACCCAGCCCACAGCAAAAAAACACAAACTGCGTGCGGGTCAAGGTGTCGTAATGGACAAACCCATAAGCCGTGGCACTAAACAACGCCGTCAAAAAAACCACCACCAAGACTTTCATAAGGTCAAACTCTAATTTTAACCGCTCTTTGTAGCCCATCTTCTCTCCCTTTAAACATTATAACTTTGGGGGATTAAATGGGGCTTAGGTGGCTCTTTTTGGCTGGCTGGGTTTTGCCCCCTCTTGTCATAGCGTTTAGTTGCCGTTTAGGCGCGTTTATTTTAGCGACTTTGGGGGTGGGCTGTGTGTTGGGCTTGTTTGAGGGGAGGTCGGGGCTTGTGGGGCAATTTCAAGAGATTTAACTTTAGCCCCATCGCTTTAAGCGGGGGGGCTCACTTTTGTGTTTTGAAAACCGCCTTGACGATCGCATCGGCATGCGCGCTCAAAAACTCCACCACCGCGCGGTTGTTGCACTCTAGGGCAAGGTGGGCGATTTCTTTAATCGTGCGCATGGTGTTGGCGTGTTGTTGCTCTTTGGCGCGCAGGTCGTCTGTGTTCTTGGGGGATTTGAGTTGGAAGTACAATTTTGTGTATTTGGCCAGCTCTTTTAAAGAAAGCTCGGGGGTGTGGAGCAGCTGAGCCTCAAAGCCATCGATGAGCCGCCCCACAAAGTAGGCCTCGCTCATCGCGATGTTCTGGGTGTTGCGGCGGTTTAAGAGCAAGAGCGTGTCCCAATCGTCCCCCTCTTTGGCGGCGCGCTTGCGGTGGGTGTTGATGGTGCTTTTGGAAACGCCCAGCGTTTGGCAGATGTACTCATAGCTCTTGCCCTGCAAATACAGGGTGCGGATGTTCTCGGCGAGGATCAAGTTATTGCGGTTGCCCAAGATGGAGTGCATCACATGTCCTTTCTGTTTTTAAGGACATTTTAATCTAAGTTTTAGTATGGGTTTTTCTTTTGTTTTGTCAAAAATTCTAAATGCCGTGCCCGGCTGTCGTGCCGGCTATGAAAGACGAAATACCACCCGTCCCCATCGCTGGAATCTTGAATGGGCGGGGCGTTTTCATAACGGAGCATTTTTCCCCGTGTGTTGGCGTAAAGGGCGTTGTATCTAAATGGCGTTAGCGCATTTCTTCTTCTGTGGCTTTGCGTATGGGCGTGAATGTGGCGATGTCTTGGGCTTTGTAGCAAATAATCCCACATTTCACCAACAACAAAAGTCTATCCTCTTCTTCATATTCATCATAGTTTGGACCATCGTAACCAATAAAAACCCCTTTTTTTACTCTCCCTTTAGAATCGACAAGCTGCACGACCCAATCTTGGTATTGTTTTACGCTAAAAATGTCCATCACTTCTCCTTATCCTTGCTCATGTAGGGTACCATATGAAAGCCATCATTAGCAAAATGGACTTTACTTTTGTGTGTTTTTTTAGCTTGGCTTAAGTCGCCATTGGGCACATGCACGCCGTAAAAGTCGGGGTGGGTGATGACAATCTTTTTATCCCAATCGCCGTCCATAGTCCAAAGAAATTTACCATGTTTAAACAGCGGTTTGACCCTATCGGCATCAAGGGGGGCTTCATAATAACCACGCCCTAGCGTGTAATTCTTATTGCCTTGCATGTGGCGGTCTTGTTTGTCGTTTAAGTTTAAGATGGGTTGCCAAAACTCAAGGGCTTTAAGGATCCTAGCTTGGGCTTGTTGGTCATCTTCCCCTTCTTGCAATTTAGCCAACTGCTCAATCTTTAAATCCACGGGACCTTTGGGGATTCGCTTTAAAATGGTGGTGTTGGGCTCTGTTAAGTCCAGCTGATACCACCTTTGCAAGGGGGCGTTGAAAAAATACGCCATCTTATCCAAGACTTTAATGCGCTTGTCTTGCATGGCCTCTAAAGCCAAAAATGCGTCAAAAGCGTCCAACTTTTTAAAGGTTTTGGGGTCTAAAAAACAATTTGCTTGGGCTAATTTTCCTAAGTGAAGCAAGGTGTTTTTTAAAAAGGCGGGGGCGACACGCTCAAATAACGCCTGTTGATTCTTGGCGTTTGCATCGATCTTGTCCAACACCTTTAACGCCTGTGGGTTGTCCTTATACGATTGCCTTTTGCTAGAAAGCAAGTTTTTAATAAATGTGGGCGCGTCTGGCTCAAAATGCCCGGGTTCTTTTGCGCTACCTTTAGGCGGGTTTTTAGTAACTTCTATCCCCTTAGCCTTGATCTGCCTTTCACTCCACATCTGCAACTCACACCGACAGCCCCAATCCAAAGGCGGGGTGTGGGTTTTCCAAAGGGCATGTTTTCTTGGTAGGCAAATGCCGTCAAATTCTAAATGCCGTGCCCGGCTGTCGTGGCGGCTGTGGAACACGAAATACCACCCGTCCCCATCGCTGGAATCTTGAATGGGCGGGGCGGACTCATAACGGAGCATTTTTCCCCGTGTGTTGGCGTAGATGAGATTGTGCGCAAAAACCCTAGCTAATCTTTTCTTGCCAATTTTGGACACTAAGTTGGGGTTTGCTTTTAAAAATTGCTGTGCGCTCAAGCCCTGCTCTAGGGCTTTTTTTAAAGCCTTTTGCGTGTCTTGGATGATGTCTAAGCGGGCGACTTTAGAAATGGCAAACACCCTTAAATACTCATTAAACTTAAAGCTAGCCCCGTCAGGTATGAGCGTGGGCTCACGCGCCATTAAAGAGTCGATGGCTTCGATGAAGGGCATTAAAAGCGCGCGAAATCGATGAGCACTTGGGTGAGGCAGAAGGTTTCATCGCCCTCAATGCTTAGCACCGCCCCTGCCTCTAGCCGCACGATTTGGCGCGCACACACACTGCCTGTGCCCTTTAGGGGGGTTTGCCAAAGGGTTTGTGTGGGGGTTTTAAGGCTGATTGTGCAGTCGATGGGCTTTGTGGCAAATGGAGAGGCCACGCGCACAGAGAGCACGCCCCAACAGCCCACAAAATACCCCAGCCACAGGCTTAAGTTTCCATCCCCGACACTCAAGGGCGCTAACAAATAACCCAACGCCATTTGTGTGTGCTCGATGAAAAGCCCATCGGTGGCAAGCGTGTATGCCGTGGGCCTTTGCAACGATGCGTGCACAACTAAAGGGGCTAAACCCCGTGTTAAACGGGCGTTGAACGAGTCTATCGCGGCGTTTAGCTGGGCGATGCCCGCTCTTAAACGGGGCAAGAAGGTGGGGCGGCTTTGGGGGATCAAACTTGGCAGGGATTGGGTGTTGGTTGGGGGGTTTAGGGCGGTGTAGGTTTGCAGGGAGGCAAAGTTGTTTGCAAGCGTGTTTAGCGTGAGGACAAAGTTGGCATCATCGATGTCCTCTTGGGGGACTTGCTCAATGTTTGGCAGGGGAGCCAACAAAGCCAAACGCCCCTAATTGACGCTCGATTTCCTGCTCTAGGGCACTTTGGGCGGGGGGCTCTTGCATGCTGTTAAAGGCAATGCCCTTGTGTGCGTTGGCCTCCAGCTTGTAGATTTCCACAAACGATTCAAAGCTCTCGGCCGAGCCCTCAAAGCCCCTTAAATCCGCCTCTCTATGCTTTAAGATCGCATTGCTGGCCAGCAGGCTGTCGATGCGCTTAGTTCTGGCCGCTTGGGCTTCTTTGGCGTTTTGCGCTTTCAAGGCCTCAATTTGCGCCTTCAAGTCCGCAATTTCGGCATCTTTGGCCTCTGTGGCTGTGGCTTGGGTGCTGTTTGGCTGGGCGTGGGGGATTTTGCCCAAAGTCTGCTGGATTTGCGCGATTTGCCCGGCGATGGAGGCCAAGAGGCTAGCCGTGTTGGCGCTAAGCTCTAGGCCCTCTTGCTTAGGGGCTTCTTGGGGGGCTTCTTGGGGCGTGCTGGCGTTTTGGGGCGCGTCTTGCGTGGGTGGTGTGGGGTCTAATTCCATCAGTTCTCCTTGTATGTTGTTTAAGGCCTGTTTTAAGATGTTAGGGGTGTTGACGAGGGCTAGGCTGACGATGGTCTGCACGGCGTTTGTGCTATCCACAAGGTAGGTGGGGCTCAAATAGCGGTAGGTCTTGTCCTTTAAAAGCCCCGTGTGTGGGGGGTTTAGCTCCATTTGGCCGTAAATGGCGTTGTTTTTGCGCGTGAGGGTGGCGTTTTTGACCCAGCCTACCGCGCCCCCCGTGTGCTCGATGTCAACAGGGATGTCTAATTGGTGGGCTTTGAGTCGCTCAAACACGGAGGGGTCGATGCGAAAGACTCGCCCATCTAAGCCTTTGACAACGCCAAGGGGAGTGAGCATGATTTCCATAGCCCAAAGTCTAGCACAAGGGGCAAAGGGCTTTTTGCTTTTGTTTGTGAAAAAAACGCGATAAGCGTTTTTATGAAGACGCGATAAGCGTTTTTATGAAGGGGGTTTAAGGGGGATTGGGGTAGAATACAGAGCCCCCTTTAGGGGGCACAGCTTATAACGGAGATTCGTCATGTGTGAGAAACATGATGGAAGCTCTAGGGTATTCTACCTAAAATTTTCTGCTTTTGGGCTAAAATTCAAGCTCAAAGTAGAATGGTAGCCTAGGCTCCCCCCGCTTGCAAGGCGCAGGCGGGGTTCCTTCTAACAAGCTGGCTTCTTTAAGACTCTCCGGCAGAAATCCCACTCGTCTTTAGCGGGTGGGATGAATGCCCCCTACCCTTGATTTTCTATGTATCTTTTGATGGTTTCTGGGTTAGCTTCTCCTATGGAACAGGCAAAAAATCCATCTGTCCAAAATTTTTGTTCTTTCCAAAAATGCTTGCGTAAGAACGGGATAAATCTTGGTTCTCTCCAAACTCTATAAGTAGTCATCTGCTTGATCCGCAAGATAATGGAACTGATAGACACCCTAGGGATATATTGAATCATCAGGTGTAGATGATCTTTATCTGTCTCCATTGCTATGATGATAAAATCTGAACTTTCCTCTATCTCTTCAAGCACAGACTTTATAAAAATAGCCACATCTCCTACGAGCAACTTTTTTCTGTATTTACACACTAAAATCAAATGGGCTTTTAGATTATGTTTGCTCCTGTTTGTGGACAAATAGCCTTTGAGTTTGTAATGGTTTTCTTTCATAGCTCTACCTCAAAAATATTTTATAAAATTATGTTATAATGATGTAAAGTTAAGGCGTAAGAAATTGCTTAAAGCAATAAAGTTTAGAATTTATCCCACCATAGAGCAAAAAACCTTGATACACAAGCACTTTGGCTGTGCTAGGGTGGTCTATAACTACTTTTTAGCATACCGCCAAAAGCAATACGCACAAGGCATTAGAGAAAATTACTTTAGCATGCAAAAGGCGCTCACTACTCTCAAAAAACAAGAGGCTTACGCTTACCTAAGTGAATGCAACTCTCAAAGCTTGCAAATGGCACTAAGACAGCTGACAACAGCCTTTGATAGGTTTTTCTCTAAGCTGGCAGATTATCCTAGATTCAAATCTAAAAAGCATGCGAAGCAGTCTTTCTGTGTCCCGCAACACTTAGAGATGGATTTAGGCAACAACCAAGTCAAGCTACCCAAATTCAAAGAAGCTATTAAAGCCAAGTTTCATAGGCATTTGCCTACAAACTCTATCGTCAAACAGGGGTTTATCTCTTGCGTAGCAGATAAATACTATCTCTCTATAAGCTATGAGGATAATGAGCCTGAACCTAAACCCACAACTATCAAAAAAGCTGTGGGTTTAGATATGGGTTTAGAGTCTTTAGTGATAGCCAGTAGTGGCGTGCTCTATCCCTATAAAAAGTTTTTCCAGAATCTACAAACCAAACTCACTAAAGCGCAAAGGAGATTGTCTAAGAAACTAAAAGGTTCTAGTAATAGAAAAAAACAAGCCAAGAAAGTGGCACAAATCCACGCTTCTATCAGGAATAGCAGAGAGGACTACCTACATAAAATCAGTAATGAGATAACCAATCAATACGATTTGATAGCAGTAGAAACCTTGAAAGTTAGGAATTTGGTCAAAAACCACAAACTAGCTAAGAGCATTGCCAATGCCAGCTGGTCTAGGCTCATTAGTCTATTAGAATATAAGGCTGGTTGGAAGGGTAAAACCCTTATCAAAATTGACCAATACTTCCCTAGCTCTCAAATCTGCTCGACCTGTGGGAGCAACACAGGTAAAAAGCCACTGCCTATTAGAAATTTTATCTGCCCTTGTTGTCAAACATACCACCACAGAGACCTAAACGCTAGCATCAATATCAGAAACTATGCTTTGGGAATGCTAGATGAGCGACACGCTATCAAGGTAGATAAAACTAGGGTAGGGATTACCCGAAGTTACGCTTGTGGAGATTCCGCTAACGGGGCTGTAACCAAGTATGGCTACATACTGGATACTGCTAGTTATGGATCGTTGAAGCAAGAAGCCCACCCGTCTTTAGCGGGTGGGTGATTCACCGATTTTTCAAATCCCCCACCAGCAGTGATGGCCCATAGACCTTCAAGGGTAATGGAGCTTAGGGTTTAAGTTTGGAGCTTAAGTTTGGGGCGTGTGTTTTGTTCCGCTGATATTTGCGTGTGCTGCAAACTGCGTTAGTGTAGGGTTTTGCTAGGGATATTTGTGGGAATAGGGTTAAAAATCTAACAAACTTACTCTTACCCGGGCTTTAAGAGTGTTTTTGCCCTGTCTATGTCGGTGCTAATTTGCATTTTCAGCTCTTGCAAATTGTCAAAAAAGGCGTTGTCGCGTATCTTTTGGATAAAAGAGATTTGCATAAAAAGGGGGGGGGTGTGGATTTGTGTGTTTAAAATGTGGGTTTCTAGGGCTAGGTGCCGGTCTGTGCTAAGGCGTTCGCCTAAAAAGCTCACGCCCTCAAAATACGCCGGGTTGTCGGCAAATTTGACCCGCACGGCATACACCCCAAAAGCGGGCAAAAGGGCATTTGGGGGGATTGCCATGTTGAGCGTGGGGTAAAGTTGTGCGCTGCCTAAGCGTTGCCCTGAGATCACCACCCCCTCTAGGCTAAAGGGACGGGTTAAAAATTGACAAGCCAACCCCACTTCGCCCCGTTTAATGCAGGTGCGGATATGGCGGGCGTGTAAGGGCATGCCCTTGATTTTAAAGGCGGGCAAAACCTCTAAGCGGATATTTGGAGGCAACAGATGCCTTAAGGTGTGTATATCGCCGCTCCGTTGCACCCCAAATTTAAAATCATAGCCCACCACGATTTTTTGTAAATGCGGGCATTTAGACAACAAGAGCATGCAAAACTCAGAGGGCAAGAGGGTGCAAACCCTTTCTAAAGGCAAGAAATAAACTTCTTTGGCACATGCTTGCAATAGGTGTATGCGTTCTTTTAGGGGGGTCAGCACCTCTTTTGCCCTTTGCCAATCTACAATCAACACTGCCCCTTTGGTGTCCAGTAGGCTTAAGAGCTGTTGGTGTGCCAAATGCACGCCGTCAAACTTGCCGATGGCTAGGCTCGTGCTGCTGTTGTCTAAAAAGTCATGGGCTAAAAAGTCGGACATTAAGAGAGTTGCAAGGCTTGGACTAAAAGTTGCAACAGCTGCCCTGTGTTCTCAGTGGTGGCGGCAGAAATGGGCAACACAAAACGGGCATTTGGGGCGTGAAACTCAGGCACTTGCCCTGCATCCATTTTGTTTAAAGCCACGCCAAAATCCCTTTGGGCAAGCGCGCTAGAAAAATGGGCTAGTTCGTGGCGTAGTTGCGTGTATTGCTCGTGTATGTCGTGGGTGGTGTCTAGCACAAAGAGTAAAAACTTCGTGCGTTCTAAGTGGCGTAAAAAGTCCAGCCCCAAACCCTTGCCCGCACTCGCCCCTGAAATGATCCCCGGAATGTCTGCCATGACAAATTCTTGAAACTGCCCGGCTTGCACCACCCCTAAGTTGGGGATTAGGGTCGTGAAGGCGTAGGGGGCGATTTTGGGGCGGGCGTTGGAGAGCACACTAATGAGCGTGCTTTTGCCGGCATTTGGAAAGCCCACTAAGCCCACATGGGCAATGAGTTTGAGCTCTAGGCGCAAGTTTAGGCTCGCCCCCGCCATGCCCTTTTGGGCGTAGGTGGGGCGTTGTTTGGACGCGCTCTTAAAGCGGACATTGCCAAGCCCCCCCTTGCCCCCTTTTAGTAAGGTCGTCTGCGTCCCACTCTCTATTAAGTCGCAAAGCAACTCCCCCGTGCCGCTGTTAAAAATCTGTGTGCCGGGGGGGATAGAAATGATTAAATCCTGCCCTCTCTTGCCGCTGCAATTTTTGGGCCCACCGGGCGCGCCATTTTGGGCTTTGTAGTGCTTCTTGCCCCTAAAGGCACTCAAGGTGTCGCTATTGCTATCCACTTTAAAGACAATGTCGCCCCCATCGCCCCCATCGCCCCCATCTGGCCCGCCCTCCATGACGAATTTCTCTCGTCTAAAGCTCACGCAGCCAGCTCCGCCCTTGCCCGAAGTTACGCTGATCTCCACGCAATCCACAAACATGAAAAACCCTTGAATTAGTCTTGAAATCGTTGCAACATTTTATCTAGATGGGGGACGGCGTTTAAAAGCTTTTTCGTGTAGGGGTGCTTAGGATCGCTTAGCACACTCTCTATGCTCCCCTCCTCCACAATCACGCCCCCCTCCATCACCAAAATGCGATCGCTGATGTGCTCCACCACGCCCAAATCGTGGCTGATAAAAAGATAGCTTAAGCCCAGCTGGGCTTGCAAATCCAAGAGCAAATTTAAAATCTGTGCTTGGATCGACACATCTAAAGCGGACACGGGCTCATCGCAAATGAGCACCTTGGGCTTTAAAATCAACGCCCTTGCAATCCCCACTCTTTGGCGTTGTCCGCCGGAGAATTGGTGCGGATACCTTGTCGCCCACTCTTCTTTCAGCCCCGTTTGCGCCATGATTTCTAGCACCCGTTTGCGTCTTTCACTCTTGCTTAAATTCGTGTTTAAGAGCAAGGGCTCGGCGATGATGTCTTGGATACGCCAACGGGGGTTGAGGCTAGAGTAGGGGTCTTGAAACACCATTTGCACGCTTTGGCGGTAAGCGCGCCACTCTTTAGCCCCAAATTTGCTTAAAGGCTTGCCCTCAAAGAACACCTCGCCTCCGCTGGCTGGGTGCATCCCCACACAAATCTTAGCCGCCGTGCTCTTGCCGCACCCACTCTCGCCCACCAAGCTTAGGATTTCTTGGGGCTTTAGAGTGAAGTTGATCCCCTTTAGCACCTCAAACGCCCCATAGGATTTTTTAAGATTTTCTGCTCTTAGCATCGGATCTCTTTGGGGAAGTCTAGGTAGTTTATGTTTTCATCTACGCTGGCTAGGCGTACTTTGCGTTGTCCGGGCTTGGGGATCGCCTCTAGTAGTGCCCTTGTGTAGGGGTGGCGTGGGTCGTTGAATAGGTCTTTTGCGCTGGCTTTCTCCACCACCTCGCCCTTGTAAAGCACCACCACGACATCGGCAAGTTGTGCCACCACGCCCAAATCATGCGTGATGAACAGCATCGCCATTTGCTTGCTCTTTTGCAAGTTTTGCATTAAATCTAAAATCTGGGCTTGGATCGTAACATCTAGGGCGGTGGTGGGCTCATCGGCAATGAGTAAATCCGGCGCACACGCCATCGCCATCGCGATCACCACCCTTTGGCGTTGCCCCCCGCTCAAGTTGAAGGGGTAGGCATTAAACTTTTCAGCCCCTAGCCCCACCTGCCCTAAGGCTTGCATGCTTTTTTCTTTGATTTGGGCTTTGGTTAGGGTGGGCTGGTGGATTTTAAAGACCTCGGCGACTTGAAAGCCAATGGTGTAGCTGGGATTTAGACTTGTCATGGGTTCTTGAAAGACCATGCCAATTTGGCTGCCCCGTAGGGCTTGCATTTGTTTGGGGCTGTACTCCAAGAGATTTTGCCCCTTAAAAAAAATCTGCCCACCCACGATCTTGCCCGGGGGTTTGACAAGCCCCATGACAGACCATGCGCTCATGCTCTTGCCACTCCCACTCTCACCCACCAAACACACGGTCTGCCCGGGTGCCACAGAAAAGCTCACCCCATCTACGGCTTTGATCAGCCCGTGTTTGGTGGAAAAGTAGGTTTGCAAATCGATCACTTCTAAGAGATTTGTCATTTAAACCCTTTTAGGATCGAGCGCGTCCATGATCGCATCGCCCACAAGGTTAAAGCCCATCACGGTTAGAAAAATCATGCACCCGGGGAACACCAAAGTCCATGGCGCAGTGGTGATGAACTGCAAAGCGTCCATGAGCATCGCGCCCCACTCGGGGCTGGGCGGTTGTGCCCCTAGCCCTAGAAAGCTAAGGCCTGCTGCTTCTAAAATAGCGCCGGCAAGCCCCATGGTGGCTTGCACAACTATAGGGGCGGTGCAATTAGGCAAGATCACCACGAACATTAAACGCAAATGCGAAGAACCATTGAGTTTAGAGGCTTGGGTGTATTCTTTTTGCTTTTCAGCCAGCACGCTGGCACGCACAATGCGGGCAAACCCGGGCACGCCCACGATCCCGATGGCGAGCATGGCATTTGTGAGAGAGGGGCCTAAGATCGCCACCACGATGATGATGAGTAAAATGGAAGGCAAGGAGAGCATTAAATCCATGAAACGCATGATCAGCATGTCGGCTAAACCGCCAAAGTAGCCTGCCAAAAGCCCAAAAATGACTCCGAAGAACACGGCAATCCCCACCGCCACCACACCGATGGTAAGAGATATACGCGCCCCATAGAGCAAGCGAGAGAGGATGTCGCGCCCCAAATCGTCCGTGCCTAGCCAGTGTGTCCCACTGCCCCCTTCTACAAAAAAAGGCACTAACAGTCGTGTTTTTGCATCTTGCAAAGTGGGATCGTAGGGGGCTAAGATCGGGGCAAAGAGCGCACAGATCGCTAAAATGGCGAGCAGAAACAGCCCAACCAAACCGGCTTTATTCTGTTTAAAATTCTCCCAAAAAACCTTAAAACGCTCCACTAACTTAGCCTAATTTGCGGATTGATGCAGGCGTAGAGGATATCCACGACCAAATTCGCCCCCACAAAAATCACCGCCACAATCAGGCTTGAGGATTGGATGATGGGAAAATCCCTTTGGTTGAGGGCATTGACCATCCAACGCCCCACGCCGGGCCACGAAAAGGTGGTTTCGGTTAAAATGCTCCCGGCTAAAAGCCCGGCAAGCATGAGCCCCACCACGGTTGTAACAGGGATTAGGGCATTTCTTAGGGTGTGAATCAGCACCACACGCCAAGGGGCACAACCCTTCGCCTGCGCAGTGCGGACATAATCCTCTTGTAAGACTTCTAGCATGCTCGTCCTTGTCATGCGCGCGATGATGGCGGTGGGGATGGTGGCTAGAGCAATGCTAGGCAGCACCAAATGGCGCAAAGCGTCCCAAAAAGCGGGCAAATTGCCGGCAATCAAACTATCGATCAAATAAAACCCCGTGGGCCCGTCTAAATAGTAGGCATCATTGAGCCGCCCAAAGACAGGGAACCAGCCCAGATTCACGCTAAAAAAGTAAATGAGCATGAGCCCTAGCCAAAACACGGGCATGGAAACCCCGGCGAGTGCAAAACCCATGCTGAGGTTGTCAAAGAGGCTGTAGCGTTTAATGGCGGCTAAAATGCCCGTGGCTAGCCCGATGACAATCGCGATGAGCAGGGCACTTAAAGACAACTCTAAAGTCGCCGGGAAACGCTGTAAAAAGGCTTCTAGCACACTCTCGCCCGACACCAAAGAGATGCCTAAATCCCCGTGTAAAATATGGTCCATATAGCTCAAATACTGCTCTAACAAGGGCTTGTTTAAGCCCATTTGCTCCCTTAAGGCTTCTAAGGCTTCTTTGTTGGCATGTTCGCCTAAAATCACAAGGGCTGGATCGCCCGGGACCAAATGCACCATAGAAAAGACTAAAACACTTACCCCAAACAAAGTGGGGATCGTCCATAAAAGCCGTTTGAGTAAAAAGAGCAACATTATTTAGAGAAATAAACATTGGCAAAGCGGTTGATCTGCACCCCGCTCACTTGATAGCCTTGTACGCTTTTAAGACGCGCCACAATGCTGTAAGGGTAGGCTAAAGGCACCCAGGGGGCATCGTCATGGAAGACCTCTTGGGCTTTTTGGTAAAGGGCAGTGCGTTTGGCTTGGTTCGAAAGATACTTGGCTTTTGTGACCAGCTTAGAGTAGACATCGCTTTTATAAAAAGAGCCGTTGCGTGTAGGGATTTCTGCCGCCGCCTCTTTGCTCCATAGAATATACAAAAAGTTGTCTGGGTCAGGCGTGTCTGCCTTCCAGCCACTGAACGCCATTTTATGCTCGCCCATCGCCACTTTTTTCAGGTAAGTCCCCCACTCAAAAAACTCAATTTTCACTTTAATGCCGATCTTCGCCAGCTGCGCTTGCACAAATTCGGCGGCCTGTTTGTTGTACTTAGAGGCGGTGAAAAGCGTGGTTTCAAAACCATTGGCATAGCCCGCTTTGGCTAAGAGCTCTTTAGCGACTTTTAAGTCGTAACCATAGGGTTTGATGTCCTTGTTATAGCCCCACATGGAGGGGGGCATGGGATTGATCGCCGGTGTGGCGTAGTTTTCATACACGATTTTGACATAGTCCGGTGTGTTGATGGCATGGTTGATGGCTAGGCGCACGAGGCGGTTATCAAAGGGCTTTTTTTCTAAATTAAGGCTCATCCATGTTACAAAAAGCCCCGGCTTTTCATCCACAGCTACCCCGGGCAAGCTTGCCAAGCGGGGGATTTCATTGCGATTAGGCGCGCTGATGATGGAGACCTCACCTCGTTGCAGTGCCAAAGCCCTCACAGAAGGGTTGGGAATCACCCTTAAAACCACCCGGTCTAAATGTGCCTTAGGGCCCCAATAGTCGGTATTTTTTAGCAACACAATTTTATCATCTCTAAACCAAGTCGCTAACTTAAAGGGCCCCGTGCCTATGGGTTTTCTCGTGAGCTCGTCCTCTTTATTCAGGCTTTTTAAGTGGGCGGCGTAATCAGCGCTCAGTACACTTAAAAAGTCCATGCCCAAGTCCGCCAAAAAGGGGGCTTCTGGGTGTTTTAAAGTGAAGCGCACCGTGTATTTGTCTAGGGCTTCAATTTTTTTAATGATGGAGGACATGCCCATGCTCGCCCAATAGCCATAGGACTTCGCCCCCTTGTAGTAGGGCACTTTCCCCATCTGCCGCTCAAAGGAAAACAAGACATCCTTAGCAGTGAGTTCGGACTTTTGATCCCAATAGCGGGTGGTTTGGAAGTAAACCCCATGGCGCAAGTGAAAGGTGTAGGTGAGCCCGTTCTTAGAAATCTCCCAGCTACCAGCCAAGGCCGGCTCAATCTCAGTAGAGCCATACTTGAAGCGCACAAGAGTTTCGTAAATATTGCAAGTGGCGGCGTAACTCTCTCCATCCACAACTAAGGCGGGGTCCATCCCAGAGCCATCTGCCCCCCTTGCGTAAATCAAAGTCCCGCCCTCTTTAGCCCACAAGCACAAACAGCTGAGGCAAAAAAGGGTCAGGGTTCTCATGTCAAGCTAACTTAGGGAAGACTGAAACTTGTTTGCGGTGCTTGTCTTTGTGGCTGAAATGCACGATGCCGTCAATGAGCGCAAAAATGGTGTGGTCTTTGCCTAGCCCCACATTTTTGCCAGGGTGTACTTTTGTGCCCCTTTGGCGCACAATGATGTTGCCCGCCCTCACAAATTCTGAACCAAATTTTTTAATGCCTAATCTGCGCCCCGCAGAGTCGCGGTTATTCTGTGTACTGCCCTGTCCCTTCTTGTGTGCCATGCTTTAATCCTTTATGCTACGATTTTTGTGATTTTTACGCGGGTGAAGTCGCGGCGAAAGCCCCGTTTTGTTTTGCTGTCCTTGCGGCGGCGTTTTTTGAAGATCACGACCTTTTTGCCCCGCCCCTCGTTGATCACCTCTGCCTCAATTTGCGCCCCGTTTAAAAAGGGGCTGCCGTAAGAAACTTTCCCCTCTTGGCAGATGGCTAAAACTTCGTGGATTTGAAAATGCGCTTTAGACTCTAAACCCAGCCTGTCTAGCAAGACAACATCGCCCTCTTGTACCTTGTACTGCTTGCCCCCATTTTTAAAGACCGCGTAAAACATATCTCCGCCTAAAATTAGAAATTAAAATTAGCCTCCATTCTAGCATAAGAAACCTAAAAGTTTACCTTAACGAAGTGGTATATATATTGCATGTTTGGTGGCAGAGAATCGAAAGGAAGTCTTATGCGCATCACCGATGGCAACCGCTACAACCAAATCAACTATTACCAAAATGCGCTCCAAAACAAGCTCAACACCGCCAACAACCAAATCGCCTCAGGGCTTAAAGCCGAGTACGGCTATCAAGACAGCCAAGTCAATAATCAAAATTTGAAGTATGGCTTTGAAACAAACACGCTAGACCAAGCCCACGATGTTGCCCAAAGCGCCTACACCTCCACGCTCAACACCGACAAAGCCCTAAGCGAGCTTTCCAGCACTATGGAGCAGTTTAAAACGAAACTCATCCAAGCCGCCAGCGATGTGCACTCCACGACCTCCCGCCAAGCCATCGCCCTAGACTTGCAAAAACTCAAAGAGCACATGATCAATGTCGCCAACACCTCTGTGGGGGGCGAGTATATTTTTGGTGGGAGCAAGGTCGACCGCCCCCCCTTTGATAAAGCGGGCAATTACTACGGCAACAATGAAAATTTAAACGCCCTGATCGGCTCGAATAATCTAGTCCCTTACAATATCAGCGGGCAAAACCTCTTTTTGGGTAAAGATGTCGATCACCAAAAAATCATCACTGCCAACATTAAAAAGCTCAACCAAAGCAAGTTGCACCCAGGCATCATGGACTCTTACAACCGCACCCAAAACCCGCAAGAAGTCTACATCAACGCCCAAGACACGCTACGCGATCTCATAGGCGATACCGACAACGATCCGAGCAACGACAAGCCCGAGGTTTTTTATCTGCAAGGGGTGCGCCCCGATGGCAGCGCCTTTAAAGCGAAGTTTGCGCTGGATAAGGGCTATAAAAACAAAGCCGATGCCACAAGGGTGCAAGATTTGCTCGATCAAATCGGCAAGGCGTATGGCAACACCTCCACAAACCAAGTCGTGCAGGTGTCTTTAAACGCGTGGGGGGAGATTGAGATCAGGGATTTGACCCCGGGGCGGGCGACTTTGGACTTTCATATGGTTTCTAGTGAGAAAAGCGTAGACGATTTAAATGATTTATTCACCAGTGGGGCTCGAGTGAGCACCTATGTCAAAAGCGCGTTTGTGGCTAACCGCTCGCTAGAGAGCTTGCAAAGCACGCTTTACCCCTACGATCACCGCATGCACGACATTAAAAGCGCCTTCATCACCACAGAGGACAACACCCCAGCCACGAGAAACACGCCCCTAAAAGACATACTAGGCCCTAGTGTGGCTAGCTTGAAGTTTGAGGGGACACGCCCGAACAAGCCCGATGGCACGATCGATGAAGCTCCCCTAGAACCTTTGATCTTAGCCATCACCCCCAACACCACCATGCAGGACTTAATGGATGGGATTAAAAGCCACTTTGGGGGCAAGTTGGATGTGGAGATCTCTAACGATGGGCATTTAAGAATCGTGGACAACAATGTCCGCAACAAGGCACATGATAGCAATAAGCCTCCCTTTGATGGCGAGAGTGGCTTTAGCCTTAAAATCACCAGCCTAGACGCAAAGGGTATGCCCACCAAGGCTTTGCCCCTAGATTATGCCGACACCTACAAACAAACCTACTTCAGCCGGCAAGGGGCGTATTTACACAGCAATGTGTCCCAAATCGTGCCCAAGAGCATGGACTACGCCACAGGAGCAAGCACCCTAGCTTCTGTAATGGGCGCGAAGATCACCCAACAAGACTACACCATGGTGCTTAAAGACAATAATGGCGTGGATGTCAATGCCCATTTGCACCTAAGCCCCGGAGGGGCGTTTTTAGACTTGCCTAAAAAAGGCGGGGGGGTGTATCATATCCCCCTTTACAATCGCGATGACAAAACCCCCACACTCACCAAACCCAATGATTTCACCTACCGCCAGCTGATGGACGCGATGACTTTAGCCTTTAACTTCAGCAACAGCGATCCCAAAGAATACGAACAAGCCCAAAGCAGTGCCCCCTCTCAAGCGAGCAAGGATGCCTTCATGTCCCTTTTAAAACAAGCCGATGATCGGGTAGATGTCCGCCTCAACGACCGCGGGCAAGTGCAAGTCCACGATAAAATGCACTCAAAAACCCCCATGCAATTCATGTTTTACGACAACAAGGCGAGCGACTTTAGCCCTGAGAGTTTAAGACGCGACACGCCCGCTATCCGCCTAAATGCCAACAACGCCCCCACGATCGACACCCCCCATATCCACTTTTTCAAACAATTAGACCAAGTGATTGAAGCGGTGAGTGAGGGGATCGACCGCCCCGATAGTTTGCAGGGTTATGGGCCTGAAATACGCAACATAGGGATACAAAATGGGATCGCCTTGATCGACCACTTGAGCGACCACATTGAAAAGATCATCGCCTCCAATGGGGCGCACAGCCGCAACTTCTCCCATGTCATGCGCCGCAACGAAGTGTTGAAAAACCAAGTCGAGTCGATCCGCGCCGACACCACAGGTACCGATGTCGCCCAAACTTACAATAAATTCGCCCAACTGCGCAACAATTACGATGCCTCTTTAGCCTCAGCGAGCAAAATCAACCAAATGAGCTTGACAAATTACATGTAAGCCATAGGGCTTTGGTCCCCTACTTTGAAAGTGGCTTAGGGGGCTAGCAACAACAAGACAAAATCTATAAAAACTATACATACAGGTCTTTATAGGTTTGTTTTTGCCACAAAAGCTTTAAATTTTGCAAAATAGAGATTGCTCTTAGTGGGCTAGATTCCTGCCACATTAACGCTTAAAGCTGTAAGCTTTGCTTGTCTCCCCAAAACCAAGGAGCAAAAGCGGGGCTTTTGATGAGAGCGGGCATGGTTAAAGCAAGAAGTAAAAATCCCAGCCTTGTAGAATTTTATAAGGTTTGATGGGCTTTGATCGGTCTGTAAGAGGGGTTATCTGATAACCCCTCCGTGAAACAAGTAATACCAACTGAGGCCATTAGCGATTTGCTTTTTGTCCCTTAACTCTTTGGCTAGGGCAATGTCTGCCTCTAAAATCGGGGCTTTCACCCATGCATGGTCTTTGACATACAAGAGCATGCCCCCATCGGTGTATAAAAAATCCAGTCCGCTTTTTTGGCTTTGCCCTGCCACCGACTCAAAACCCAAAGCGAAGTCGTTAGATTGCCCCCACACAAAGGGTTTCCTAGCAGCGCAATCTTTGGACGCGCTCGCACCATTCGTGGCGTTGCTAAAAAGAGGTTTGCCAAAGCTAGCATACTTGTAACCCTTTGGGGCGACCAGCTCCATGATGGTCGGGGCGATGTCAATGTGCGATCCGATACACGCCGTGAGCTTGGGTCTAAGGCTAGGGGCATAGACGATCAAAGGCACGCTTTTGGTCCAGTAGGTGTTGTCTTTGGCGTAGGTGAAACTGCGGTCAAAGTGATCGCCCGTGATGACAAAGAGTGCATTAGGGAATTTAACACGGGCCTTTTTGATGAAATCCACTAGGATTTTGTCATACCAGTACACATGCCCTAAGAAGGTGGCATCAGGCATATTTTTATCTTTAGCGTGGGCGATGAAGTCTTTGATTTGATCCACAGGTACGCCAAAGGCTTTTAAATTGACATTGCGGGTGGGGTGGTTGCTCAAGGTCATCACCATGCTAAAAGTTTTTTTGTCGGGGGGGGTGTTGTTTAAGATGTAGTCAAAAAGCACATTGTCGTGCACGCCCCAGCCGTTCTTAATGGGGCGGGGGTAGGCGTTGGGGTCAGCTTTAAAGCGCGCGTTGGCAAAGTCCATTAAGTAGGTGTTGAAAACAAAATGATCGAAACCTTCCTTCTTGCTGAAACGATCGAGCCTATTCCAAATCCCACTGCCCCCATAGTAAAAGGTGGTGTCAAAACCTAACCCCTTCATTTGGTTGCCTATAGCAGTGGGCAAACTGGGGATGTTCACACCCATGTTGACAAAATTTGTGTCGTTGAGGTCAAACAGCCCCGTGAGTTGTACATCTAAGCTTTTGACCGTGCGTCTGGCATCCTCTAGGAAAAAGGGGAAGATAAAGCCGTGTTGCTGGTCATTGAGGCTCTTTAGGGCACTCGTTAAGTTGATCGCGTCAAATCTGGGGTCAAAGTGCCAGCTAGATAGCGACTCGGACACGATGTAAAAGACATGTTGGATCGTGGGGGGGGCGGGGTTTTGGCTGGTGTGGCTTAAGAGTTTACCCAAGTCTAGGGGGAGCTTGGTCGTGGGGGGCAGGTTGAAGTAGTCAATGCTGGCTTGCAGCAAACTTTTAGGCGTGAAGCTAGAGAAGCGGACATTGTGGCTCTTTTTATAATCCTTAAAGACAAGGTAAAGGTTTCTAAACGCCCCGGGGGTTACTTGGCGTAAAAAGGGGTCTTTGGCGGGCTTTAGTGTAAAATCCAGCGACACGCCCGTAAGGGCTAGGCGGGAGTTGATGCCATAAAGAATCCACACAGAGAAAAAAGCCACCAACAGGCCACACACGGGTTTAAAGGGCAGGTTTTGCAACACACTAGAAAGCTGCGCCGTTTTTTGTGTGAGTTTATAGTAAAGCCAGCCTGATAGCACGCTAAACACCAACCACACAAGCACCTTAGTGGGGATGTGGTATTCGCTATGCAGCGCCATGCCCATTAAAATTTTGGGGCTTTGGTTAAACGCGTCCAATAAGTTCGTGTCAAAGGCCACGCCATAAATCTCGTAGTAGGTGATGTTTGCCACTTGCAAGAATAAGCAAAGGACCAGCACAAACAAAGCAAAAATGTGGGCAGCTTTGGTACGCACTAGAGCGAGGATCAAGAAAATCAAAGAGAAAGCCGCCACAACGCGGTTGTCGTATTTAAAACCATCTTTTAAGACTTGCACGATTTGATCGAAGGGCAGAGGGTGGGCGAGCGCACCCTCATAAAGCCCGCTATAAACGATGAAGCCTAGGCGCAACAAGCTTAAAAACAAACCCAAAAACAGACTAAAGACAAAAGCACTCGACAGGGCGTGCACCGCCCTTTTAGTGAAATAAGACGACATTAGTACTTGCGTTGGGCTTTGAGATCGGCAATGTCCTTAGCGTAAGATTGGATTTTCTCTTGGGTCATTTTGGCATCAATTTTAGCGAGCACGGCGCTAAAGATGGTGTTCAACGCCTTTTTCACGGCATCGTTGGAGTCGTCCTTGCCTTTATAAAGCGAGCTTAAGAGTCCGCCGGTGTGCTCGGATCGGCTAGAGCGCACAAAGGGCTCACGCACATCAATCTCACTAAGATCGATCATGAACGAATCCACCGCCTCCCCGCTCTCTGGTTCAATGAAGACCACTTTAATGTAGCCCATGGCCAAGAGCGCACCTTTGGTAACATCCATGCCCGTGGAGAAAATAAGCCCCGGACTGGATTTCTTTTGTTCTGTGGTTTTAGGATCAGGTCTTAGCACCACTTCCCCGCTGATCTCTAACCCTAAATAATTGTCGCGTTTTTGTGAGAAAGTCAGGTCGTTTTTATCGCTCACATCTAAGATCGTGGCTTTATAGCCCTGATTGTCGAGCAAGGTTTGGATTTTTAGGGTGAGTTGCTTTTTAAAGCGGTTTTCATACTCTTTGGCGATGTTGTCGCTGTATTGCAACAAGGGCTTTAAGATCATGATCTGTTTGTGCGTGGCGGGGGCTTTGGCGGTTTGGCTCTTGTAAGCCAAGCGCAGGGGGACATTGTTTGTCACGACGATGTTGGGACCACAGCCCACAAAAGCGGCGGCTAGCCCCACCCCACATAACCATCTTTTTAACTGCATCCATTCTCCTTAAGTAATGTTATTTTTTTAGGTGAAGTTCTTATTATAGCGCACTTATGCTAACAGCTTAAGGGTGCTTATAATCCCCGCTCTTGCCCCCACTCTTAGACTCTAAGCGGACATCGCCGATCACCATGCCTTTATCCACCGCCTTAGCCATGTCATAAATCGTTAAAAGCCCCACACTCACACCTGTGAGTGCCTCCATCTCTACACCCGTTTGCCCTGTGTGGGTTACAGACACAAACAATTTAAAGGCATGGCTTGCTTCAAGCTCTTGCACTTCTACTTGTACGCTTGAAAGGCTTAAAGGGTGGCATAGGGGGATTAAAGAGCTGGTTTGCTTCGCCCCCATGATGGCGGCGATGATGGCGGTTTGTAGCACCGGACCCTTTTTGATGGTCTGCCCCACAATGGCGTTGTACGCCTCTTGGCTCATAGAGATTTGTCCGCTAGCAACGGCCTTGCGCTCTGTGTGCGCCTTGCCCCCCACATTGACCATTGTAGGGTTTTTCTGATCGTCTAGGTGGCTAAGCATTTTTGGGGCGGAAAACTTTGATATTTTCAGCATTTGCCTCAATGTAAGGGCCACCGATCAAATCAATGCAATAGGGAATCGCCGGAAACACCGCCTCTAAGCATTCCCTAATGCTCTTGGGCTTGCCGGGCAAATTGACGATGAGGCTAGAGCCGCAAATGCCCGCACTTTGGCGTGATAGTACCGCTGTGGGGACATATTTTAAGCTCGTGGCGCGCATTTGCTCACCAAAGCCGGGCAACATTTTAGAACAAACGGCCTTAGTCGCCTCGGGCGTAACATCTCTGGGAGCTGGACCTGTGCCCCCTGTGGTGGCGATGAGCGCGCAAGTTTGGCTCAATTCTTTTAAGGTCTGCTCCAACAAAGCTTGCTCATCTGGCAACAGCCGGTAAAGAAACTCTAGGGGGTTTAAGATGTATTCACCTAAAACCTCTTTAATGGCTAGCCCGCTCAAATCCTCGTAAATGCCCGTGCTGGCGCGATCGCTAGCCACCACCACGCCTATTTTTATTGTTGTCATTGCAGCAATCCGCTCCCTTTCAATGGATGGCTTCGATCCTTAGCGTAAATCTTGCACCCATTTTTGATGTCGTATTTATAAATGGGGGCGTTGTGCTTAAAGTCCTCAATAAAGGGGACATACAACTCCAACGCCTTTTGGCGGTGTGCGCCCATCAAGCCCGCCATATACGAGCTTTGCCCCACCAGCACATCCCCCATTGAGTGCGCCAAACACAAAGACACCCCATCCGCCCTTGCCCTCTCTTGCCAAGCTTCAAACCACGCTTCAAACAAGGGCATATACACTTCAAAGCTCAGACCCTCCAGCCCCTCTTCTGGGCGCACAAACCCACTAAAGACACATAAAGCCCCTAGATTTTTCTCAACGCAGAGTTTAGACCACACATGGTAAAGAGCGTGTGTGTCAAGCGCACCGTTAAAAACCTCAAGCACTTTTAGCCCCCGCACACGGGCGGCAAAATGACAACCTCATCGCCAGCCCTTAAGGGGGTGTTGCTATCCTCCACAAGCACACCATTGAGGGCGATGGCACTCATCGCCAGCCACGGCTTGATTTGCGCCTTTTCGTGCAAGATTGCACGCAAGTCTTGCAAATTTTGGATGTCCAACTCTAGGCTTTCCTCTTTAATAGGGCCTAAAAAACGCACAGACACCATGGAAACTCCTTAAAAAATGTGGTGCAACAAGAGCGCAAGATGTGCGCCCTTTGGGTAAGTGCGCACACCCTCCTCTAGCACCAAGAGCGCACTTTGGCTGTCGTGTAAATGTACCCTAGGGCGCAGGCTGGCAAAGTAGTGCCCCTCTTTTAGATGCACAGAACACGCCAAAAACTCCATGCGCTCCTCGTGCTTTTCCAAATCCTCTTCTAAAGTGGCCTGCACGAAAGGCGGCGTGTAGGGGGTGTTGAAGAGTTTGGCAAACACCGCCGCGCCGAAGAGATAAAAAGTGAGTGCGGCGGCGGGGGGGTTGCCCGGCAGGGCGAGCAAGGGCTTATGCGTGCCGTCTTTGGCGCAAATGCTGTAAGCCACGGGTTTGCCCGGCTTGATCTTCACCCCCTTAAAGGCGATCTCGCTCACATTGGCGATGGCGTGTTGGGTGAAGTCAAAATCCCCCTTACTCATCCCCCCTGTGGTTACAACCATGTCGCAATCTCTAAAGGCGTGGCATATGGCTTGCTCGATGCTTTCTTGCTTATCGGGCATGAGGGGGTAGAGCACCCCCTCGCCCCCTAAACTCTCGGCCATCGCCTTGAGCATGTGGTTATTCACGCTGCGCACCCCCTCAGTGGGCGCGCCCACCTCCACAATCTCCGCCCCCCCGCTTAAAATCCCCACTCTGGGCTTCTTATACACCTGCACAAAGACTTGGTTGTGCTCGGCTAAAGCCCCCACACCATAGGGTGTGATTTTATCCCCCCTAGAGAACACCACCGCCCCTTTTTTGTACTGTGAGCCTATGGGGCGAATCCAGTTGTAGTGCCCGCTCTTATGCGTCAAAAAGATCCGCTCGGCCTGCTCTTGTACTTCCTCCACAATCACAAGCGCATCTGCCCCGATGGGCATTTTCGCCCCCACAAAGCTTTTAAGGGCACACCCGGGCTTTAACATCGGGGGCTCTTGCAAGTTGGCGGGGTTGATCCCTTGTACCAACAGCCCTTGCGTTTGCAGCAAATCCAAATCCTCTAATCTAAATGCGTAGCCGTCCATGCTGGCTATCGGGTAGTCGGGGCTGTCTTTAGGGGCTAAAATGTCCTCAGCCAACACGCGCCCCAGGGCATCTGCAAACAAGACCTTTTCGCTGCCTAGCGGAGTTAGAAAGCTCGCCCCCACCACTTCTATGGCTTCTTTGAAACTTAACATTAGAGCAAATGCCCCATCTTGAGCTTTTTGGTTTGCAGGTAGGCGTGGTTGTGGCAGTTGCTGGGGACTAAAATGCTACACCGCTCGACCTCTACAAACGCTCTGAGTGCCTCTATTTTTTTGGGGTTATTGGTGAGGAGTCGGATTTTGCTGATGCCATAATGCTCTAAAATGTGTTTGACGATCGCATAATCTCTTTCATCGTCCCTAAAGCCGATCGCCTCGTTCGCCTCGATGGTGTCATAGCCCTGATCTTGCAAAGCGTAGGCATTGATCTTATTAAACAGCCCAATGCCCCGTCCCTCTTGGCGCAAGTAAATGAGCATGCCCCCCTCTTTGCCGATGCGCTCTAATGCCATGTGCAACTCCCCTCCACAATCGCACTTTTGTGAGCCGAAGACATCGCCGGTTAAACACTCTGAGTGCACCCTAACTAGGGGCAACTTGCCTAGTTCTTTGGTGAAAACCACTAAATGGTCTAACTCCAACGCCCCCTGTTTTTCTTGAAACGATTGCAGACAAAAGTTGCCAAAGGGGGTCGGCAACTTGGCTTGGTTTGAAACTTGAAATTGCATAAAAACCTCACTTATAGGGGGTAAATTTAGCATTTTGGGGTATTCTCTTGGTAAATGGCGTTCTTGTTGCAAATCCCACAAGCCTTCGCAAAGCCGAGTTTTTGGATGCTAAAGCCGATGAAATCCAAGAAAAAGAGCGCACAACCCACGAAAAACTTAGGCATTTTACTAGGCTGTTGCAACCTTTGGCTTGTGTGGTAGAAAATCTCGCCCACAAGCGGGCCTAAGGTGGGGGTGCAGATCAAATCTTGAATGCTGGGCACTTCCACAAACGCCTCTAATCCATACTCCCAAAAGAAAGTAGACACCAACGCCGTAAACAACACCCCTGTAAAAAATTTATACCCAGCCATCCTAGCTTGCATGAAATAAATCGCCCCAAAATAGGGGTGTAAGACCCAATTAAAAATAAATAAATCATTGTCAAACACGGGGCCCAAATGGACATTTTCTAGCCAACTCATCAGCCCAAATTTTTGTTTTGTCCAATGCGTAACACTTTCAGGCATTAAATAAAGACCAATGATGCCTAAAATGAAGGCAATCCCCAAGCACGCCACACTCAAGCCCAAATAACGCAAGCGGTGGTTAGGCACAAAGGCTAAATCTTCTTGAAAGAAATGACGAGATAACAAAAAACACCTCTCAACTTAAGTTTTAGCCTGATAAGGAGCGATTTTTACACAAACAAACTTAAAACAAGCCCAAAACCACGCCATTAAAACACTTGTGCTGCGATTGCTTGATTGTAACGAGCAAAAGGCTAACCATGTTGGGAAACAAAATTTTGAAGGTGGTGCAGTTGGTTAGGACATGGGGCTATGGGGCTCTATGGCAATGGGCTGTGTGAAAGGGCCCACAAAGGCCAAAGAACACTTTGAAAAATCTGCCCAAATGGGCGGGCAGGGAGGTTAAAGAAGTTTTAGGGGGCTGTAACTACCCGTGCATGTCGATCACAAACTGTACCACAAACAACGCCCCGAACAGATAGAGCAAGGGGTGGACTTGCTTGAACTTGCCCCGACAGATTTTAATGAGCGGATAGACAATGAGCCCGATGCCCACGCCATTAGTGATGCTATAAGAAATGGGGATCCAAAAAAGCACAAAAAAGGCGGGCAGGGCTTCTTCTAGGTCGTGCCAATCAATTTCGCTCAAATGACTCATCATCATAAAGCCCACGATGATGAGAGCCGGGGAGGTGATGGCGGGCACGCTAGCTAGGGCTTTAGCTAAAGGGGCTAGAAAGATCAAACACGCAAAAAGCAGGGCGACTACCACGCAAGTAAAGCCCGTGCGCCCGCCCACGCTCACCCCAGAGCCCGACTCGATGTAGGTGGAGGTGGGCGAAGTTCCCACCAAAGAACCCACAGCACTGGCGATGGCATCCGCTGAAAGCGCGCTTTTGGCATTTAAAAAGCGATCGCCTTGCATGAGGTTTGCTTGTTGTGCCACACCGATCATGGTCGCGGTGGTGTCAAAGAGCATGACTAAAAAGAAGGTGAAAACCACCGCCCCCAAATCGGGCTTCAATGCGCCCCACAGGTCTAGCTTAAAAAAGGTGCTGTCGCAATGTTTAGGCAATTTAAACAAATGCTCGGGGAGTTTTAAATGCCCCAAAAGCAAGGCTAAAAGGGCGGTGATTAAAATGCCCAAGAAAATCGCCGCCCTAACCCGATTGACCAATAAAACGATCGTGACAAACAGCCCAATGAGCGACATATAGGCGATGGGCTTAGAGAAGTTGCCCAGCGTGATGATGGTTGCGCTGGAAGGTTCGACCAAGTGGGCGTTTTGCATGCCAATGAAGGCGATGAAAAGCCCAATGCCTGCCGTGATTCCCGCCTTTAAAGAATTGGGGATTGCCTTGATTAAAGATTCTCTAAAGCCTGTTAAAGACAGGAGTAAAAAGATCAAAGAAGCCCAAAAGACACTCCCTAAAGCGGTGTGCCACGAAATCCCCATGCCAAGCACAACCACAAAGGCGAAGTAGGCTTGCATACCTATACTCGGGGCAATGGCGATGGGGTAGTTGGCGACAATCCCCATGATGAGCGTGCCGACAATCGTGGCGAGCAAGGTCGCCATAAACACACCATCAAAGTCCATGCCCGCCTTTTGCAAAACGGCGGGATTGACAATTGCGACGTAAGCCATGGTTACGAAGGTGGTTAAGCCAGCTAGGGTTTCAATGCCTAGCGAAGTGTTGCGCTCTTTGAAGTGGAAAAACTTTGACAAAAACGCTAACATGACAGGGTTGCTCCTTTTGTAGAATGGATTTAAGTTAATCTAAGGTAAATGGAGCAACAATGGGCGCATTGTATTCAAGCAAACATAAATTAGGGCTTAAATGGTCGCATTAGAGGGCTTAGAGGGCTTAAGACGAGGGCGTGGGTTGCTAGGCTTTTCTGCGGGGGGTGATTCTGTGGCGTTGTTTTTCTTGCTTTTAGAGCGGGGACTGCCCTTTGATTTAGCCATTTTAGATCACGGCTTAAGGGCGCAGGCGCAAGATGAGGTCGCCTACGCTAGAGAGCTCGGGGAAAAATACCAAAAAAGGGTGCATGCCAAGCAAGTAACCCTAAAAGGGGGCAATTTAGAGGCACAGGGGCGTAGAGAACGCTATAAATTTTTTGAGGACTTGATTAGGGAGTTTGGTTACACCCATTTAATTTTAGCCCACCACTTCAACGACAGATTAGAATGGTTTTTAATGCAACTTGCTAAGGGGGCGAGTTTGCAAACCTTGCTAGGTTTTCACGCCCTAGAGCCCCGCCAAAACTACACCTTGGTGCGCCCCTTGATTTACACCCTCAAGTCTGCCCTGCTAGACTATCTACACGCTAATAATCACCGCTATTTTGAAGACAGCACGAACCAAGACACTCGCTTTAAACGCAATTTAATCCGCCATAGCCTAGCCACGCCCTTTTTAAACTTAGGGGGGGCTAGCGGTTTGGTGCGCAGTTTTAAAGCCCTAGAATTAGAAAAACATGCCCTGTATCCGCCCCTAGATTGTCTAAAACTTTGTGGGGTCTTTGTCTTTAAAGTGGGGGGACAACCTCTCTACTATGTGGATAGTCTACTGAAAAGATTAGGTTATGTGTTGAGTGCTAAACAACGCCTAGAGCTCGAGCAACAAGGCTTTAATGGGGTTGTGGGGGGCTATGTCGTGGGTTGTGGGGGGCTTGTCTATGTGGGAAAAAGCGTGATTTTTAAACCCCCTATCCAAAGAGTATAAAGACGCGTGTCGGAAGTTACAAATCCCCCCCTTGGTGCGTCCGCTTTTCTTCAGCCCTAATTGGGTAAGCACCCTAGAAACGCTCAAAGGCTTTCGCTCCGCACAATCAAGCTAGAGGGCAGGTTAAAGGCTTGGATCACTTCTTGCTCTAACGCCCTTTGCTCCCCGCTGTCTGTTTCGTGGTCGTAGCCTAGCAGGTGCAAGTAGCCATGCAAGAATAAAAGCGACACTTCGTCTAAAAGGCTATGCCCCCACTTTGCCGCTTGCTCTTTAGCGAGGGCAACATTCACCACCACACTCCCCAAAAAGTCGCTAAAGGGCATGTCAGTAGGAAAGCTTAGGACATCGGTGGGTTGATTCACCCCCCGATACAAGGCATTTAACTCTTGTATGCGCTCCGGGCTTGCTAACACCACTTCAACCCCCCCCTTTTTGCCTAAGTGCACCATGAGGGGGGTTAAATGCTCTGTTAAATCCCCTAGTCCGCTTTGCACTTCATCAATTAAATCCATTTGAAACTCCATAGCGCTCCCTTTAAGAGAAAAGCACTATAATAGCACCTTTTGGAGAGCAAGGCATGTTTGAACCCCACCACAACGCCCTTTTAAAATGGTATGCCACCAGTGGCCGCATTGACCTACCCATACGCCATTTAAAAGGCGCAAACGCCCCCTATGAAGTCTATGTCAGCGAAATCATGTCGCAACAAACCCAAATCGGCGTGGTGTTAGATAAATTCTACCCCCCTTTTTTAAAAGCCATGCCCACGCTCAAAGCCCTAGCTCGGGCGAAATTAGAACAGGTTTTATTGTTGTGGCAAGGTCTTGGCTACTACGCTCGGGCAAAGAATTTACACAAAAGCGCGCAAATTTGTTGCGAAAAACACGGGGGGCAACTGCCTAATGACTACCAAGCCCTACGCGCCTTGCCGGGTGTGGGCGATTACACCGCCAATGCGATTTTGTGCTTTGGCTACAAACAAGCGGTGGGCGTGGTGGATGCCAATGTTTCGCGGGTGCTTTTACGCTTATTTGCCCTAGACCCTAAGAGCCCAAACTTAGCCAAACTCTTGCAAGCAAAAGCCCTAGAGTTTTTAAACCTAGACAACCCTTTTGACCACAACCAAGCCCTGATAGACTTAGGCGCGCTGGTTTGCACCCCCGCTAACCCCGCCTGTCTGCTCTGCCCCTTGCAACAAGCTTGCAAGGGCAAGCACGATTTAAAAAGTTTCAGCGTCGCTAAAAAGCCCCCGAGCACGCCCATCACCAAGCATTACGGCGTGTGTCTGCAAGGGGGGTTTTTATACTTGAGCTGTGCCAAAAAGGGGTTATACGCCCACTTGCACCAAATCCCCCTACTCAAAGAGCAAGAGCAAATCCACTTGCCCCTTTTAGCCCAAGTACGCCACAGCTACACCAAGTACCGCTTGAGCGCTAAAATCTATGAAGCCACTTTGGCGGATTTAGACCCCACCGACCTTGTCAAAATCCCCCTAAAAGACTTCAAAAACACCCCCAAAAGTGCCCTCAGCCTTAAAATCATGGACGCTTTGCCCCACCTAAAATTCTAAGCTGTAAGCCTAAGTTAAAATATTCTAGAATAAGGTTTTTATTTTAGGCAAGGAGAGCCCATGAAATTAGCCAAATTTGCCCTAGCTTGCGATGGGGAAAAAGTTACGAGTTTAGACCAGCTTAAAGAGCATTTTAATTTGCTGGATATTTTGGAGCACTATAAAAGCGGTACTCTGCACCGCTGGCTCAAGTCAAGAGGGTATGCGAGTGAGTTAGAGGGCGTGGAGGCGATTAAAGCCACAGAGGACGCAGACATTTTAAATGCGTTATGTGGGGTCTTTGGGATTGAGGCGGATTTAGAAACGATCAATGCCATTTTAAAAGACCACGAGTACGCTAAGGAGCAAGAGAGGCTACAAGCTGAAATTAAAGCACAACAAAAAACCTTAATCCCCATTGCCACACAAGAGCAAGCCCTAGTCCCTCTAACAGCGCAAAATGCCCTAGTTACCCCCCCCTGCACCGCACGCCCCTAGCTTTACAGATTATCTAAAATCCTACACCGCCCTTAAAAACAAATTCTTTAACGCCCAAAATTTAGAGGAGGGCAAGACAGCTTTAAGGGAGCTCATCCACGATTATAAAGAGTTGCTGGAAATGGATAAATATAATATTGCTGCCATGCTACACACAGAGGCTAAGTTACACCCGACAATCGAAATACCAAGCGAGTTGGGTCCTGTCAAATATTATGGCACAGAAAAGAAGCCTGCATTTGCACCTTTTCTATGGTTGTGTTTTTTGGTAAATTTGTGGGGATTAGAGTGGGACAAATATCCTTACCAAATGCATGATTTAGAATCTCGAGATTTTAATTTTCGCAGTAAGATATTTGAATTGAAGGCGAGGTGAAAGCTAGCGACTTCTATGGTCTTTTTTGTGCTGAGCACCATTATTGTTTGGGCTATTCCCAATTAGACTATGTTTTTACACATATTGCTAAACCCGAAACGCTGACAATCCCAGCGGGCGGTAAAGTGCATGTGTTTGACAAAATAGTCTTAATAGCACAAGAACAAGAAGGTGAGAAAGATAAAAAGGTGGATTACAAAATTAGCCCCTACGATTTAGAAACCAATTTAGCCATTAAAGCAGAGGACACGCCACAAAATTTCGCTTACATTAGCTCTTATAGCTTTTATTTATGCAGGGGTGTGGTAGAAATCCGCTATGGCTACAACAAGCCAGAAACCCACACCACCCTATCCTACATAGAAATAGAGCTCTAAACCCCCTACCCCAATGCTCCTACCCATTAGGTAGTTGCAACGCAGGCAGTGCTGGCATGTCCAGCCCAGCAATGCCCTCTAAAGAGCCGTAGGTGTAGCTGATATGCGTTAAGATTTGTTCGATTTGTTTTTCTCTTTTTGCCCAAAGCTTTTGCATAGCTTGCTTTTCTTCTGCCAAATTCTTTCGCAATGCCATAAAATTCTCCACCAAGCCCTGCACATGCTGGCTAAACTCTTGGCCGGTGAGATAGTCATAAAGGCAGTGCATTTTATCCGCCTTGTTCTCTTGGCTCTTATACGCCCCGTGCAAGCGCACCACCATCTCCCTTAGTGCCACACTCAGCCCCTTAAACTCTTGAAAACTACACACCCACACCCCCTCGACTAAGCCCATGCGCTCCAAATCCTTAGGCATTGCCTCGCTCACCAAAACCCCCACCTCAGCCCGAGAGCTTTTTAAAAGCCCACTACGACCGCCCCTTTGACACCGAGCTGTTTTTGGTGCTTAAAGACATTGAGAATGAGCTAGAGCAAAGCCCTAGTGCGGTGGCGCTCTTGCAACGCATGGCGCGCTTGATTTTAAACAACGCCGCTTACAACGCCACGATTTTTATTTTCTCCACCCATTTAGGCACGCCCACCATCCCCAAAGAGCTAGAGATTTACACCCGCATTTTTGACATCCCCCTGCCGGATAAAACCCAAATCTTAGATACCATTACAAAGTTTGCCAAAGCCAACCAAATCCCGCTAGAGGTGATGCTTTTTAAAATGCCTTTTAGTCCATAAACTTCTTAAAGTACGCGTCAATTTCATCGCGCATTTGCAAGCCAACTTCCTCAAAACACTCCAAGAGCATGGTATAGCTGCCCTCTCCTCCTACAAAATCCCAAAAATCTTTCCCCACCATGAGTTCATGTTTTAAATCCAACATCCCTGCTAGAGTCCAACGCTCATAGGGTTTTGGCGCATAAGGGTTGTAAGGGATGGCAATAAGGGTATGTATGTCGGTGATGTTTGGGTGGTCGTAGGCAAAAGCCGCCACCCAAGTTAACAGAGTGCGTTTAAACCCCTTAAATTCGCCCATATTGGGTTTGGCTGTTTTGAGGTCGATCAAATAGACACTCCCATTTTTTGCTAGGCGCAAATCTACTTTTGTGGGTTTGATGGCAATCGTGTTTGCGCCAATTGCTCCACGCATGGCTTTAAGAATTTTGGCAATCTCGCACGCCTTATTTGGTTTGTTGGTCGCTGTTTCTAGGCAATTCATGATGTCTTGAATCACCTGTTGAGCCTCTGGGGTGATTCTGTCTCCAGACTTCGTCTGCAACTCTGCACGATCGAATTTTAAACACCCCAATTCTTTTGCTACGGGTTCAAATATGCTTGAACCAAAGTTTGTGCTTAAACTATGGATGAAACTATACAAAGCCATTCTGTCTTTGCCTAAGAGTCTTGTGTGGAAGGGCATGTAACTTGTTTCTGGCTGGTAGCTTTGAAACTTTTGATATAAGACACCGGTTAAAGGTCTTTGATGCGCTTCTTGACTTCCTGTTGTGCTAACATTCTCGATGGTCTTTCAAATGGAATATGCTTTCTTGATAGCCCCTTGTGTCTTTTTCACTGCGATTGATGACAGGTCTATGGTAACATTTGGCAATGCGCATGCCTGCAAGTTCAGCGATGCGTGGATAGAGATTAAATTTATCATTGGCGACTAAAAAGACATTGTAATTGGGCTTTAAAAATCTTTTGGTGTTTTTAAGCACATTGGCGATGCCCTGCATGTATTGCTCCCTAGCAATCTTGCCCTGCCCCGCTTGCATAGCCCCAATTTCTAAGTGATCTTGGCGTTTTAGGGAAAAAAGTTCATAGGCATAGGCATGCTGTTCGTGGTAATCAATGAGTCCCACATAGGGGGGTGAGCTAAAAATACCAGCAATTTTTTGTGCATCGATCAAGTGGGCGAAGTCCTTATTGTGCTTAGAAACCTCCGCCATTAAATCCACACCGCAAGCATCGGCCTGTAAACATAAAGAAAAGCAACCACTCCGCAATGCTTGAAATTCCTTTAAACGCTTCAAAGTGTCTTTGGCGTAGTGAGAAAACCATTTTTTTAGACTAAAAAGAGGTCTGCAAATCTTGCCATGTTTTTTGCAATAGTAGGTTGTTGTTATTGGGTCCTTCAAGGTGGCTAAGTCTGCATGCGTGGTGGCCCTGCAACTTCTTGCTGTGCGGCTTAAGACAATGTATAAAATATCACGCATGCCCTCGTGCCTCTTGTCTATTTCCTCTTTTAGAAACAATAATTCTTGCCTAATGGGGTGGACATACCACTTCTCTATAAAGCCTGTTTGTGCGCTGTCTAATAGGGGGATTGTAAAGTGTTGGAGCAGTTCTTCATAAATCCCCAAAAACTCTTTGGCCTTTTCCGCGCCATAGATGCGCTCATCTACCTGCCCTAAAACAACCTTACGCTTAAAGTCTTTAGGAAAATGTCTGTTGTTAAAGTTTTGTAAGTGTGTGTCTAGGGCGTTTTCAAACTCTTTAATGGGGCTCTTTTCATGCAAAGACTCCACTTTATCGATCAAGTCTTCAAGCACACGGGTTAAAGCCTCCAAATTGTATTGCCCCACTTTGGCATTACTCAGCGTGGCATTAAAACAAGAAATATCTACACCCAAAGCGTGCATGTTAAAGGTGTTTGCCACTGCTAAAGTTGTCCCACTCCCACAAAAGGGGTCAAGTACAATATCTCCCTCGCCAAACCATTGTGCCGTCTTTATGTCATCTGTATGAGAATCTAAAAAAAACTCCACTAACTGGGGGATAAACTTCCCTTTGTAGGGGTGTAGCCGATGGATATGTTTTGTGGTTTCAACTTCTTTAAAGTTGGCAAAAGAAAGGGAGTCATGTGTGTCTTTTTTATCGAAACGATCGTAATAGAGCTTAAGTTCTTGTGGGTCAATGAGATTTTGCTTAGAATCTTTGGCATGGTTGGCAATCCTGCCATAATTGATGAGATAAGCAATGTTGCTGACACTCACATGTTTGCCTAAATATTGGCTCGCCCACACACTGGCCTCTTTTGTATTGAGAAGTTCTTTTGGACCATAAGAAAATTGTTTGCACATAAATGTTAAAAGCCCCATGATTGTCAAAATGGAGAGTCGACACTATCATAAAGTGGTTAAAAAGAATGTTATAGATGGCGGGCGAGCAAGCGATAGAAAAGCTCCACATAAACTCCCTATCCACCCTTGCGGGTATTGTCAGTGCCACTGCGGGTAGGGGCTGTTTATGGCTATCTTGTCAATCTTTGGACCCGTGGGCGGACTTTTGGGGCAACTTTAGGCTATATGGCTGGCTCAAGCGTGGGGCAGAAAATCGCTGAAGCGTCTAAATCCTTTGCCACCAGCGTGGCAAATGGCCTAAAGTCGGCAATCAGTGCCGTAGGCAGTGCCATTAAATCTGTGGCGAGCTCTGTGGCTAGCGGTTTTAAATCTGTTTGCGACACCGTCAAGGGGTGGTTTAGTTAAGGCAAAGAAAAAGCATCCAAACCCCTAGAACATGTGCTAGGAGGTTACAACTTTGCTTAAAGACATTAGAAATTTTATCCAAGAGAGCCACTCAGAGGAATTTTATAGCCTGCAACCCGTTGTGGGTGAATCACCCACCCGCTAAAGACGGGTGGGCTTCTTGCTTCAACGATCCATAACTAGCAGTATCCAGTATGTAGCCATACTTGGTTACAGCCCCGTTAGCGGAATCTCCACAAGCGTAACTTCGGGTAATCCCTACCCTAGTTTTATCTACCTTGATAGCGTGTCGCTCATCTAGCATTCCCAAAGCATAGTTTCTGATATTGATGCTAGCGTTTAGGTCTCTGTGGTGGTATGTTTGACAACAAGGGCAGATAAAATTTCTAATAGGCAGTGGCTTTTTACCTGTGTTGCTCCCACAGGTCGAGCAGATTTGAGAGCTAGGGAAGTATTGGTCAATTTTGATAAGGGTTTTACCCTTCCAACCAGCCTTATATTCTAATAGACTAATGAGCCTAGACC
Source organism: Helicobacter sp. NHP19-003 (assembly GCF_019703305.1). Lineage (NCBI taxonomy): Bacteria > Pseudomonadati > Campylobacterota > Epsilonproteobacteria > Campylobacterales > Helicobacteraceae > Helicobacter > Helicobacter gastrocanis. Next base: position 1,261,308 of record NZ_AP024814.1, on the reverse strand, counting down.
AGCTGGCATTGGCAATGCTCTTAGCTAGTTTGTGGTTTTTGACCAAATTCCTAACTTTCAAGGTTTCTACTGCTATCAAATCGTATTGATTGGTTATCTCATTACTGATTTTATGTAGGTAGTCCTCTCTGCTATTCCTGATAGAAGCGTGGATTTGTGCCACTTTCTTGGCTTGTTTTTTTCTATTACTAGAACCTTTTAGTTTCTTAGACAATCTCCTTTGCGCTTTAGTGAGTTTGGTTTGTAGATTCTGGAAAAAAACTTTTTATAGGGATAGAGCACGCCACTACTGGCTATCACTAAAGACTCTAAACCCATATCTAAACCCACAGCTTTTTTGATAGTTGTGGGTTTAGGTTCAGGCTCATTATCCTCATAGCTTATAGAGAGATAGTATTTATCTGCTACACAAGAGATAAACCCCTGTTTGACGATAGAGTTTGTAGGCAAATGCCTATGAAACTTGGCTTTAATAGCTTCTTTGAATTTGGGTAGCTTGACTTGGTTGTTGCCTAAATCCATCTCTAAGTGTTGCGGGACACAGAAAGACTGCTTCGCATGCTTTTTAGATTTGAATCTAGGATAATCTGCCAGCTTAGAGAAAAACCTATCAAAGGCTGTTGTCAGCTGTCTTAGTGCCATTTGCAAGCTTTGAGAGTTGCATTCACTTAGGTAAGCGTAAGCCTCTTGTTTTTTGAGAGTAGTGAGCGCCTTTGCATGCTAAAGTAATTTTCTCTAATGCCTTGTGCGTATTGCTTTTGGCGGTATGCTAAAAAGTAGTTATAGACCACCCTAGCACAGCCAAAGTGCTTGTGTATCAAGGTTTTTTGCTCTATGGTGGGATAAATTCTAAACTTTATTGCTTTAAGCAATTTCTTACGCCTTAACTTTACATCATTATAATATAATTTTATAAAATATTTTTGAGGTAGAGCTATGAAAGAAAACCATTACAAACTCAAAGGCTATTTGTCCACAAACAGGAGCAAACATAATCTAAAAGCCCATTTGATTTTAGTGTGTAAATACAGAAAAAAAGTTGCTCGTAGGAGATGTGGCTATTTTTATAAAGTCTGTGCTTGAAGAGATAGAGGAAAGTTCAGATTTTATCATCATAGCAATGGAGACAGATAAAGATCATCTACACCTGATGATTCAATATATCCCTAGGGTGTCTATCAGTTCCATTATCTTGCGGATCAAGCAGATGACTACTTATAGAGTTTGGAGAGAACCAAGATTTATCCCGTTCTTACGCAAGCATTTTTGGAAAGAACAAAAATTTTGGACAGATGGATTTTTTGCCTGTTCCATAGGAGAAGCTAACCCAGAAACCATCAAAAGATACATAGAAAATCAAGGGTAGGGGGCATTCATCCCACCCGCTAAAGACGAGTGGGATTTCTGCCGGAGAGTCTTAAAAAATCTTACAATGTCATTGATGGGAGGCAAACATTTTTAGACACTCTGCTCTATCGGTGTAGGGTGCTGTGGCATGAAAGCATCGATGAGGAAAAGGAGGTCTTTGTGCGCCCCAATAGCCCAAAAATCCCCCTAGCAGAAGCTGAGAACATTGTTTCAAGTTTTAGAGGATAAAAAGCAGACCTTGCACCTTGATTTAGTCTATGGGTATCAAGATGCAGAAGTTTTTAAACTCATCGATGGCCAACAGCGCAGAACAAGAGGAATTTGGTTTAGAAAGCAGACCTAGCGCAATGATTGAGGACAAAAAGGTACTTTTGGAAGTGCCAAAGATCGCGAAAACGACCCCACGATTAGAGCCATGATCCACATGCTTGATCTGCTCTATGGCAAATTGAAACAAAAAAGCCAATAAGTCTTAGAAAATTACATTAAAAGGCTTGATAATCTTTCTTTGGTGGAGATTTTGCCTCCGCCAATGACCTAATGGCGGATTTGCAAACCTTTGGGGGCAACACTTTTGCGAATATGTGGAGAGGAGGCGGGGTTTTGTATCGAGAAATCCTTTGCGATGTGTGCGATAAATGCAAAGTGAATTACAATCAGGCTAGTAGCACCCCGGGCATCGAAACGGGTCCATTCATGAAGCTTTTAGCGGATTCTTTTGACAAGTCTTGCAAAGAGTGTGATATTTTTGAAGAATTACAAAGAGTGGTGGCAAAAATCACAAAGATGATCAAGGGCTGGTGCCTAGTTTTTTATGCCTTAAAAGGTGGAGTGAATCCACAGATCGTTACCTTAAACCGCTATAATCCATTTGTTTTAAATTCACAATGGAGGTTTCCATGGTTAAAGGTTTTGCGATGCTTGGCATTGGTAAGGTGGGGATCATTGAAAAAGAGTCCTTAGAATGTGTCGCACCTGTGCGCAAAAAGCTGGAGTTGGGTCCTAAAGATGCCTTTGTGCGCCCTTTGGCGGTGGCACCTTGCACTTCGGATTTACACACTTGCTATGAGGGGGGGATTGGCGAGCGGACTGACATGTTTTTAGGGCATGAGGGGGTGGGGGAGATCTTGCAAGTGGGGGCTTTGGTGCAGGATTTTAAAGAGGGGGACATTGTCATCATCCCGGCGATCACGCCCGATTGGAGCTCTTTAGGGGCGCAAAGGGGTTACGCCCAACACGACCACGGCGCGCTTTCTGGCTGGAAGTTTTCTAATTTTAAAGACGGGGTGTTTGCCGAGAAAATCCACATCAACGATGCGGACGGCAATTTGGGGCATTTGCCAAAGGGGGTGGAGATCACCGATGCAGTGATGCTTAGCGACATGATCACCACGGGCTTTCATTGCGCCGAGCAAGCCGAGATCAAACCCGGCGATCGGGTAGCGGTGGTGGGCCTAGGTCCTGTGGGGCTGATGGCACTAGCGGGGGCAAATTTAATGGGGGCAAGTGAGATTTACGCCGTGGATTGCGTGCCTTTTAGATACGAGGTGGCACACAAGCACTACGGGGCGACCCATTTCGTGGACTTTAGCAAAGCCCCCATGCATGAACAGATCTTAGAGCTCACTAAGGGCGTGGGGGCGGATAAAATTTTGATCGCTGGGGGAGGCACGGACATTTTAAGCGAGGCTTGCACTTGTTTGGTGAATGGGGGCGTGGTGTCCAATGTCAATTACTTTGGCAGTGGGGAGTTTTTGCCGCTATCGCGCGTGGCGTGGAATGTGGGCATGGGACACAAGACGATTAAGGGCGGGCTCACACCCGGCGGGCGTTATCGTATGGAGAAGCTCGCTAGATTGCTCCAAACTAAAAAGCTCAGCGTTAAGCCCATCATTACACACCACCTAGAGGGCAAATTTGAGGAAATCGCCCAAGCTTTAGCGTGGATGAAAGACAAGCCGGCTCATTTCATCAAACCCGTTGTGAAAATCAAATGGTAGGTTAAAGCGTGCAAGAAGTTTTGGTTTTGGGGGCGGGGTATGCTAGCCTAGCCTTTGTCAAGTCTTTGCCTAAAGAGGTCTTGCAAAGCCACTCTTTCACGCTTGTGTCGCAGAGCTACCAGCACAGCGTGCAGGTCTTGTTGCACGATGTCGTGGCGGGTTTGCCCGGTTGCCACGCCATGAGCCTGACAGAGATTTTACCCCCCGAGGTGCGCTTCGTGCAAGATGAGGTGTTGGAGATCAAAGAGGGGATGGTAGTGGGGCAAAAGCAAGAACACCCATACACAAAATTAGTCGTGGGGCTGGGCTTTGCACCTGAGAGCTTTGGCGTGGTGGGAGTTAAAGATCACACCCACGCTTTAAGCCACTACAAGCAGTGTCAAGAATTGCACCAAAAATTGCAAAGTGCCGTGCAACAGAGCCACAAGCCCCTAGAGATTGTGGTGTGTGGGGCAGGCTTTAGCGGAGTGGAGCTGGTGGGGGCTTTGGCAGATGCGTTTAGCGGGAGTGTCAATCTCACTTGTATAGAGGCGATGCCTAAAATTTTACCCATGTTTGTCCCCAAACTCGCCATAAAAGCGCAAGGATATTTAGAGCGTCTAGGGGTGCGCCTAAAGGTGGGGGCAAAAATCCTAGAGTGTTTGGAAAATGGAGTCATAGTCGAAACACAAGGACAAAAAGAACAAATAGAGGCGGATTTTATCTTTTGGACTTGTGGGGTTAAGGGCAGCCCGGTCATTGAAAACTCCCCTTTTTTTAAGAGTGCGCGTAGCCGTGTGGAGGTCAATAGCTTTTTAGAGCCCATAGGGCTAGAAAAATGGGGGGTGTTTGTGCTGGGCGACTGTGCGCTTTTTAAAGACTTGCAAAACCGCCCCATTGCCCCCACAGCACAATTAGCCACACAAATGGGGGCGTATTTGGGAGCGCAATTTAAAAATGTCCTTAGTGGCAAGCCCCCCACAAACCCCTTTGTTTACAAACCCAAAGGCACGATTTGCTCGCTAGGGACTCGCTATGCCATCGGGCAAGTGGGGGTTTTTTGCCTAACGGGTCGGCTGGCTTTGTGGCTTAAAAGCGCTATTGAGTGCAGACACAGAAGGGCTTTAAAACTCTAGGAATAGTTTAGGGCTAAAAAGTCTTGACAAGCCCACTAAAAAAATGCTAGAATGGCGTTTTTGTTCCAGATTAGCTCAGCGGTAGAGTAGGCGGCTGTTAACCGCTTGGTCGTAGGTTCGAATCCTACATCTGGAGCCACAAAATCCCCTTAGATTTACTTAAAAAATCCGTAGAATTTCTTAAAATCGGTGGAATTTTCCCATTTACTCAATATTTACCGCTTTAGCCGATCTTGTGGGTGCTTGTTTTTGAAGCAAGTGGAACACTCTTAGCTTGTGTGTCCACACTAACTTTGATAAGGAGTTTTTATGGTTTCTGGTTTCAAACGCACGATGAAGGGCTTGGCTCTTTCTAGTTTGATGGCCGCTAGTGCTGTGTCTGTAGCTCAAGCAGATGAAAAGAATGGCTTTTTCTTAGGTCTTGGCTACCAACAAGGTAAATACACAGAGAGCAGTGATATTTACAGAGATGGCTTAACCACTGGTGCCCCCCTTTATGGTTTGGGCATCCAAATGGGGGGCGTGGGCTTTGCCAATAAATGGTTTGGGGGTCAAGTCTATGGCTTCTTCGACTGGAACAACAGCGCGCAGTGGGGGTCTAGCAATAGGGATAAAGACAATCTCTACACCTATGGCGGTGCGGCGGACATGATCGTTAACCTCATCGCTACCAGCCCCTTTGCCTTTGGTCTTGTGGGCGGTATCCAGCTTGCCGGTAACACTTGGCAATTTGGCAACATGGCTTCCCACACCGGCTTCCAGTTCCTCTTTAATGCGGGCGGACGCATCCGTATAGGCACACACTCAGCCATCCAAGCGGGCATCAAATTCCCCATGATCCCCCAAAAACTTGCTCCAAATTTCGCCATCATGCGCCACTACTCATGGTACATCAACTATGTGTTCACTTTCTAGGTTTTAGCGCGCTTTAGCGCTTGCTCTGTGTGCGCACCAAGCGCACAAGCTCGATGGCGTTAGCGCGGGGCAAGTCGGGCAACATCCCATGCCCCAAATTAAAAATAAAACCCGCTTTTTTACCCATCAGCCCAAAAATGTGCTCAACGCCCTCCACCATTGCCTCTTGGCTATACAGCCTTGCCGGTTCTAAATTGCCTTGCAAGACATAGTGGCCTCCTAAAATTTCTTTAGCCAACTTTAAAGGCACACCCCAACCGCATCCAAAGACTTCAAAATCCCCCTTTAAATGCCCCAAATACGCCCCCACACCCTTAGGGAACACGATTAAAGGGATTTTAGGGTGCTTAAGCTTTAGGGCTTTGGTGATTTTGTCTATATAGCTCCAGCCAAATTCTAAATACGCCTCCAGCTCCAGTGCCCCCGCCCACGAGTCAAAAAGCATGAGGGCATTAGCCCCCGCTTGTGCTTGCATGTCTAAATAGCCAATGATTTCATCACTCAAGGCTTCTAACAGGGCGTGGACGGTGGCGGGCTCAGTGTAAAGGATTTTTTTAGAGCGGCTGTAGGTCTTGCTCCCTTGCCCCTCTAGCATATAGGTCGCCAAAGTCCAAGGCGCACCGCTAAAACCGATCAGCGCCTTAGACTTGTCTAACTTGGCGCGCACGCTAGACACAATCTCATACACAAAACCCAAATCTTTGTATGCTCCCCTCTTTAGGGCTTTCATGTCCTCTAGGTTTTGGATGGTTTGGGTAAATTTGGGGCCAAAACTGGGGAGAAACTCTAGGGGCAAGCCCATTTTATGGGGCAGGAGTAAAATATCGCTAAAGAGGATGGCGGCATCCACATCTAAAATTTCAATGGGCTGGAGCGTTACTTCTGTAGCAAGTTTGACATCGGCGCATAGGTCTAAAAAGTTTTTGGCCCTCTTACGCACCGCTTGGTATTCGCTCAAATACCGTCCCGCTTGGCGCATCATCCAAATGGGAGTGTAGGGGGTTTCTTGTCTAAAACATGCATCAATAAAGACCATCGCAATCCTTTAAGTGGGGGTTAAGGGCAATCTTGGCTTGCATGCAGGCTACAATCTTGCCATGCAAACGCGCATAAATGCCCGCTAACTCTAGCTTATTCTCATAAAGTGCCAAAACTTGGGACAGGTCTTGCTCTAGCCCTTTGGTGAAAAACTCTTGCAGGGCGTGGTAGTCCTCCATCTCAAGTCCCAAAGTGGCTAAGAGTTTGTGTGTGTAGGCATCCACGACAAACACAGGGCGTAAGCAGGCATAATTTAAAATGCTATCAGCACTCTCAAAACCCACACCTTTTTGTGCCAAAAGCCACGCCCGGCTCACCTCAGCTTTAAAGGTTTCAAAGCCATTGAAATCCTTGAGGATATTTTGGCTAAGGGCGTTTAAATGCCGTGCCTTTTGGTTATAAAACCCACTTGGGGCAATGAGCTTAGCTAAATTGTCTAAAGGGATTTGTGCGAGATTTTCCAGGCTCTTAGTGGGGTTTTGCTCTAAGATATGGGCGTTTTTAAGATTGTCTAGGCTCTCTTGCACCTTGCTAAATCTTGTGCGCTGTGTGAGTATTGCGCCCACAACGACCTCCACACTCCCGGCACCCGGCCACCACAAGGGCGGGGCGTGCTCTATGAGTTTTAACGATTTTAACGCCTTAAGGATGCAAAAGGCTAGGCTCATAAAAAGCGCGCCAACACCATGCCACTGAAGGCATCGCCCTTGTAAAACTCGATGCGGAAAATCCGCCCCTCTGTGTCTATAGAATAGCGTTTATCTAAGTTTTTATAGGTGATTTTAAAGCCGGCTTCGTCTTTTGCCCCCCGATGGGTGTAGCCGATCACATTCACCCGGTAGCCTTCTTTTGCCATAACCTTAAAGGACTTATGTACCTCTACAATTTGAGCCGGTGCGCTCTCCTGTAACTTGCCATCGATCTCCAGCTTAACGCTCTTTAGGCTATGATCAAAGGGCAAATACAGGGGGTGCAAGCGGGTCATCAATTTATTGCCGTATTTGAGCCACACTTGTTTTTGTTTAGGCAGCAAGCCCAAAATATAGCTTCTAGAAGTTAGGGAGATTTGCTCTAGGGGGGTGTTTTTAGGCATGGGGAAAAAGTTTAGATGTCCTCTCAGACCATAAATGGGCAGAATGGTGTTGTTATTTAACACCACGCTTAAACTCGGGTCGTTGATGAGCTTGTAAAGGCTCTCAGGGTTTAGACTGAAGTCCTTGCTGTATCGGATACCCAGCTCTTTTAACAATCCCTCAAGGGCGAGTAAGTGGTAATACACCCTTGCAGGTAGGGGCAGTTCTTTGCTCGCTTCGTTAGCAAAGGCGGGCTTTTTGTGCTTGATGGCAAAATAGGTCAGTGCTTTCTCCATTTCTACATTGCCTTGTGCTGTGTGGGTGTTACGGATATAGTAGCGGTGTATGGGCTTTAAGAGCGACTTATTGACATTGGCGATGATGCCCTGCGACACTTGTTTTAAATGCCCGAAGGGCACGCCGGGCAGTTCGTCTTGGTCTATGATGGACGAATTGCCCCAACGCCTTGGGTTTAAAAGAGGGCTTTCATAGTGGGGGCGGTAAAAGCCGCTCCCATCGTGTAGGTGTAAAATTGCGCCCACCTCTTTGGCGGTGATGATTTTCTTAATGGATTGGATTAGGGGGTATTCGGGGTCTTTGGGGCTCAAATAGGCAAATTTGCGGTTTAAATCCCCATATACCCCTCTATGGTTTCTCAGCATGGAGTAGCGGTTAAGCACAGGCACCACCCACACATTCCCCGACAACACCTTATAGTGCATTAAAAAAATGTCTGTGGTGTTGAACCCCCCCGGCTCATCGCCTTGAATCCCCCCCATTAAAAGCAAAGTGGGGGCGTTTTTAGAGCCTTCTTTTTTCACCAACTGCAAGGGCAAGGCGCTTAAAGACACACACAAGAGCAACAATACAATAGACTTCATCAACGATCCTGATTAAAATCCGCCATTATACCTAAAAAACTCCCTAAGTGTTAAGGAATAAAAAATGCTTGTGTTCTGTATCTTGCTACAAAGGATGGACATGTTAAAACAGGACATTTTACAGACTCTCCAAAAACACCTAGGGGCGATCGACACACAGTCTTTAGACATGCTAGACACCCAGCACAAGGCGCACAAGATTGAAAAGTTTAACCACGAGATCAAGGGCATCAACGAGAGCATCGGGGCACTGCAAACCTTGCAAATCGCCTGCCAAAAAATCCTAAAACTCGAGTCGTTGAGTGTGGATGGCGTGCAAGAGTTGGTGCAAAAGGCGCAGTTTATGGGCAAAGCCCTTTTCAACAGCACCCTTAGCATTAATCTAGGCGAGAGCGTGCTTGAGCTCAACGCTCCAAGCCCTTTAGACTTGTTATCCACAGGGGCAGATTTAAAAGCAATCTTGCAAGAGAGTCTTGCGCAGATCAAACAAGCGTTGAACACAATCCAAGAGAGTGTCAGCCAAAAACAAGTCTTCAAAAAACCCCCAACCCTCAACACCCCAAGCTTCAACAAAGATGCATTGCTGGATTTGATGAAGAGTTCGTAGGGGAATGTCTTTGGATTTTAGTCCGTGTGAAGCAACACGGCAATGAGTGCCCAAAAAATTGTGCTAACAGGTGAAGTGGCTGGGGTAATCCGCCCTAGAAGCCACTGCCCTGCCAAGGCACTGCTAAAATCCAAAAAGGGCGACCACCACCCACCACGACCTTGGCCTAAGGGTGGAGAGAATAGTGTTTTTGTGAAACACTAGGGATTTTCAGCACAACTTGTTTAACGCTGTTTTAAAAACCCAAACTCTTGCGCTTTGGGGCGATTTGGGTGGCGGGAGTGTCTAGGGTGGTTTTTGACTCGGTATATAAAGTTTGGTGGGGTCTTTGGACTTGCTAGGCAGGTTCAACTTACCCCTTAATGTTTCTGCCGTTTCATTCGTGAGCTTGCTCTTGTCCCATCGTCTTGCCCATATCAATTGCCTTTAGGGTGTCGTGGATGTCGCGCGTGGTGATTAAACATGGGAGGTCTTTAGACGCAACTTTATTGTCCAACTCAGACACGCCCATTACAGGTAAAAACCTACGCCCACCGCCCCCTCCATTGGACGCGTTTACAGCCTCACTAGGCGCATTTTGTCCACTAGGCAATATAAGGCATTAAAGTTAATCCATGTGGATTGTAGAGCATTTTGGGCGGTTGCGTGGCTGTTGTCTACATTTCACCCTAAAACTTTGCTGGCTGTGCCCGCCCCTACCGCTTCACATTTCCCTTTGGGGCAGTTGTTTGCCTGCTCTTGGGCAATTTGTTTAGCCATAGCCCCGATCTCTTGAGCTAAATCTTTGGTTTGCTCGATCGTTTCACCCTAAAACCCATTTAAACCGCCTTGTAGGCGAGGCGTTTGGCTTTTGCCCAGCAATAACTGGATTTGCTACTGCAGCATCCTAAGCGTGTCAAATTGCAAAAGGCTTACCAAGTAAATTTGCCCCTCACGCTCCATCTCCCTAATAAGTTGTTTCAAATAGAGCGCACCCCCAAACAACGCGCTTAAAATATCCTTGAAGTGGTCTTTGAAAAGCTGAGTCTTGGCCTACATGCCAAAGGTCGGCATCGCGGCCAGTGTGGGCTACTTTGGCATCGACCGGGCGATTGAAGTTGTGCAAAAGATTTTAAGCTTACGCAAGCAATGCCCTACATCTTAATCTTAGTGATTGTTCTAGGCTTAGGCCTTTTGGGGGCACTAGGCGGCATTGCCCACTTGCTCAAAGCCAATGGCGCGCTCAAAGAAAAGCTCGAGCTTAGCCAAATCCACTTGAACGAGCAGAACAAACACATCAAAGCCCTAGAATTAGACCACCAGAAGTATTTAGAGCACAAACCCCAAGAGGTGAAAATCATAAGAGAACGCTACAAAGACCCCAAGAGCCTTAAGGATTTAAAAACCTGCCACGAGCAACTCGCCCACATCCAGCACCTACTGCAGATTTTTAAAGAGGGCAAAAGGTAGGCTTTAAACCCCCTAAAACGCCTAAAATCCACACAACAAAAACTTGTCAATCCCGCTCCATAGGGCTATCGGGGTTTTTGGGTCTGTGGTGGTGTTGGAGGGACATAGGATAAAAGTGGCTGGGTTGCTCTAGGCTTAGGGGGAAGAGCTGTAATTGATAAACACCATTGTCTAGCTCTAGGCTTAGGATGTGTTGCCCCTGCTCTAGGCGGTAAGTGCCCTCCTTGAGGATTCTATCTAGGGCGTGTAAAACCTTCTCTTGCGTGGTGTTGCCTTCAAAGGGCTCTAATGCCGGCTTGCCCCAATAGTAAATGTTGTTCTCTACATCGCTAGCCCCCCGACCTGCCAACAAATCCACTAACCCCCTTTGGGTATTGTTGCTTATGTCGATCGCGCCTAAGTCTGCTCTATAGTAAGCCCCGCTCACTTGCCCGTGCTTTTTCTTGGCGATGAACTCTAGGGCTTTTAGGCCCTTGTCTCTGTATTCTGTGAAGTCGTGCCCAAAGTGCTTATACCCATTAAGCTCTTTAAAAAGCTGCTCTTTGGCTAAAGGCGTGGTGCTTAGAGGTTTAAAGGCATTCTTGCCAAGCTCTGCAAATGTCTCTTCTTGGGCTTTTGCCAGCTCTTCAGGGCTCAAACTCTTCAGGTAGTTTTCCCCCTTGCTGTGGTTTGCTTTTTAAGGGCGGGGGTGGTAGAGTCGCTCAAGTCCATAGCAGTATCTAAGGAATCACCCGTCTTTAACGGGCGTGAATCCGCCACATCGTGGTTACTGATGGACTCTTTAAACTCCTTTGCATTGGCTAGTTTCCCATTTTCCTTATACATCGTTTTTAGGGTTAGTTGGTTATTTTTTGTGCCTATCACCTCCACCACCGCCATATACCCGTTAATTTGCTTGCCAATTAAAAGATTCTTGCCCTTGGGCGTGTCCTCTACCTTCATCAAGTCGCATGATTGACAATGTCTGGGTAAGTCGCTATATCTGCACTCGTAATGGGCGGTTGTCCATTCTTGGCTAGTTTAGAATCCACCCCATGCCTTTCCTCAATATGCCTTAACGCGTCCCCGTCAAACAGCATTTTAACCGGCTTGTCTGTCTTAAAGCCTAGTTGCCCAATGATTTTAGGGTTAGTCAATTCCCCCACCCACACCTTCTCGTTTTTGCGCTTCTTCACTTCTTCTAAAAACTCGGGGGTGATTTCTTCTTTGGTAACTTTTCTTGGGGGTTGGTTAGGGTCGAATAAATCCCCGCTATCTGTGGGCGGTCTATCCCCTCCACTACCCCCTTTTCTCCACCTTCTCCCCCTTACCCCCACTAGCTGTATTGTTCTCATTAGGCGGTTTCTTATCCCCGTGATTGCTTTCCCCCATTGTGGGTGGGGTGTTTCCACCACTTTCCCCGCTAGAGTTGCCCCCTGTGTTGCTAGGCTCATCTTGCCCTTTAAGCGGGGGGGGTGGTATTGTTGTCTTTGGTATCGGCTAAAGGAGTCTTTTTAGCCCCCTCTTGGGTGCTAGGCAAGTCTGTATTACGCTTAGCGATACTCTCCATCTTCTCAAACGCCGTCAATACCCAATTTCCCGGCTTTTTCTCAAAGTCCTTTCTAATGCTCGCCTTGTAGGTTGCGTTCTCTAATTGGTAGCGGTTAGGGGTTTCTTTGACAATGGGTAAAGTTTGGATAAGCTCCTCTAGTTTGTCCAAAACTTCGGGGTGGTATTTGGCAATCTTGCTTAAACCCCAACCATCACTTTTACCTGTGCCTGCTTCTCCCCATGCTAGAGTGATATACTCCAAATCTTCCCGATAAAACGCCCCCGCCACTTGTCCGCGTTTCTCTTGTAAGAGCTTTTTCACCGCCTCTGCCCCCTTGAGCGCAAATTCGGCAAAGTTCTCGCCAAATATGGGGTTAGGTTCGATGTCTGTAGGGGTTTTACCCTTAGGGCTCTTAGGGCTTTTTAACGCGCCATAGATCACCTTGCCCTCTTTAAGCGCATCCTCTAGCTTGGGGTATTCTGCTAAGCTGTATTGCTTGAAGTGCCAAAATGGGCTTTTGGCAATTTCTGTAACTTCTGCCACACTGATCAAGCCCTTGCCCGTCTTAGGGTCTTTAAACTCTTTGGCAAAGAAGGGCTAAAAATCTCATGGTGTTCCATTTAATGGGCAGCCATTTGCTCTATAGCGAGCGTTTCCCCAAATCTTATGCCAAATTCACCCCCAAAGACATTGACGATAAAAATCTCAAAGTCAAAAACGATAAAGATAAGCAAATCGTGGCGGATTATGTCAATTCTATTCATTACACCGACCATGTGCTAGGTGAGATTTTTAAACTCTTTCAGGGCAAGGACACCATTATTTTTTATCTCTCCGATCACGCCCAAGACATTTTCCAAAGTGGCAACACCTACGGGCATAAATGCTCTGCCTATGGCGTAGAAATCCCTTTTATGGTTTTCGTTACCGACACTTTTAAACAAAGACACCCCGATAAAGTGAAACTCATAGAGCAAGCCCTGCATAAACCCCTTATGAGCGATGATTTAATCCATTCTCTCTTGCCCCTTGTAGGCATACACACAAAGGACAATCAAGAGAGCAAGGATTTATTTAGCCCACAATTTGACACCCACAGAAAACGCATTTTTTGCGGGCATTTGGAGTGTAAGAAGCCTCAAGCTGTTTAATCTTTTGCACTAAAATAGTTTCCTATGGTGCAAGAGATAAAAGAGAAGATCGCAAGGGGGCTTGAAGGGTTAGCGATGGTCCTCATGGGCGTGGCGTGTGTGAGTGCGCTCGTTTGGGCGGGTGTGGTGCTTTTTAAGCCCATCAAGATCGACACTATTTTGCATGTGAGCTACACCTTGCCCCCCTTCATTTTGGCGCAATGTTGTCTGCACTTTGCAAGGGTCTTAAACCCCCCCAAAAAACCCTAGTTTATGCTATCCTCGTGGCATGAACTATATAGGATCAAAATACAAGCTTTCTAGTTTTTTGTTTGGCAGCATCCAAGAAGTGTTGTGGGGCGGCGGGGTCCATTTAGCCGATTGCATCTTTGCCGACCTTTTCTCAGGCACGGCAGCGGTGGGGCGGTTGTTTAAAAACCATGCCAAACAGGTGTTGAGCAACGATAAAGAGTTTTATAGTTTCGTACTTGCCAAACACTACATTGAAAACACCAAACCCCTCAAGCGGGCACAAACTCTCATCGATGCGCTCAATAACTTGCCCCCACTAGCGGGCAAAATCTACCAACACTACGCTTTAGGCGGTGGGGAAGGGCGCTTATACTTTAGCGACAGCAATGCTCTAAAAATCGATGCCATGCGCACCCAAATTGACAAGTGGCACACACAGGGGGAGACAAGTTTAGCCGAGCATTATTTCTTGCTCACTTCTTTGCTCGAGGCGGCGGATAAAGTCGCCAACACCGCCTGTGTCTATGGGGCATTTTTAAAAAAACTCAAAAAGAGCGCACAACAGGAGTTGTTGTTAACCCCAGCTCCCCTAGAATTGAGTCCAAACCCCCACCACGCCTACCACACAGACGCTAAGGAGTTAATCCCCCGGCTAAAAACCGACATTTTATACCTAGACCCCCCCTACAACCAACGCGAATACGGGGCAAATTACCATATCTTAAACAGCATTGCCCTTTATGACGACTTCACCCCCAAGGGTAAAACAGGCTTAAGGGCGTATGAAAAGTCGGCTTGGTGTAAAAAGAACTTGGTTTACCAAAGTTTAGAGCATATCCTCAAACACACCAGCGCCCGCTTTGTGTTCTTAAGCTACAATGATGAGGGCTTGTTGGGTTTAGAGGAGATCAAGACTCTTTTTAGCCAATATGGCAATTACAGCCTTAAAAGCCAAGCTTACAGCCGTTTTGCTAGCACCCCCAATACCAAAGAACACACCACTGAATACCTGCATGTGTTGCTTAGGGGCTAAAATGCGCTTGGATCAATTCTTAGTGCAACGAGGGGTCGCTGCAAGCAGGGAGCATGCCAAGAGCTTGATTTTAAAGGGGCAAATTGGGCTAGGGCTAAAGCCGAGTTTGCAGGTTACAGACAAGTTAGTCAAAGAGTTGCAAGACCTAGAGCCACAGCCCAAGCGCTTTGTGGGGCGGGCAGGCGAGAAGTTATGGGGCTTTTTAGAGCAACACCCCCTAGATTGTCAAAATAAAATCGTTTTAGATGTCGGCTCAAGCACAGGGGGGTTTGCCCAGGTGCTGTTAGAAAAGGGGGCGGCTCGGGTGGTGTGCGTGGATGTGGGGCGGGGGCAATTAGCCAAAGAGCTTAGAGAAAACCCTAGAATAGAGCTACACGAATCTTGCGACATTCGGGCGTTTCAACCTAGCCAAGTTTACGATTCGTTGGTGTGCGATGTGAGCTTTATCTCTTTGCGCCTGCTCTTACCCACCCTTGCCCCCTTAAGTCCTAATCTTCTCCTGCTCTTTAAACCGCAATTTGAAGTGGGTTTGGGGGTCAAGCGCAGCAAAAAGGGCGTGGTGCTGGACCAAGAAGCCATCAATAAGAACCTACAAGAGTTTTTAATTTTGGCACAAAATTTGGGCTTAAAAGTGCTCTGCGTTGATCGGTCCGCCCTCAAGGGCAAGGAGGGCAACAGCGAGTTTTTTGTGCTCTTAGAGCGTGGCTAGGTTGTCTATGAGCTGTTGGGGGGTTAGGGCGTAGGTGTGGGGCTTTAGGCTGCCTGCCATTGCGTGGGCTAGACTTGCGTTCAGGGCAGCATCTAGGGGGCTATAACCTTGTGCCAACAGGGCGGCCACCATACCGCTTAAAATGTCCCCACTGCCTGCCTTAGCAAGGGCACTGGAGCCTAGGGGATTGACATAAATTTGTCCGCTGTAGGCGATGATGGGGTTCGCGCCCTTTAAAAGCAAAACTGTGTGCGGGTAGGCTTGGCTAAAGGCGTGCGCCCATTTAAGTTTAAAGCGCAATAACTCGAGCATATCCACCTCATGGCCTAGCATCTTCAGCAGGCTTAAAAACTCTTTAGGATGTGGGGTCAGTACCATTTGGTAAGGCTTGTCTAACACCTCCACAAGCCCCCTTTCATAAAACACCCCGGCATCAAGCACACAGGGGGCAAGTGCGAGCATTTTCTCTAAGTTTTCAGGCAAACCCTCTAGCCCCATGCCTAGCGCAAACGCGGTTATTTGTTGGGGGATGGTGGCAGCGTACATGATCTCTAGGGGCTTTGTGTGTTGCAACTCAGGTGCGCCTAGCACGCTCACAAGCCCTGCGCCAAAGGCTAGCGCGCTTTTTGCGCTCAAAAACCCTGCCCCACTGTGCGCACCCACCACCACGCCCACATGCCCAAAGTAGCCCTTATGTGTGTTTTGTTTGAAACGCAGGGGTAAGACTAAATCGCTTTTTTCCAACAAGAAAAGAGGAGTCTCGGCTTCATACAAGCCCCTCCCCACGCCTAAATTAGCCACCACGACCTCCCCCACGAAGTCCTTAGCACAATCGCTAAACAGCCCACTTTTTAATGCCCCCATAGACACGCACACATCCGCCCTAAAGGCGATGCTTTCTATAAAGCCTTGAGAATCTAGCCCGCTTGGTACATCACAGGCGATTTTTAAGGCAGGTAGGGCATTTAGGGCGTGTATGAGATCTTGCAATTCTAGACTTAGCGTCCCCTTTAGCCCCGAGCCAAATAAACAATCTATGACAATCTCAGGGGTTTGGCACAGCTTGAAACGCGGCAAGACCTCTATATGGCACGCTAAAGCCCGTTGGTATTGGATTTGGCACAGCGCGCTTTTAGGCTCTTTAACGCTTAAAATTTGCACTTCAAGGTCGCTTAAATGCCGAGCTAAAGCGTAGCCATCTCCCCCATTGTCCCCACCCCCGCACACGATCAGGACCTTTTTTAAGCCCCCTGCCCTCTGCACGATTTCATGGCGCAAACTTGCCGCCGCGTTTTCCATCAGCAAACTAGGCTCAAGCCCATAGAGCGCACACGCCCGGTTGTCTAATTCTTGGGTGCTTTCATATAAGTTTTGCATGTCCTTGCCTTTCTATAAAATCCACGACACGCTCAATTTCATCCTCGCTCACAAACGCCCCGTGCACCCTGATGGGCGCACTGCTGCCCGGCGCAATTAAAAGCATGTCCCCCCTGCCTAAGAGGTTTTGCGCCCCTTCAGTGTCTAAAACAACCCTCGCATCCACCTTAGAGCCGACCTTAAAGCTCATCTTGCAGGGCAAATTCGCCTTAATCAGTCCCGTTAAAATGTCCACGCTTGGGCGTTGGGTGGCGATGACAAGGTGCAACCCGCTTGCCCGCCCCATTTGCGCGAGCCTGATGATCGGGGTCTCTATGTCCTTGCCCCCGGCGAGCATCAAATCCGCTAGTTCGTCTACCAACACCACGATAAAGGGCAGTGGGTGGGGGGATTTTTGGTTGTAGCTGTCTATGTTCTTTGCCCTTTTGGTACTTAAGAGGTCGTAGCGTTGCTCCATTTCGTGCACCAAATCCTCTAGGGCACTTTGCGCCTCGCTCGGGTCTGTGATGATGGGGGTTTTTAAATGGGGTAGGTGGGCGTATAGGCTAAATTCCACCCTTTTGGGGTCTATCATCACAAATTGCAAATCTTGGGGGCTGTGCTTGTAAAGCAGGGACAAAATCAAGGCGTGCATCGCCACACTCTTGCCGCTACCCGTGCTCCCGGCTATAAGCAAATGGGGCATGGCTTTTAAATCTAGGATAAAGGGCTCGCCCGTGGTACTTTTGCCTAGGGCGAGGCTTAAACCTGTGCTTTGCAAAAAGGTTTGGCTCTCTAGAATTTCTCTTAGGCTAATGGGGGCTAGGCTGTCATTGGCGATTTCAATCCCCATCACATCCTTGCCCTTGATGGGGGCTTGTATGCGGATGGACTGCGCGCAAAGAGCCATCGCCAAGTCATCAGCTAAACCCAACACCTTGCTCACCTTGACATGCCCGGCAGGGCGAAACTCAAAGGTCGTGACCATCGGCCCTACGCAGGTGTTGACAACCTTGCCCTCAATCTTAAACATTTTGAGTTTGTTTAAGAGGTTGTGGACCTTCTCTTGCAAATTATCTGGTTGAGGGGTTTGGGGCTTTGGGGGGTTTAAGAGTTCTAGGCTAGGCAAGGTATTTTGTTTGGGCTTTTGCAAGGCGTGGCGTTGCTCTAGTAAATCCTTATGGGCAGACAGGTCTAAATGCAAACTTGGGGTGTTGGACTCTTTGGTGTGGAGGTCTTGTGGAGGTGGGGATTCTTGCGCTTCTTGGGGCTTTTCTTTGGGCACGAGGCGCACCTCTTGCTCTTGTGGCTCTTGGGGTTTTACCTCTTTTAACTTTGGCTCTTTGGGCACGAGGCGCACACCATAATCTTGCACTTCTTGGGCTTCCTGATAGTGGCTCACCTTGATCTTAAAACTTTTGGGGCGTTCTCTCTCAAAGTTTTTAGGGTCAAAGGGGGTGTTTTTGGTTTTAGGCGTGGAGGGCATTTTATGCGCTCTTGGGATAAAATGCGCCCTTTTTTGGGGAGCTTTTAGCCCTTGCAAGAGTCGCAATAAAGCCTCGCCACCCTCTTTGCCCTTCTCAAGGCCCAGGCGTACTAAGTTGGACAACTTGTCTTTCACCCTCGCAAAGGTTTTAGGAAACAACACCCCAAAAGCATAGAGAAGTGCCCCCACAACCACAAGCCACGCCCCGAGCGCGCCGATGGGCTTGGCGATTAAACTGAGTAAAATCGCGCCCACAAGCCCTTGTTTAAAGAGCAATGCCTGCCCCACAAGCAAGCCCAAAAACCCGATTAAACTCGCCAAAATAGCTTCTAGCCCCTTTAAACTTTTTAAACACCCCCACCGCCACACAAAGAACAAATAAATTGGATCAAGGTAGGCGATTGCCCCAAAATAATTGGTGTGCCACGAGGCAATCCCCACGCCTAAAACCCCCAAACTTCCGCTTTCTCCAAAGCAGGTGGCTAAAAAAAGCCCGATTAAAAAGGCGTAAAACCCGAGTTTAATGCTCCCTCCTCTCTTTATACTCCACTCCGCAAATGTCTTGGTAGGCGCAATACTGACAATTTTTTTTGCTAGGGTTCTTTGCAAAGTCTATGGGCTGTTTAAAGGCGTTTAAAATCCCCCTTAAGCGTTCTTGTTTGGCGCGCAAGACCTCTTGGCTCTCGTATTTTAGCTCCCCATCTTTTAGGCTGTAAAAGCACACTTCTAAAGGGGCATGGCCGAGTTCTCGCATGGCTGCTAGGGCATAAAGGCTTAATTGAAAATCTTGGCATGCATCCACGCTCTCTAGAGTGTCGGTTTTTAAATCTTTAGAAGACTTGTATTTGTAGTCTATGAGCGCATAAGAGCCATCATTGAGCGCATCTATGCGGTCAATCCACCCCCTTAAAGTAAAGCCCTCAAAAGAGAACACGAACTCCCTTTCGCACGCCCACACCTGCCCCTGTGCCAATCTTTTGCCCTCTTGGGTAAAGAAGTTTTGCATTTTATCCACCGCCACCTCAAAGCCTAATTTTTCTAAGGCACTCATCTCTTGCCACTTGGGGGTGGCCATGGCTAGGTCTAATAAAATTGGGGCGGTTATGGGGGTTGTGGGGTGTTGTGCGTAGTGGGTCTTTAAAAGGGCGTGCAAGAGTGAGCCCATGTCGGCGTTGTTGTTTGCAGGGGGGTTTAGCCCTTGTAGGTATTTTAAATAAAAACGCCTAGGACAGCTGACAAAGTGGTTCAGGCTCGTGGCGCTGAATTTAAAATTTTGCGGAACTTTGGCGGTGCAGGTGTCCTCAGTGTAGGCGTGCTTGTGTTCGGGGGGAAAGAGCAAAAGAGTGTTTTTGACAATCTGCCCCTCAAGCCCTAATTCTAAGAGCATTTTAGAGTAGGTGGCATTGTTTGCGCTGTGATAGGCTATGTCCACTTCTTGACTGTTTTGCAAGATTTGGTAGTAATAGTGCTTCTGTAGGTTTTTTTTGTCCTTGAGCGTGGGCATGTTTAAAAGTGCGCGGATTTTGCTGTTTAGAAAAAGATCGTGATCGGCCAAGTTTGGCACAAGCTGATCGGTGAAGTCTAAAATCACCACTTTATCAAACTCCAGCCCCCGACACTCGAGCACATCTAGGACTTTGACTTGTCCGCCCATGGTGTCATCCACTCTCTGTTCTTTGAGTGCACGGGTGTAAAGCTCTATCCAATCAACAAAGGCATAGCTAGACAAAATCTCTTGCACCTTAGAGTGTGCGCTGTAAAACTCTTGATGGAAGTCTTGCAGGGCTTGGGGGGCACTTAGCTGCTCCATTAACCTTAAGCACTGTGTGTTTAAATCCTCTAGGGGGGGCGTGTTGCTTGGCTTTAAATTTTTCAAGGCTTCAAAGTAACTTTGATAAGCCCACTTGACATTTTGCCCGTGAGCGAAGTTTAAATTGCGCTTGGTGTCTAAGAGGTGTAAGTGGGCCGTGAGGCTCGAATCGGGAGTGATGATGGCTAGCCTTGAAGGCTCTAAGCCCGCTTCTAGCCACTCTTGCACTCTGGCTAAAGCCAGTGCGGCTTGTTCTAGTCGGGTGTTGAAGTGGTGTATGTGGATATTTTTTGTGGGGGGTTTGGGGGTGGTTTCTAGGATAGGGTTTTCGTGCCGTGATAAAGCTTGTAAGTCAATTTTATAGCTGTGATCCTCTTTGAGCTCCAGATTTAGAAAATTTAAAAACCCCTTGTTGTAACGATCCACACTAGCATGCAGGAAAATCGGTACAAACGCCCCGATGGCAAAGAGCAATTCTTGCTCATAAAGGCTCAAGGAGCCACCCAAATAAAACTCTACCCTTGAAAACTTTTGCAAGATTTCGGGGATGATTACGGGCTTTAGACGCAAAATGGGGTCGTAAAAGCCTAACTCTTGTAGCTGTGTGGTGTAATGCTCGTAAATGCGCTCCAAAACTTCTAAATGGTGCGTGTAGTCGCCGTAAATGTCTCTATTTTTGATTTGGTAAATGTCTAAATTAAACTTAGCCAGCTCGTTAAAGAAACGCCCCACAAAGTTGCTCCCCTCTAAGTAGCCCAAAAAGCTTTTTTCAAAGACCAATAAGGGTTTATCCTTTTCGGGCAGTTCGTGTAAGACTTTTTCAATAGCGTGGGCTAAGAGAAGCTGGCGCACACTTTGGGGAATTTTGATGAGGTTTGGGACATAGCTAATTTGGGCGTAAAAGTCTTTTACACTCAGTGTGGGGGGCAAAAAGCCATCGGGCTGTGTGGCTAAAAATGCCTTGCACGCCCTTTGGTGGCTAAAGACATACAGACACTCTTGTTTCACAGCAATGCCCTAGCCCTGCTTGCGATGTTCTCAGGGCTAAAGCCAAAATATGTGAATAAATCCGCCCCCTTGCCCGACTTGCCAAAACTTTGCATGCCCAGCACTTCATCGGCAAACTTAAACCACTCAAGCCCTCTACTCGCCTCTACAGCCAAAACCACCCCCACCAAGAGCGTGTTTAAATACTCTTGTTCTTGTTGCAACAACAAATCAAAACAAGGCACACTCACCACTTGCACCCCGATGTTCTCTTCTTCTAAAAGGCTCGCAGCTTTAAGGCATGGCACAACTTCGCTCCCACTAGAAAGCAAACTTATTTGCACCTCTTTGGTGCTTTTATACAGCACATACCCCCCCCTTTGCACCTGCTCTAAACGGGCACAACTTGCCACCTCTAAATCCTGTCTTGAGAGCACAAAGGCCGCACTCTTACCCCGCTTTAAGGCCACTTGCCAGCAGAGCACATTTTCATGCGCATCCATGGGGCGATAAACTTCAAAATGGGGTACAGCCCGTAGGTGGCTTAAGTGTTCTATGGGCTGGTGAGTCGCCCCATCTTCACCCACCCCGATGCTGTCATGCGTGAAGACATAGTAGACTTGGTTTTGCATGAGCGCACTCAAGCGCAAGGCAGGGGCTAAATAGTCGCTGAAGACAAAAAAGGTCGCACAAAAGGGGACAAACAAGCCATAATTAGAAATCCCATTGCAAATCGCCCCCATGGCGTGTTCTCTAATGCCAAAGTGCAAATTGCGTCCACACACGCCTTTTAAAAAATCCCCCCTCTCTTTTAAACGGGTGTTGTTGGAGGGGGCTAAGTCAGCACTGCCGCCTACAAAACCCAAATAGCTTTGGGCAATGGCGTTTAAAATCGCCCCGTTGCTCGCCCTTGTGGCGCATTTTTGTCCTAGCTCAAACACAGGGTAAGCCACCTTGCTAAAGTCTTTGGCTTGCAAATGGGCGATTTGCTCTTTTGTTTTTTGGCTTAAGGCTTGTGTCCAAAGCTTTTCTTCAGCCTCTCCCCTTTGCAAACTGAAATGTAATTTTATCTCTTCGGGGATATAAAAGGGCGGGTGCGCCCACTTTGCAGCCTCTTTCGCCCGCTTTAACACTTCAGCTCCTAAGGGCGCGCCGTGCGTTTTTGCGCTGCCCTCGAGCTCTGAGGCCCCCTTGCCGATGGTCGTGTGGGCGATAATCAAGGTTGGCTTGCCGCTCACTTGAGCTTGGTTTAGGGCTTGATCAATGTCTAAAAAGTCATGCCCCTTGCACTCAAGTACCGCCCAGCCCTGCGCCTCAAAGCGCAAGCGCACATTTTCACTGAAGGCTAAGTTTGTGTCCCCCTCAATGGTGATCGCATTGCTGTCATAAATAACAATGAGATCAGCAAGGCCTAAGTGCCCGGCTAAAGACGCGCTCTCATAGCTGATCCCCTCTTGTAAATCTCCATCCCCACACAGACAATAAACCTTATGGCTAAAGGCATTGCCTAGCATGTCTTGCGCCATTTTGCCCGCAATCGCAAAGCCCACAGCGTTAGCAAAGCCCTGCCCTAGCGGACCTGTGGTAACCTCTATACCTGCGGTGTGCTTGTATTCGGGATGCCCCGGGGTGAGCGAGTGTAGCTGTCTAAAGGCCTTTAAATCCTCCAAACTCACATTAAAGCCCCATAAGTGCAAGAGCGCATAGACGAGCGCGCTCGCATGCCCCCCGCTAAAGACGAGGCGGTCTCTACCTAGCCACTTAGGGTTGGTGGGGTTTAAGCGCACATGATGGCTGAGCACCACTGCGACATCGGCCAAACCCATCGCCACACCCGGGTGTCCGCTGTTTGCCTCTTGCACCATGTCGGCGCATAAAAAGCGCAACGAGGTTGCCATTTTTTCTAAAGTAGTTTTGTCTTTTAAGCTCAAGCTTAAGTCCATAAAATGCCTTTTGTGGGAATAAAGGGGTAATCACCATGTAGCCATAACAAACCCTAGTATAGGGGCTTTAACCCCCACAAACAAGCCTTAAGAAAGTCCCATTTAGGGAACACCAAAATAAGCGCACAACTCAAGGCCACTTAGGATAAGAACAATGGCAAATCAAAGAACACAAAATGCCCGTAATATAGCACACATTCGGGCATAGTGTCAAAATAAGGCGATTTTGCTTATAACACGCCCCAAGTAAAACGCGGACACAATAGCCCTCAAAAACCCCCAAACACGCCACAAAATACCCCAAAATTGCATCGTAAAATTTTTACTAGAGGCTCTCTGTTTCTCTAAATAACCGCTGTTCTCATTTTTTGCTGGGCTCTTTGAAAAAAGGTACAACGCCTCAATGAGCGCGGATTTGCCCGCATTGGTTTTGCCAAAGAGGGCGATGCCCACCCTTGGCTTTCGCTCTGTTGTTAAGTTCTCTAGCCATTTTACTCTGGGGCTTTAGCCCTTCAATGTCCGCTTACGCGCTTTTTGGCCATGCCTCAAAGCTAGGGCGTTTCTTTGATTGGCTAAAATCTCGGTGATTTTGGCTCATTCCCCTCGCGCGCTGGCGGTGCTTGGTGTGGACAACCGATCAACCCTCGCTCACTTCTTTTGCCAAAAGGCAGACCGTTCTTACAGACCTATAAAATCCTATAAAACTTTGTAAAATTCTACAAAGCTAGAATTTCTGCTGTATTCCTAGTTCAACCATGCCTGCCACGCTCTTGGTTTTCGAGTGTTTGGCTTTTCGCATGTCCGTAGGCGTTAATTCGGTAGGAACTCTACCTACTAAAGGCAACGCCTATTTTTTAGCAAAATTTCGGGCTTTTGTGGCAAGAATAAACCTATAAAAAACTTATAGTATTTTATTTTGTAGAATTTTATAGATTTTGTCTTGCTATTTCTAACCCCTTTAAAAATTTGCGCCTATTGTATCTAAATGGGGCTGGCTTGCAGGCCTAGCGTTCGATCACCTCGGTTTTTAGCCCTTGTTTGGCAAGTTCTTCTAAAAAGGGGTCGGGATCGAGTTGCTCTAGGTTAAACACGCCCTTAGAGTTTTCACCCCCCCAAATGCCCTTACAAATCATCATTGCCCCCACAACGGCAGGCACACCCGTAGTGTAGCTGATGGCTTGTGCGCCGACTTCTTCATAACATTTTTGGTGGTCGCAGACATTGTAAATGTAAAGCCGTTTTTCTTGCTTGTTTTTTGTACCGTGGATGTAACATCCGATATTGGTCTTGCCCGTGGTTTTGCCCGCCAAACTTGCCGGATCGGGCAAGAGCTGTTTTAAGATTTGAATCGGCACGACCTTACCCGTTTTGCCATCGGCTAAGGGCACTTCTATGGGTTCAATGCCCAGCATCCCCACATTACCCAAACAACGCATATGGTTAAGGTAGTCGTCCGAGAAAGTCATGAAAAAGCGGATTCGTTTTAAGCCTTTAATGTGCTTGACTAAGGACTCTAGCTCTTCGTGGTAGAGCAAATAAGAGGCTCTTTCGCCAATTTCAGGGTACGCCCATGTTTGTTTGATCTCTAGGGGGGCGGTCTCCACCCATGCCCCGTTTTCGTAGTAACGCCCCTTAGCACTCACTTCTCTTAGATTGATTTCGGGGTTGAAGTTGGTCGCAAAGGGGTAGGGGTGCGCGCCTGCGTTGCAGTCTAAAATGTCAATATTATATATTTCGTCAAAATGGTGTTTTTGGGCATAGGCACAAAAGACATTGGTAACCCCCGGGTCAAAACCACTGCCCAAGAGTGCAAAAATCTGCGCATCTTTATACGCCTTGTCAAATACCCATTGTTCTTTGTATTCAAATTTAGCGAGGTCGGGGTGTTCGTAGTTAGCGGTGTCTAAGTAGTTCGTCTTGGTTTGTAGGCATGCTTGCATGATGGTCAAATCTTGGTAAGGCAGGGCGATGTTTAACACCACTTTGGGTTTGTATTTTTCAATCAACGCCACGACTTCTTGCACACTGTCCGCATCCACTTGCTCGCAAATGATTTCGCCCAGCCCCTTAGCCTTTACGCTGTTGGCAATGGCTTGGCATTTAGACAGGGTGCGGCTAGCTAGTACCACCCTTTCAAATAAGTGGCGGTTTTGGGCGAGTTTGTGCGCAACCACTCGCCCCACTCCCCCAGCTCCAATTTGCAAGACTGTGAGCATTCTATCCCTTTGTCAAAATTAGGTTTACGAATGTGCTATTATACAAGTTATATTTTACCCTTTGATTAAACGATAGGAAGCGCAGTGGCGAAGTTGATCAGTTTAAATGTTTATGGCACTTTAGTTTGTATGGTCGGGGTGTTGCTCTTGGGGCGGTTTGTGATCCGCCATGTGAGGTTTCTTAAAGACTACGACATCCCCGAACCCGTTGTGGGGGGAGTGATTGTCGCCTTTGCGATCATGCTCGCCCACCATTTCTACAACTTCAAGCTCGTGTTGGACTCCAGCCTTAAAGAGCCTTTAATGCTGACCTTCTTCATCACCATAGGTTTGAGTGCCGACTTTGCCTCTCTGAAAAAAGGGGGGAAAATGCTGGGGCTATTTTTGATTGCCGTGGGGGTCTTTGTTGTTTTGCAAAATTTAGTCGGTGTTGTGGTAGCAAGCCTAATTGGCGTGAATCCCCTAATGGGTCTGCTTGGCGGGTCAATCTCGCTTACAGGCGGGCATGGCACGAGTGCAGCATGGTCTGCAACTTTCTCCCAAGCCCCCTACAACTTCCCCCAAAGCTTAGAGGTGTCGATCGTGTGTGCCACTTTTGGGCTAGTGAGTGGGGGAATTATCGGCGGACCCGTGGCGCGTTATTTGATTAAACGGCACAAACTAGAGCCCAGCGCACAAGACAAAGAGAAAAGAGAGCACGGACCCATGTTTGTCTTTGAAACCCCCAAACAAGAACGCTTAATCACGGCAAATAGTTTCATTGAGAGTTTAGCTTTAGTCAGCATCGCCCTACTCGTGGGGACTTTCATCGCCAACCACGCCAAATCCGCCCATTTGCTAGGCTTTGCGCTCCCCACTTTGCCGACCTTTGTGTGGTGCTTGTTTGTGGGCGTGCTCTTAAGAAACATCTCCACTTACAGCAAAATCCACAAAGTTTTTGACAGAGAAATCGGCGTGATCGGCAATGTGAGCCTTAGCCTATTCTTAGCCTTTGCCCTCATGAGCATCAACTTAATGGAGCTTGTCAATCTCGCCCTGCCCATTGCCATTATTTTAAGCGTGCAAGTGGTTGTCATGATCCTTTATAGTGTGTTTGTAACCTTTCGGGTGTGCGGCAAGAGTTATGATGCAGCGGTTTTAAGTGCCGGGCATTGTGGCTTTGGGCTGGGTGCTACGCCCACGGCGATGGTGAACATGCAAACCATCACCAACCACTACGGACCAAGCCATGTCGCCTTCATTGTCGTACCCTTAGTGGGGGCGTTTTTCGTGGACATCATCAACGCCTTGACGATCAAAGGGTTTTTAGCCCTACCCTTCCACTACTAAATGCTCTTTGAAATGATCATGCGTGCTTGTGTCGATCGCGCATGGCAGAGCCAAACCCTAGCTTTGCCTAACCCTAGCGTGGCGTGTGCCGTGCTGAGTGGTAACCACGAAGTTTTAGCCCTGCAGGTGCACACCAAAGCCCACACCCCGCATGCTGAAGTCTTGGCTTTAAGGCAAGCCTTCAATGCCCTAAGCCCCACGCCCTACCCCAAGCACATAGACCCCCTAGACAAAGAGAGCAACTACCACTTTCTAGCCCAAAACCACAGCGATCTATTTAAAGATTGCACCCTTGTTGTTACTTTAGAGCCGTGCAACCACTTTGGCAAAACCCCCCCATGCGCCGCCCTTTTAGAGCAACTACGCCCTAAAAAGGTGGTGATCGGCGCGCTAGAGCCAAGCACGAAAGCTAAGGGGGGGGGCGATCGTTTAAAAAAAGCAGGCATAGAAGTTTTAAGCGGGGTGCTAGAGCAAGCTTGCATAGACCTACTTGCCCCCTTTACATGCCTAGAGAGCAAGGGGGCATTTAATCTTTTTAAAATCGCCATGCGTTTAGATGGGGACTATTTAGGCAAAATCTCAGGACAAGAGAGCCAAAACTTCACCCACAACCAACGCACCATCGCCGACCATCTAATCATCTCGGGCAAGAGTGTCCGCACCGATCGCCCCACTTTAAACACCCGTTTTGCCACCCCACCCTATGAGGGCTTGTGCCATGTCGCCATTTTAACCAGAGATAAAACCCCCTTTGAGTCCACCATCCCCCTTTTTAGCATCAAGGGGCGCAAGGTGCAAATTTGCCACGAAGTTAAGCAACTCCCCCTAGATACGGGCTTTAATGTCCTTGAGGGGGGGTGGGGTTTGTTGGCAAGCTTGCAAGAGCACATAGACATGCTCCTAATCCACACAAGCGCTAGTTTGCAAGCCGGGCATGCCACCCACCCACGCAACAAAAGCCTTAAGACTTTACGCAAACGCTTTTTGCCTTTGCATAGCCAAATCTTAGGGCAGGACATTTTAGCGTGGCTGGCATGAGATTTTACCAGCCTCTAAAGGGTTATGCCTACAACAGCACAAGCTTGTTTTTGGCTCACTTTGCCACGCCTTTCATCAAAAAAGGCGATAAACTCTTAGACATCGGGGCAGGCTGTGGTGTGGTGGGCTTGCTCTGTGCTAGAGAGTTTAACAACCCGCTAGACTTGGTAGAAATTGACGCTGAAATGGCGTATTTTGCCACCTTAAATTGTCAAAACGCCCCTAATGCCAAAGTGCACCACAGCGACTTTTTAACCTGCCCCCTAGAGCCTAATTCTTATGGCGTACTGCTCTCAAACCCCCCCTACTACCCCACAAACAGCCTAAAAAGCCCTTTTAGCCAAAAAGCCCAAGCCACCAACCAAAGCTATTTGCCCTTGCTGGAGTTTTGTATTAAAGCGGGGCAACTCTTAAAACCACAGGGCTATTTTGTGCTTTGCTACCACGCCAGCTTGACAGACAGCCTATTAAATGCCCTGCAAAAAGCCAAACTCAAGCCCACGCTTTTACGCTTCGTCCATCCCTTTTACACCCACAAGGCGAGTTTAGTCCTGTGTGCCGCTAGAAAGGGGGCAAAAAGCCTTTTAACAATCGCCCCCCCTTTAATCACCCACAACTCTAAAGCCCAGCAAGACAACACCCCCGAAGTGGCGGCGATTTATGAAAAATTCAAAACCCACAGCATCAAGGCTTCCCTTGCCTAATTGCACCCATTGCAAATTGCCATGCAAGGGCACGCCCATCATTTTAGAGCAAAAAGACAGCCCCCCCCTGCTCTTTTGCTGCGAAGGGTGCAAACAAGTTTATACACTCTTGCACGCCTTACAACTGGAGAGTTTTTATGACAAACTGGGCACAAAGCCCCTAGCCCCCATCACCC
This sequence comes from Helicobacter sp. NHP19-003, assembly GCF_019703305.1. Classification (NCBI taxonomy): domain Bacteria; kingdom Pseudomonadati; phylum Campylobacterota; class Epsilonproteobacteria; order Campylobacterales; family Helicobacteraceae; genus Helicobacter; species Helicobacter gastrocanis. The sequence goes on along the minus strand of NZ_AP024814.1, from coordinate 1,233,162 downwards.
CCACCCAAGCCCACGCCAAAGAGCATTACAGCTCCCAAGCCTTTTTAGACAAATTCACCACCCCCCTAGAAAACGGGCTGTTGGAAGTGGCGTTATTGCTAGAAAACATCCATTGTGCCGCTTGTGTGTGGCTCATTGAGCATGTGCTGTTGAAACAAAAGGGCGTTTGTGGCGTGCAGACCAATTACACCACACAGCGGGCGTTTGTGCGTTTTAACCCCCAAGAGATCGACATCGCCACGATTTTAGACATGGTGGCATCGGTGGGCTACAAAGCCCAAGTCTATGACCCTAAAGTGCAAGACAACCACGCCAAAAAGCAACAAGAAAAGGCGTTTATCGCCCTTGTGGTGGGGGTGTTTGCGAGCATGAACATCATGTTCATCGCCATTGCCGACTATGCCGGTTATTTTTCAGGCATGGATGCGAACATGGCGTTTAAGCTCCACATGGCATCGTGGATGCTGTCCTCGCTTGCGCTTGGCATCACGGGGGCGGTATTTTTAAAGGGGGCGTTTTACGGCTTAAAACATGGCGTGGTGGGCATGGATTTAAGCGTGAGCGTGGGGGCTTTAGGAGTGTATTTTTACTCCATTTGGGCTGCCTTTAGCGGGGCACGCCCCTACTTTGAGTCGGTGAGCATGCTTGTAACCTTAGTCTATATCTCTAAATTCTTAGAGCTCAAGGCCACCTACAGAGCAAACGCCCTTTTAGATCGCCTACAAAGTGCCCTGCCCTTGCAAGTGGCGGTGTTAGAGCAAGAAAATACAGAAACCAACAGGGTGTTAAAAGACCCCCAAGACATCCAAGTGGGGGCACTGATCGAAGTCTTGCCCGGGGAGTGTGTCGCCCTAGATGGCGTGCTGGAGAGTGATAACGCAGAGGTCAGCACCCAAGCTTTTAATGGGGAGAGTTTGCCCAGCCGCTTGGCAAAAGGGCAAAGCGTGCTCTCTGGCTGTGTCAATGTGGCGGGGGCTTTCACCTACAAAGCGAGCGCGCCTTTTAAAGCCTCGTTTTTAAGCCAAATGGTGGAGCTCGTGCAAAAAAGCTTCATAGAAAAGCCCCACATACAAGAGCAGGCGGACAAACTCGCCCGCTACTTTGGGGGGGTGGTGCTCGCCTTAGCCGGGCTTGGCTTTGTCTTTTGGGCAATCTTTGCCAGCCTAACCCAAGCGTTTTTTGTGGCGATGGGCGTGGTGGTGGTGGCGTGTCCCTGTGCCTTTGCTTTGGCCGCGCCCATTGCTTTGGTGTTAGGCAGCCAAGCCGCCTTTAAAAAGGGGGTGTTGTTTAAGAAACACCGCAGTTTAGAAAGTCTAGCTCAGGCAAGCACTTTATTTTTAGACAAGACGGGCACGCTCACCAAGAGCCTTTTACAGGTGCAAACCAACACCACCCACGCCCCCTATGATTTAGGGCAACTTTTAGGCTTGCTCTGGCACAACCCGCACCCCATCGCCAAAAGCCTATGTGCCTTTTTAAAAGAGCAAGCACAGCCCGCAATCATAGAAAACTTGCAACAAGAAAACGGCGGGCTAAAAGCGTGTTGCAAGGGGCATGCCTTGCACGGGGGCTCTGTGGCTTACTTAGCCCGTCAAGGGGTGGCTGTGGGGGATTTAAAGGCGGACTTTGCCTACAGCGTGGATAAAGAATTAAAGGCAAGTTTCACCTTACAAGCCAGCTTAAAGCCCCAAGCCCTAGAAGTGGTGCAGGGTTTGAAGGGCATGGGCTTAAAAATCGCCATTTTGAGCGGCGATGGTACGCCCAGCGTGTTTCAAACCGCCAAAGAGTTAGACTTGCCCTGTTTTGCCCCCCTAAGCCCCCAAGAGAAATTAGAGCATGTCCAAAACGCCCTAGCGCAAAAAGAAGTCGTGGTGATGGTGGGCGATGGCTTGAATGACGCTTTAAGCCTTGCCAAAAGCCAAGTGTCTATGTCTATGCACGAGGGGCATGACTTGAGCCTGCTTTACAGCGACATTATTTTATTAAACAACAGCCTAGAGGGGGTGCTTGTCGCCTTTAAAGTGGCAAAACGCACGCACAAATGCATCAAGCAAAATCTCGCCATCAGCCTATGCTACAACGCCCTGTTTATCCCTCTCGCTTTGTGTGGCACCATCACCCCCTTAATCGCCGCCTTTGGCATGGGCATAAGCTCTTTATGCGTGGTGGCTAACAGCTTTCGGCTACGCTTTTAAGGATTGATAGCACTTTTTTAGCGCTGTCTGTGGCTTGCTCTAGGCTCATTTTTGTATGGCAGGGCAAAGAGATTTCGGCTTTGTAGAAGTCTTGGGCTTTAGGCAACCCTTGCGTGCCTAGCAAATCTTGGTAGAGTTTAAAAGTGTGTATGGGCTTGTAATGCACTTGCACGCCCATTTGTGCTTGCACCAGCATGTCTAAAATCAAGGTCTTTTTCTCCCATAAATGGGGTTTTAGCAAAATGGGGTATAAGTGGTTTGCACTTTTAATCTTGGGGCTTAGGGTGGCGTGCAAACAAGTGAAATAGGGGTTGTCTTTAAAGAGATGGTCATACAAGCAGGCGATCTCTTCTCTCTTGGCGATAAAAGCGTCCACTTTTTTAAGCTGGCTTAAGCCCAAAGCCGCTTGTAATTCATTCATGCGGAAGTTAAAGCCCAAACTCTGTACTTCTGTATCCCAGCCGTTTTTTTCTACCCCATGGGAAATGAGAAGTTTAAGTCTAGTATAAAGTGCGCCATCATTTGTGGCGATCGCCCCTCCCTCAGCGGTGGTGATGGACTTAATGGCGTGGAAGCTAAACACGCTTGCATCGGCAAGCCCCCCGATTTTTGCCCCGCAATACTCCCCCCCAAAGGCGTGCGAGCTGTCGCTAAGAAACAGCAAGCTATGTTTGGCGCAAAAGGATTTAATGGCCTCTATATCCACGCTCGCCCCCCCATAATCCACGCTCACCACTGCCTTAATCCCCGACTCTAGGCAGTTTTCTAAAAGTGCGGGGTTGATATTGCCGTCTTGCCCTATGTCGCAAAAAATCGGGGTGGCCCGGTTGGCAAGTAGCATGCTCGCTGTGGCGACAAAACTTAGGGGCGTGGTGATGACTTTAGCATTTGCCAAATCTAGGGCATGATACAACATAAACAGCGCCGTGGTCGCGCTCGTGCAGACCACGACATGCTTTACACCCAAATAATCCGCCAAAGCCCCTTCAAACCGCTCCACTAAGGGCCCTTGCGCCAAATGTGCCCCTTGCAGGGCTTGTTGCACCGCTTTTAGATCGTCTGTGTCGATGCACTGTGTGCTGTAGGGGTTCAAAAATATCCTTACTGCTTGATGATCTCGATGCCGGCGGGGGGGGTGAATTGGAAGAGGCTAGGGGCTAGGGGGATATTCGTTTGCACTTTGCTAAAAGTGATTTCCACTTGGCTTTGCATTTTGTCGGCGTAGTTGAGTTTATAGGGTAGACCATCTTTTAGGGTCAAATAGTAGGTGGTGTGGTTGATCTTGGCTTTGTAACGCCCGTCTTTTTGCAATTTGGCCCTTTTAAGGATGGCAAAAAAGTCTAGGGCTTTGTTTAGCTTGGTGTAAGTGGCCTGTAGCAATCGAGGCTCGTAGATGATGACTTGCTTGTCCTGCATATAGACTTCTTTAGGGCTGGGCTTGGTGTAGCTCCACTTGGCAAAAAAGGGGGTTTTGGCAAGGATTTGCCCTTCGTAAGTGGGGTTGATGGGTGAGGGGGCAGTGCCCAGCACCACTTGTTTAAAGTGGGCACTTAGGCTAACAAATTGCAAGGGGGCTGAGACCAAAAACTGGAAACAAAAGACAAACAGGTAGACACGCATGGGCTCTCTTTTTATTAAGAATTTTACAAAATTTTGTTAAAATTTGCACTTATACAAAAATACAATCTGTCCTTGGGATTTGAGGGATGTTAACGATGATTAGAGCCGTGCTGGGTAAAATTATAGGCACAAGGAATCAACGAGAGATTAAACGCTACCAAAAGCAAGTGGCGCTGATCAATGCTCTAGAGGTTGAAGTGCAAGCTTTAAGCGATGCAGAGTTGCAAGCACGCTTTTTTGGCTTGAAAGAGGCGGTGCAAAAGGGAGAAAAAGATTTACAAGAGGTCTTGCCCTTAAGTTTTGCGATCACTAGGGAGGCTTCCAGACGCATTTTGGGCATGCGCCACTTTGATGTGCAGCTCATTGGGGGCATGGTCTTGCACGAGGGCAAGATCGCCGAGATGAAAACGGGCGAGGGCAAAACTTTAGTGGCAACCTTAGCCGTAGCCCTAAACGCTTTGGGCGGACACAGCGTGCATGTCGTGACCGTGAACGACTACCTCGCCCAAAGGGACGCAACCCAAATGCAACCCTTGTATAACTTTTTGGATTACAGCGTGGGCGTGGTTACGGGAGGCGTGGGCGATGAGGAACGCTTAGAAATTTATGCCAACGACATTGTCTATGGCACAAACAACGAATTTGGCTTTGACTACCTTAGGGATAACATGAAGTACTCCCTAGAGCAAAAGGTGCAAAAAGAGCACGCTTTTGCGATTGTGGACGAAGTGGACTCAATTTTGATCGATGAAGCGCGCACGCCTTTAATCATCTCAGGCCCCGTGAATCGGCGCATGGAGAATTACGAGCGCGCCGACATGGTCGCTAAGAACATGCAAGCGGAGGTAGATTTCACCATTGATGAAAAAAATCGGGTGGTCTTGATCACCGAAGAGGGCATCAGGAAAGCTGAGGAACTCTTTGGGGTGGACAATCTCTACAGCTTGGAAAATGCGATTTTGTCGCACCACTTAGACCAAGCTCTAAAGGCGCATTATCTCTTTGCACGGGATAAGGACTATGTCGTGTCTAATGGCGAAGTGGTGATTGTGGACGAGTTTACAGGGCGGCTAAGTGAAGGGAGACGCTTTAGCGAGGGCTTGCACCAAGCTTTGGAGGCGAAGGAAAAAGTTGGCATTAAAGAGGAGAGCCAAACTTTAGCCGACATCACTTTCCAAAATTATTTTAGGCTGTATGCCAAACTCTCAGGGATGACAGGCACGGCACAAACAGAGGCGACCGAGTTTTTAGAAATCTATCATTTAGAGGTCGTGTCTGTGCCGACCAATTTGCCCGTCCAGCGCAAGGACTTAAACGACCTGATTTATAAAAGCGAGCGGGAGAAATTTGAGGCGGTGGTGGCCAAAGTGAAAGAGTTGCACGCTGTGGGTCAGCCCGTGTTGGTGGGCACGGCGAGCATCCAAAAGAGTGAGGCACTGCACGCCTTGTTGCAAAAAGAACGAATCCCCCACACCGTGTTGAACGCCAAACAGCACACCAAAGAGGCAGAAATCATCAAGGATGCAGGACTTAAGGGGGCAGTAACGATTGCCACGAACATGGCGGGGCGGGGCGTGGACATCAAGATCAGCCAAGAGATCAAGGACTTAGGGGGGCTTTACATCATCGGCACAGAGCGCCATGAAAGCCGCAGGATCGACAACCAACTAAGGGGACGCTCTGGGCGGCAAGGCGATCCGGGGGTGAGCCAATTTTACTTGAGCCTTGAGGATGGTCTGCTTAGAATCTTTGGCAGCGATCGCATCAAGGGAGTGATGGAGAAATTAGGTTTGCAAGATGGCGAGTACATCGAGTCTAAGCTTGTTACCCGCTCTGTGGAGAACGCCCAAAAGAAAGTGGAAGCCCTGCACTTTGAGAGCCGCAAACACTTGCTAGAATATGACGATGTCGCCAACGAGCAGCGCAAGACCGTCTATAAATTCCGCAACGAACTTTTGGACGAAAACTACGACATCAGTGCGCGCATTGCCGAAAACCGCCAATACGCCGTGGCACGGATTTTAGAGAATAACCAAGCTTTTAAAGAGCAAGATTTTTCAAGCGAAGACTTGGAAAACGCCAAAAACGCCCTGCAAGAGGAGTTCAACACACAAATTGACTTTTCTCCCTTGCAAGAGCGGGATTTTAATTCTGTAGAGAACTTCATTTTAGAGGCTCTAAAAGCGCAGTACGCCGCCAAAATGGCGCATGTGGAGGATTTGAACCGCATCGAGCGGGTGGTGTATCTGCAGATTTTAGACAATGCGTGGCGCGAACACCTCTACACAATGGATAATTTAAAAACGGGAATCGGGCTTAGGGGCTATAACCAAAAAGACCCCTTAGTGGAGTATAAAAAAGAGAGCTACAATCTCTTTTTAGAGCTCATCGACTCCATTAAAGTGGAGGCGATCCGCACTTTCTATAAACTTGAGCTAGTCGCCAACACTCCTGAAGACACCGAGCGCTTTTTAAGCGGGCTAGAGGAGGATCAGCTAGAGCTGAGCTTTAACAATCAAGACATTGAGGCAGGGCTTAGTGATTGGGGCGAGTCCAAACCCAAGAGCATCGCCCGCAACAGCCCCTGCCACTGTGGCAGCGGCAAAAAGTATAAAAATTGCCATGGCAAGAGCGGGCCCAAAAAAGGGATTTTTGCCACACAGAACAAAAACACGGATGCCTAACACCTCTTTAGTGGCGTTCTTGGTACGCCGCTATTTGCGCTTCGACAAGACCCAACCCTTCATCAGCATCACAGCGATTTTAGCTTTTTTGGGCGTGGGCGTGGGCGTGATGGTGTTGATCGTGGCGATGGCAATCATGAATGGCATGAACGCTGAGTTTGAAAAAAAGCTCTTTGTGATGAACTACCCACTCACACTTTACGCCACAAGCTACTATGGCATAGAGCAAAAGACTTTAAACGCCCTAGAACAACGCTTCCCCACCTTACGCTTTAGTCCCTATTTGCAAAGCCAAGTTGTGGCGCGTTTTAACGGCATGCTAAGTGGCGGTATGCTCTTTGGTGTGGAAATAAACAAGGAAATCCAAATCAACAACATTTTAAAAAAGGGGTTAGAGGGGGTTAATTTACAAACCTTTAAGCAAATGCCTTTTAATTTAGTGGCGGGCAAGGGCTTCAAAGACTCCCTACTCTTAGGCAACACGCACAGCATTGATTTATTTTTTACGAAGTTAGAACCCACAGGTTTTGTGCTTTCCCCGACCGTGAAGCGCTTCCAGCTCAAAGGCTTTTTTGAATCGGGGCTAAAGGCTTATGATGGCAGTTATTTATACACGAACATAGAAGCCTTGCAGGCAATTAGGGATTTGCCAAAGGGGGTGTATGACGGCGTGCATGTCTATTCCAAAACTCCCATGCAAGACATGGAGAAAATCAAGCAAGCCCTCAAAGAAATCCCCAACAATGGGGTGGACATTGAGGGGTGGTGGCAACAAAATGGCAACTTCTTTTCGGCAATGGCGCTAGAAAAACGCGCCCTTTTCATTGTGTTGATGTTGATCATCTTAATGGCGAGTTTAAACATCATCAGCTCGCTGTTGATGGTGGTGATGAACCGCCGTAAAGAAATTGCCTTGCTGTTAAGTTTGGGCGCGACCACTAAAGAAATCCAAAAGAGCTTTTTTGCTTTAGGGGCGGTCATTGGCGTGGGGGGGATTGTGCTGGGCGTGCTCTTGGCCTTTTTGGTGTTGTGGGTGCTGGCCACCTTTCCCATCATCTCCTTGCCCGCCGATGTTTATGGCATGGACAAACTGCCCCTAGATTTGTCAGCAGTGGATTTTTTCAGCACACTTATTGGGGCGCTCATCATTGTCGCTCTGTCATCGCACTACCCTGCCCGCAAGGCAGCGGGTGTAGACGCTTTATCCATTTTGCGTAATGAATAGCCGTTTACCATTATTAAGTTGCTTTGTGTTAGAATCAAGCTGTTCCTTGTTTATTTTTAACGGGACGAATTCTAGTGGAGAAACGCCTTGAAGAACATCTATGTAGGGAATTTGGTTTATAGCGCAACAAATCAAGAGGTTGAGGAGCTCTTTAGTCAGTTTGGTGCTGTAAACTCTGTGAAGTTGATCCAGGATCGCGAAACCAAAAGACCCAAAGGGTTTGGTTTTGTAGAAATGGAGGACGAGGGCGCACAACAGGCCATCGCCAAGTTAGACAACACAGATTTTATGGGGCGCACCATTCGGGTTACAGAGGCTAATCCGCGCAAATAAACCCTAGCCCAAGAAGGCTTTGCGCTTTTTGAGCCTATGGTAGGCGAGCGCAAAGCGATGCGCTTCATCTCTCAATTTTTGTAGGAATTGTAGCCGTGCATCTTGCACCTTTAATTTCCAAGTTTGCGACACGCCATAGATTGTATCTGCCACATCCCCGCCCCCCCGTTTTGCTCTTTTGTCCACTTTCTCTTTGGCTAAAGCCACCACCGCCACACTAACCCCAAAACTCTCTAAGATTTGCATGGCCAACAAGGCTTGCGCGCGTCCGCCATCTAAGAGCCACAAATCAGGCAAGCCCCCTTGTTTTACGCGCCGCTCCAGCATTTCGTGCATTTGGGCGTATTCATCGCTGCCTTTTAGGCTATAACGCCGATACGCGCTTTTAAGCCACTTGCCCCTAGAGTACACCACCATCCCCCCCACGCAAGCACTTTGGGCATGGTGGCTCACATCAAAAACCTCAATGCGCTTAGGCGGTTTAGCAAGCCCTAAAAGCTCTTGCAAAGCAAGCTCCATTTGCATTTCTGGCTGTTCTGTGCGCTTCAACAAGGTGCGCACCGCTTGCCAATAATCCCTAAAAATCGCCGCTTCTTCAAATCTTTCTTGCGTGGCTAGGACACGCATGCGCTCTTTAAGCCGAGCGCATAATTTGTCTTTATGCTCTAGCAAGTCTAGGGCTTCTTGCACGAGGGGGGCGTATTCTTGTGGGCTTACCTTGCCCGTGCAAGGGGCTAAACAACGCCCCATTTGGTGGAAAATGCAGGGCTTTTTGCCCCTTAAACAACTCTTGCTTTGCACGAGGGGGATTAAGGCTTGCACACTCTCTAGGAGCCCTAAAGAGGCGAGGCTAAAAGGTCCAAAGCATTTATGCCCTGCTAAAGGCTCTCTTGTGCGCTCTAAGGTGGGGTAGGGCTGACTTAAATCTAGGCAAATGTAGGGGTAGGTTTTGGAGTCTTTTAGCAAAACATTGTATTTGGGTTGCTTGGTTTTAATGAGTTTATTTTCTAAAAGCAGGGCTTCTTCTTCGCTGTTTGTGGTTTGTATCTGCAAATAGGCAATCTGTGAAACCATGCGCTGGATACGGACACTATTTTTAGAATTGGGGGTAACTTGTCCGCCTTGTACCCTAAAGTAACTCAAAATGCGCTTTTGTAAGTTCTTCGCCTTGCCCACATAAAGCAAGTCATCTTTAGAGTCAAAATACAGATAAACCCCACTTGTAGTGGGGAGGTTTTCAAGGGTTTTGCGATCCATGGTGCTTTTTAATACAAGTGCGGATATCTTCTAAAATGGCTCTTAACTTAGGGTCTTTAAAGGGGTTTTCAAAATCACCCATGGCGCACTCGTTGTAGTAGAGTTTGGGGGGTTTGGCTTCAAAATCTTGCTGTATGCGCCTGGGCAAATAGCTTTGCACTTCTGTGGGCTTGATGGGTATGTCTAATTTCGCAGCGGTTTTTAAGAGAAAGGGAGCAAAGCAGCCCTTTTGCCCGTTGAAGTAATTGTAAGCACTCGGGTGTTTAAAGACAAGCAAGAGTTTAGAATTCTTCATTACAATGGAGCGCAAACCGACCCGAATCCCATCGGGAAGACACAATTTTAATTTATCAAGTTGCAGGCGCACTTTTAGAGGGGTTAAGTAGGGCTCTTGCAAGAGTTTGGAGAAGATATATTGCGCATCTTTCATACGCTTATTTTAGCATGTTTGCTTTCAGGCTGTGGCTTTAAAGCTCCCCCTTTTACAAGACCAACAAACCCCCGCCACAAAGCCCCAAGCCCCCACGACACAACACACCATTCAAGAGGAATAGATTTTAGGTATAATGGGGGTTTTAGCGGAGAAAAGCATGTTTGAGCCCTATCCTTTTGAACGCCTACGAGAGTTGCTGAAAGATTGCAAACGCGGGGGCTTGCCTTTAGATTTGTCTATCGGCGAACCGCAGTTTGAAACCCCCTTGAGTGTGCAAGACACCTTAAAAGCCCACACTCACGAACTGCGCTTTTACCCCAAAAGCTCAGGTGAGGACTTTTTAAAAGAGGCGCAAATGGCGTTTGTCAAAAAACGCTTTGGTGTGGATCTATCCAAAGAGCAAATCATCCCCACTTTTGGGTCTAAAGAGGTGCTTTTTAGCCTGCCTATTTTTTATCTGCACGATAAAGAAAATCCAAAAATCGCCTTTGCCAACCCTTTTTACCAAGTCTATTTAGCCAGCGCACGGGTGGCACGGGCACAAGTGGTTTTCATGGATTTGAGTCTAGAAAACGACTTCACGCCCACTTTAGAAGAAGAAACCGATCTAGTCATTTTAAACTCGCCCAACAACCCTACCGGACGCACGCTGGATTTAGAGGAGCTCAAAGAGTGGGTGCTTAGGGCATTGGACGAGGATTTTCTCTTAGTCAATGATGAATGTTACAGCAACATCTACGCCCAAACGCCCCCCCCGAGCGTTTTGCAAGCGTGTGTGGAAGTCGGCAACACAGACTTTAAAAATGTCCTTGCCATCAACTCCCTTTCTAAGACTTTGAGCGCTCCCGGTCTTAGGAGTGGCTACATCGCCGGGGACGCTGCGATTTTAAAGCCCTATCAAGTCTTTAGAAGTTACAGCGGTTGCGCCCTGCCCTTGCCCCTGCAACACGCGAGTGCGGTCGGGTGGCTGGATTTGAAAGCCCAAGAGCGCATCCGCCATATTTACGCCAAAAATCTCCATTTAGCTCAAGAGATTTTAGGTGTGGCTGTGTATCCCACCAGCTTTTATGTGTGGCTAGAGGTGCAAGATGGGCAGGCATTCACCAAGCACCTTTACACCACAGAGGGGCTAAAGGTCTTGCCCGGGGATTTTCTAGGCTATGACAACAGCCCCCACACAAAGGATTTTGTGCGCGTGGCCTTGGTTTATGCCCCGGACACCTTAGTCCCCGCCCTAAACGCCCTGAAAAACGCCCTAGACAGCTATTCATGCTAGATCGCCCCATCCACACCTATAAAATCCACTTCATCGGGATCGGGGGGATTGGCATTTCAGGGCTAGCCAAGTATCTCAAGGCACAGGGGGCGGTGGTGAGTGGCTCAGACATCGCTAGAAGTTCTATCACCGACTATCTAGAGAGGCTAGGCATCCCGATTACGATCCCGCATGATCCAAGCGCGCTCACTGACCAAGAGGTGGTGATACACTCGGCCATCATCAAGGTGGATAATGTAGAGATCGTGGCGGCTATGGAGAAAAATTGTGTGATCCTTTCACGCAAACGGGCACTAGAATATATTTTGGGCGATAAACGGGTGTTTAGCGTGTGCGGGGCACATGGCAAGAGCAGCACGAGTGCCATGCTCGCCGCTCTGTTGCCCCACTTTGGCGCGATCATCGGGGCGGCTTCCAAAGCCTTTGGCTCAAATGTCAGAGAGAGCCAAAGTCCTAGCCTCGTCTTTGAAGCAGACGAGTCGGATCAGAGTTTTTTAAGCTCTAATCCTTACTGCGCTTTGGTTACGAACGCTGAGGTGGAGCATTTAGAGGGGTATAACTACGATTTGAAGGCGTTTTATCAGGCCTACACCGACTTTATACAAATGGGGCAAAGGCGGGTCATCAACATAGAAGACCCCTTTTTAAAGGGCTTGGAACTAGAGGCGACCCGCCTAAATCCGAGCGAGGACATCAGCGAAATCACCTACTTTTTAAAAGAGGACGAACCTTACACCCGTTTTAAACTTAGAGATTACGGCGTGTTTGAGGTGTGGGGGCTGGGCGCACACACAGCCAGCAACGCTGCCCTAGCCGTTTTAGCCGCCCTAGAGGAGTTGCCCCTAGAGGAGTTAAGAAAAAATCTTTTGGACTTCAAGGGCATTAAAAAACGCTTTGACATTTTGCAAAAGGGGGAGTTTGTGCTGATAGACGACTACGCCCACCACCCTACAGAGATCGCCGCCACTTTGCAAGCTTTGCAAACCTACGCCGACTTGAAGGGCTTAAAAGAGGCAATTGTCTTTTGGCAACCGCATAAATTCTCCCGTCTGTTTGACAATTTAAAGGGCTTTCAAGAGTGCTTTAACCACTCGATCGTAAGCCAACTGTACATCTTGCCCGTGTGGCGGGCGGGCGAAGCCCCAAGAGAGCTAGACATGCAAGCCTTGTTTGGGCATTTAGAGCCCACCTTTATTGACCGCCTTTGGCGCACAAGTGAGGGGCTAGAGCTGTTCGTGCAAGGTGTGAAAATCCGCACACTCAAAAAGGGGCTAGCCATCGGCTTTGGAGCAGGGGACATCACCACGCAAATTAGAGGGGATTTATGAGCGGGTGGATTGTTTTAGGCTTAGTCCTTGTGCTGTTGTGGTTTTTACTTAAAGACTTTTTTGCGCGGGGGTTTAAGCAGAAAATCGCCGTGGTGGTGTTTTTAGGCGTGCTTGCCGCGGGGCTTGGGCTTTACACCTACCGACAAGACAAGATCAATAAAGAGCAGATTGCCCTGCAAAGGGATTTTTTGCGGGGCGTGGTGCTTGATTGTAATGGGGTCAAGGTGAGCCAAAAGGATTTTAGCCTCGTGGCGGGGACTTTAAGTTTTCTTGGCAAACAAAACACCCCCATGCAGGGTGTATTGGTGGACCTGCAAAGTTGCCAAAACACCAAATGATCGCCACTAAACTCGACTTAGCCCTCTTTTTAGAGCAATTCAAGCGCTTTCTAGCCCGCCCTAAAGAGATCGCCTTCAACTTCCCCGAAACCACTTGGGCGCATTTGCAAGAATTAGAGAATCTAGAAATCCCCCAGCCCCCCACTGCCCTCTTTAAATGAACCCTTAAAATCCTTTAAAAAAGGGGGGTGTTGCACCTTGAGGTGTTGTTTGCTTTTATCCAAATCACCCGCTATTTTTTACGTCTAAAAAGCAAGTCCCCCCAAATCCCCCACCCTTTACGCATACCTACAAGAGCTAAACATCCCCCAAGAGTTGTTGCAATTAGAAACACACATGCAAGAGGAAGTGGGCTTTAAGAGTGGCTTTTACCCAGAGCTAGACGCACACCAAGAAAGTTTAGAGCGCCTTAAAAAAACGCAACAAAAGATCTTTAGCCAAATTCTGGGGCTAAAATCCTTAGAACCCTACTTAGTCGACCGCCAAGTGCATTTGGTGCAAGGTGTGGAAACCTTGCTATTAAAACCCGGCTTTTCCAGCGTGTTTAAGGGCATTGTGATCGCCCGCTCACACAGCGGACAATTCTACATAGAGCCTTTGGAGGCAAAGACCTTAAGCCATAAAATCCAAGAAACCCGCACCGAGATAGAACATTGTTTGCAACAAATATGCGCCCAATGGAGCGTGAAACTGCGCCCTCTTTTTCTCTTTTTGCGCTTTTTTGATAGGCAATTTGACTATTTAGACCACTTGCAAGCACGCATCAGCTTTGCTAAAAGTTTGGGCTTAAACTTTGTCAAACCCAATGCCAGCGGGCAATTCGTGTTAAAAGACTTCGCCCACCCTAACCTTAAAGACCCCAAGCCCTTAAGCGTGGATTTCAACCACCCTTTGCTGCTCGTTACAGGCGTGAATACGGGGGGCAAGACCATGCTTTTAAAATCCCTGCTTGCGAGTGTGTGGCTAGCCAAACACTTCTTGCCCTTTAAAATCAACCCCCACCACTCCAAAATCCCCTATATAGAAAACATCCAAGCCATCATCAGCGACCCACAAAACAGCCAAAACGACATCTCCACCTTCGCCGGGCGCATGCTCGACTTCACCCACGCCCTAAGCACGCCCAACCTTTTGCTTGGTGTGGATGAAATCGAGCTAGGTACAGATGCGGCAGAAGCTAGTTGCCTTTACAAAGCCCTTTTAGAAAAGCTCATCCATCAAGGGGCGAAAATCGTCGTAACAACCCACCACAAGCATTTAGCTTTACTCTTAGCCAAAAATCCATCCGTACAACTCTTGGCCGCCAACTACGACATCCACGCCCAAATGCCCACCTACACCTTCACCCCCGGGCTTATCGGAAAAAGTTACGCCTTTGAAACCGCCCTGCGCTATGGCGTGCCCGCTGCTTTAATCACAGAGGCCAAAGAGCTTTATGGCACAGAGCAAGAGAATTTAAACGCCTTGATCGAGCGCACCAGTGCCCTAGAGCAGGAATTGCAAGAACAACAAAGTCAGCTCAAAGAAGTGCAAGAGGCGCAAGAGAGAGTCTACCAAGAAAAGCTCGCAAAAATCCAAGAGGCACAAAGAGCCAAAGAAGCAGAACAACATGCCCTAGAGCAAAGCTACAGCAAAGCCCTTAAGCAAATGCAAGAGGCGATTAGGGAGTTGAACCACAGTCACAACACCAGCCACGCCCACCAACAAATCCAAGCCATCCAAGAAAGCTTAAAACGCCCCAAAGCTAAAGCCCCCACCCTAAAAGAGAACAAAGCCCTAGAAGTGGGTGATTTTGTGGGCTATGGCAAGTTGAGTGGGGAGATTGTCGCAGTGATCGGGGGGCTTTACAGCGTGGCGTTAGAAAATGGGCTCAAAATTAAAGTCAAAGCCGAAAGCCTCAAATTAAAGCCCAAGCCCCAAGCCCCAAAGCCAGAGGTGCAAATCAAACAAAAACCCCAAGCTAAGGGGCAAATGCGTTTGGATTTGTGCGGGCTAGACACCCAAGAAGCCCTAGAGCAAGCCCAAGACTTCTTAGCCAATGCCCTACTAGCGGGCTTTGAAGAGGTGTTGATCGTGCATGGCAAGGGCAAGGGGATTTTAAGAAACGCCCTAAGAGAGTGGCTTAAAATTCACCCCAAAGTTCTAGAATTTGGCGATGCTCCCTACAATTTAGGCGGCTCTGGGGCACAGGTTGTGAAGTTATAGAATTTGACTTCATGGCTCTTTATGGAGGGTGAAGCCATGCGTGTACGCTACCTGCAACGCCTGGAGAAAACCCGATAAACCCTAAGGTTTACCCACACAGCGTATAATCCGGTTTCTCAAACCCTTATAAGGAAAATCCATGCCTCTCGTCCCCGGAATTGTCGCCATGCAAGAGGAATTTATCAAATTGCGCCAGCAAATCCACCAGCACCCCGAGCTGGGCTTTGAAGAGCTTAAAACTTCTAAACTTGTGGCAGAGAAGCTCAAAGAGTTTGGCTATGAAGTGCATACGGGTGTGGGCAAAACGGGGGTGGTGGGGGTGCTTAAAAAGGGCGATTCACCTAAGAAAATCGGTTTAAGGGCGGACATGGACGCATTGCCCATGTCAGAAAACAACGACCTGCCCTATAAGAGCCAAAGCCCGGGCAAAATGCATGCCTGCGGGCATGATGGGCACAGTGCATCCTTGTTGCTGGCGGCTAAATATCTAGCCGGCCAAGAGTTTAAAGGGACTCTCAATCTCTACTTCCAGCCTGCCGAAGAGGGCCTTGGGGGGGCTAGGGCGATGCTTGAAGATGGCTTGTTAGAAAAATTTGACAGCGACATGATCTTTGGCTGGCACAATATGCCCCTTGGCACAGATAAAAAAATTTACCTTGAGAGTGGGGCCGTCATGGCAAGTGCAGACAGCTACACGCTAGAAATCAAGGGCAAGGGTGGGCATGGGAGCGCGCCTGAAAAGTGCAAAGACCCCATTGTGGTGGGCGCACTCTTGGTGGTGGCGCTGCAAAGCATTGTGTCTAGGAACATCGATCCCCAGCACAGCGCGGTGGTGAGTGTGGGGGCGTTTAATGCAGGCAATACTTTTAACATCATCCCCGATCGCGCCACTCTACAATTAAGCGTGCGTGCTTTAGACAATGAGAGCCAAGAGATCACCACCAAACGCATTGAAGAGATCGCACAGGGCATCGCCCTAGTCTATGGGGTGGAGATTGGGATCACAAAGCAGGCTGTCGCCACCATTATGTTTAATGACCCCAAAGCCACGGCCTTTGCCCAAGAGGTGGCGCTGGAAGTCTTTGGTAAAGAGGCTTGTTGTTTTGAATATCCAGCGGCTATGGGCAGTGAGGACTTTAGCTATTTTGCCCAAAAACGCCCCTGTGCCTATGCCTTTTTAGAAAATGAAAACACCCACTACTTGCACACCTCCGGTTATGTCTTTAACGATGCTCTCTTAGTCCGTGCGGCCAGCTATTACGCCCACTTGGTGTTGAAATATTTGCACCCCTAGACACTTAAACTGCGGTGGGGTAGGGGGTTGGTTAGAAACATCAAGACAAAATCTATAAAATTCTATAAAATACTATAAGTTTTTTATAGGTTTATTCTTGCCACAAAAGCCCGAAATTTTGCTAAAAAATAGGCGTTGTCTTTAGTAGGTAGAGTTCCTACCGAATTAACGCCTACGGACATGCGAAAAGCCAAACACTCGAAAACCAAGAGTGTGGCAGGCATGGTTGAACTAGGAATACAGCAGAAATTCTAGCTTTGTAGAATTTTACAAAGTTTTATAGGATTTTATAGGTCTGTAAGAACGGTCTGCACCCTCAAAGTTTGGGCATATCTTAATGGCGATGGGATGTCTAACAGCTCCATAAATTCTAAAACTTAAAAGCACAGGGGTTGTCTACACGGCTATTTTGCCGCGTCTCCAATCTTGTCAAAATAAGCGTGGGTTTTTAGCAAAAGCAGATGCATGCCACTTGCTTATGTCCACACCTGCGCGGCATGGCGTAGTCAAACTTTTTAACTTATCTGCTGCGATCTTGGCTTTGTAGATTTACGGCAGGTGGCTTGCAACTTTTCTTATAGCGTAACAAATTTTAGAATCCCGCGCATGTTTTCTTGTTGTTAGTCTTTTTATTTACACAATTTACACAATTTTTTGATTATCTAATTTTAATTACAATGGGGCTTTGATGAGGAGTGTTCATTGCAATTTTTAAATAGTTTAAAGTTACAGAGCAAGATTATACTGATCATTTCTATCCCTATGGTGGTCTTGTTGTTTTTTATGGTCTGGCAACTGCGCAGTACTTACAATGAGCTCAGCCTCAATAAGGATTTGGCGCGCCAAATAAAGGTGTCTAGGTATATATCTGCGCTGGTGCACGAGATGCAAAAAGAGCGTGGGATGAGCGCAGGGTTCTTGTCCAGCGGAGGGGTGCAATTTGCCGACAAGTTGCCCGAGCAAAGGCAAAACACAGACACAAAATTGGAGGCACTTAAAAAATTTTTAGGTTCTATTTCTGGCCTAGACTCTCGTTACAGGCAGGCTGTGCAAAGCGGGCTTGATTTCTTGGATCAATTGCCCCAAAGACGCAATGCAATGGAGACTAAGGACAAAAAAGCCCTCACCAACAGTGCAATTGCCTACTTCACAAAGGGCATTGACATGTTCTTAGACACCGTGCTCGATTCTATTAAGACCATCCCCAACTCCAAAATCTCTAACGCAGCGATGGAATATATCAGTTTTCTTTACGCCAAAGAAATGTCGGGGCTGGAGCGCGCCACAGCCAACCGCATTTTTATTGCAAACGACCCTACCGATCCGCAATATGCGCATTTCATTGCCCTCATCGCCAAGCAAGAGGTTTTTGAAAAATATTTTCTATCCTTAGGGGATACACAGAGCATCGCCCTTTTTGAGCGTGTTTTGGCAGACTCGAGCTTTAAAGAGGTGGAGAGAATGCGCCAAATCCTCATGCAAAAATATTTAGTGGGGGGGTTTGGTGTAGACCCCACACTTTGGTTTAGCACCATTACAAAGAAAATCGATCTATTGAAACGGGTGGAGGATAGCATCAGTGATCACATCACAAAGCTCGCTAGGGCTGAGATCACAAAAGAAACCCGCTATTTTGAATTGTTAGCGATTTCTGAAGTGCTGATCATTCTTGTAACAACGATCTTGGCTTTCTTGATGATGCGCTACATTTCTAAGAGATTACAAAAGGTCAACAAGACCTTAAAATACATTGTGGACAATAAAACTTTTACAGACAAAATCAGCATCGCTGCCAACGATGAAATCGGGTTTATGGCGCGTTCTGTGAACACATTTATAGAATACATGCGCGACACTTTGCAACGAATCTTCCAGCAGGTGCAGAGCAACACCACCGTTTCTAAGACCTTAAACACCATTTCCATAGGTTTAGACTCCAACTCTAAGCAAATCAAGCAAGTCAGCCAAAACAACACGGATTTAAGCCACGCTAGCCGCCAAGCCTTAGACGAAAGCTTGGCAATGTCGATGTCAACCAAAGAGCTTTTAGAAGGAGTTCTTAACAATGTTAGCGACACTAAAACGGCTGTGGTCGCCATCAACAAACATGTCCAGCACAATGTGGCTAATGAGGAAAACAGCGTGGCACAAATGCAAGCTTTATCCACAGAGGCACAAAATATACGAGTCATTTTAGACACCATCACAGACATCGCCAAACAAACAAATCTACTCGCCCTAAACGCCGCCATTGAGGCCGCCCGGGCGGGCGAACATGGGCGTGGCTTTGCAGTGGTGGCCGATGAAGTGCGGGCTTTGGCTGAGAGAACCCAAAACAGCATTACAGAGAGCGAAGCCATCGTTACAAATATCTTAGAATCCATTGAAAAGATCAATGGGGAGAGGAAAAATAGCCTCCAATTAATGCACGCCCTCACCGAGCAATCAAGCGCCATGCAAGACCATGTCCACCACCTCGCGGGCGTGATCGTCAATGTCGTGGATCAATCTTTGGCGAATCTAGACAACATCAATAAAATCAACAAACACACCACAAGCGTCCTTGAAAATGGGGACAAGATTGCCTCATGCGTGCAGGATTTATTAAAAATCAACGACTCTATGCAAAATTCTTCTCATGAGCTCAACCAACAAACCAACGATTTGAACGGCTTTTTGAGCGCGTTTAAGGTTTAATGCAACACCTGCCCTTGGTCTTGTGTGGCAATTTATAGGCGTACACCCTAAAGTGAGCACTTCAAGAGTGGCGGACACCGACCCGTGGATCACACAAGGTGTCAAGACTTTGGGCTTGCTTAGAAGGCGGGATTTGACAGAGTTTAAGATTACCCTGCATTCTGCAAGCCGCTTAAGCCACGATCTTGCCCACAAGTACCCCCTCTTCATAGGTGTGGCAAAGAGCTTTGTAATGCCCCGGGGGGGTGTGCTCTAATGCACTTTCATTGATGAGAATCTCCCCGTCAATCTCCAAGCCCCAACGCCGATCACGGGCACGCAAAAAGAGATGATCCTCGCTAGCCCCCTCCACGATCACCTCTAAAGTCTGCCCGAGCAGGTTTTGCATAGAGGTTTGCACCTGTTCTTGCACCAAAGCGTTGATGTGATCGAGCCGTTCATTGACAAGCTTGCTCGCAATTTGGGGCATGCCATAAGCCTTAGTGCCCTCTTCTGCACTGAAGGCAAAGAGATTTAAGCGGTCAAAATGAAACTCTTGTAAAAACGCCTCTAGCTCGTTGATGTCGCTCTCTTGCTCGTGCGGGTGGCCTAAGAGCAAAGTAGAGCGTAGAAAGCTGCCCGGCACAGCACGCATGGCTTTTAAAAGCTCTAAATGCTTGGCTTTTGTGGAGTTGCGGCGCATGGTTTTGAGCATGGAGTCTGTGATGTGCTGGATGGGCATGTCAAAGTAATTTGCAAAAATAGGCGAGCTTGCGATCGTTTCAATGAGTTTGTGCGTGGTGGTGGTGGGGTAGAGATAAAAAATCCGAGCACTCTTAAGCACACCCTGCCTGTCGATGGCTTTAATGAGCTGTACTAGCCCCTCTTTTACGCCTTGATCTTGCAAGTAAGAGCTAGAATCTTGGGCGATGAAGCTGATGTCTGTGTAACCCCTTTTGGCCAAGCCCTCCACTTCGTTTAAAATGTCCTCTATACGCTTGCTTTGCAAGCGCCCTTTAAAACTTGGAATCGCACAGAAACTACAATTTTGGTTGCACCCCTCAGACAATTTGACATAGGCATGCACGGATGAGCCGATGATGGTGCGGGCGTGTTGGCTGGCTAAAAAGACTTGCTTAGAAAATTGGCTTTGTTTGTGCGCTAAGAGCGTGTCTATTTGGTCGTAATCGCCCACGCCCGTGAAAATATCGATTTCGGGCAACTCTTTGGCGAGCTCCTCTTTATAGCGTTGGCTAAGGCAACCACTTGCCACGACCAAAGCCCCCTTTTTGCGCCCCTCAATGGCTTCTAGCAAGACTCTAATGCTCTCCTCTTTGGCGGACTTTATGAATCCGCAAGTGTTGACAATGATCGCATCGGCACTGCCCAGATCGCTGGTGAGTTCGTAGTGGGCGAGTTTGCCAAGCATCACCTCGCTATCCACAAGATTTTTGGAGCACCCCAAAGAAACCAAATGTAATTTAGGCAATGTGATCTCCCTGTGTGTCCACCTCCCAAAAGAAGTCGATCCACGATGCCGCCTCTTTTAGGGTGTAATCGGCCTGAAAATGTGCGCTCTTGTGGGCGAAGAGCACCGCACTTTTAAAGTGGGCTGTGGGGTAATGCTCTTTTAGCACCTGCATCACACCTAGAAAACTCCTGCCACTATCCACGATCTCATCCACCACTAAAATTTCTTTGTGGGTGGGCTTGAGCTTGGGGACATTGTCTATGATCAGCGCGCCTTGTTTGCGATCCGTGCCATAAGAGCTGGCGTTGATCGCATACACCTCTTTGGTGTCCCAATAAAGCCCCAAAAAGTGCGCCAAGGTCATGCCACCCCGCAGAATTGACACAATCGCTTGGGGTTTGAAGTTGGCTTCAACCATTTTGGCCAGGTCCACGACATCCTTTCTAAACTCGTTGTAGCCGTAGTAAAGCCGCATTAAATCTCCTTATAGTGGTGTTGCATGAATGCCTTGATCGCCATGCCCTCAAAGCTAGGAAGTAGCCCCAAATCCACGAGGCTTTGCTCTAGGGCGTTTAGCACCCATGCACTTTGATAAACCTCAATGATCCCCATGTGGTTGATGCGTAAGAGATAGTCTTTTAGTGCGTCCTGCCCGCCTGCGACCAAAACCCCGTATTGTTTGTGTAGGTGTTTTCTTATGCGGCTCGCCTGTTCGTGGTAGATCACAGACATGCACAAGGCAGGGGCTTTGGGGTAGATTTTAAGCCCTAGTGCCTCAAGGGCTTTGTTCGTGCTTTCTGCTCTTTTTCTTGTGGCATGATAAAGAGCGTCAAATCCACCCAAATCTTGCACAAGTGCAAAATAGGTCTGTAGCCCCAAAATATGGGAGATGCCCGCCGTGAAAGCGGTGGTGTTCTTTTGTTGGTTTTTTAACTCTAGCTTTAAGTTAAAGTAATAGCCCTTGTCCTCTAGCTTTGAGAGGGCAAAATCACTTAGCCCCAAAAAGCTTAAGCCCACGGGCAACATGAACGCCTTTTGGCTGCCCCCGATCAACACATCGACATGCTTTGTTTGCAAGGGCTCGACCCCTAGAGCGGTGATCGCATCAATGATCGTGATGATCTCGGGGTTGTGGGCTTTGGCGGCTTTGGTGATGTTTTCAAAGTCTAAACGCAAGCCCCCCGAAGAGTCGCACACTTGCAAGGCGATCGCCCGCACACTAGGGTTTGTCTGCAAGGCCTCTAGCACTTGATCGGGGCTAATGGGGGTGTCCCACGCACTTTTAAGCTCCACAACGCCCAAATGGTGCGCCCTGGCGATCTTGCCAAAGCGTTCGCCGAATTTGCCATTATCCAGCACGAGCAAAGTAGGTTGCTCTTTTTTAGGGACAAATTGCAACAACGCTGCTTCCATCGCCCCCGTGCCGCTGCTCACAAGCGTTAAAACCTCAGCAAGCCCGACCATGTCTTTGAGCTGTTGGCGTGCGTAACCAAAGATCGCCTCAAATTCTGGCGTGCGGTGGTGGGGAATGGGTTGGCTTAGGGTGTTGCTGATGGCGGGGTGAATGGGCGTGGGCCCGGGGGTGAAGAGCAAAGTTCGTGTGGGTTTCAAGCGTCCTCTTTTCATGGCGTGTAAGGTTTGAGTATAACATAAACCCGTGGGTTTTGGTGTATAATCGTGTGAAAGGATTTGTATGCGTTTGTGCTTGTCTTTGGCGTTTGTCGCCCTTTTTGCGCCCCCGCTTTGTGCAGAGTATTCTTTACAAGCGATTGATGACGCTGTGCGTGAAATGGCGATTTACCAAGTGGATGTGCGTGAAGACATCGCGCTCTTCAACAACCAACTCAGCTACACCATCGCCCTAAGCCGCAAAGATCACACCATAGAAACCAATCAAGAACGCGACTTGCTCGGAGAGAGTACCATTCTTTACCAAGTCTTGCAAGACTACTACAGCAAGGACTCCGCCCTGTTTGACTACTTAGAAGGTTTGTTTGAAGGCTACAACGCCATTTTAAAGGAAGCCCTGCAAGTCCCCCATTTAGCTCCCCTAATCCCCCTCTTACACGAAATCGTGGACCAACTCCAAACGATGGCAAAGTTAGAGCATAAACTCACCGCTTTAATCAACGAATAGGGGCTAACTCCAAATGGGGCTATACCCCTATTTTCCTAACCCCTTTGGGGGGGTTGGTGTTGTTGCAACATTTGGAGTAAATTTGCCACACCTCCTTTAGAGCTCAGTTTTTTGGCTAGCTGGCTGGCTTGATCGAATCGCTTTAAAATCCGATTGATCTCGGCGACATCTAGCCCTGAACCTAAAGCAATGCGTTTTTTACGGCTGCCATTGAGTAAAGAAGGGTTGTCCCTCTCTTTGGCGGTCATAGAATTAACCATCGCCTTGATCCTTTTAATTTCCGCTGAGTTTTCTAAGTCCGTGCCCTTAAGAGCCCCCGCCACCCCACTAAGCCCAGGGATCATCGACACCAAAGAGCTGATCGAGCCTAGTTTTTTAACCTTTTCTAATTGTTCTAAAAAGTCGTTAAAGCCAAATTGCCCCTTTTTGAGCTTTTTGGAAATGTTTTTGGCCTCTTTGGGGTCGATCACACTGCTGGTTTTCTCCACCAAGCTCACAATGTCGCCCGCCCCCATCAAGCGGTTAGCAATGCGCTCGGGCACGAAAATATCCAAATCGGGGATTTTCTCGCCATGCCCGATGAAGCGCAAGGGGATTTGTAATTGGTGGGCGATGCCTAATGCCACGCCCCCCTTGCTGTCGCTGTCAAACTTGCTTAAAACCACGCCACTAATGCCTATCTGGGTGTGGAAGGTCTGTGCGGAGCGCACCCCGTCCTGCCCGCTCAAAGCATCCGCCACATAAAAGGTTTCTAAGGGCTTTAGCAAGTCTTTAAGGGCCTTAAGCTCGTCCATTAAAGGCTTGTCGATCGCCAAACGCCCCGCACTATCCACGATCACCACATCAAACTGCCCCTCTTTGGCCCGCTCTAGTGCCCCTTTGGCAATGTCTAACACGCTCCCCGCTTTGTGGAAGACTTCTACCCCGATTTGCGCCCCCAAGACTTGTAATTGCTCGATAGCAGCTAACCTCTCTAAATCGCACGCCACCAACAAGACCTTTTTATTACGGGTTTTTAGGTAGTTTGCCAACTTGGCACAAGTCGTGGTCTTGCCCCCCCCCTGCAAGCCACACATCAACACAATCGTGGGCGGGGTGGGGGCATAGACAAAGCCACTAGCCGCCCCCGGCACGCTCAAAATCTCTAATAAGCTCTCTTGCAAAGCGTCTAAAAATTGCTGTTTGCCAATGCCCTTGGCTTTTGTCTTATTCTCTATGTTTTTGACCAACTCTTTAGCAACCTTGTGATGTACATCGTTTCTTAGCAAAGCCTTTTTGAGCTCATCTAGGGCTTTTTCAAGGGCTTTTAAATCGTCTTGGAAGCGGATTTTGCCTAAAGCATTTTTAAAAGATTGGGTTAGGGTGTCGAACATGTTTATCCTTCTAGCATAGAAAGTTCTTTTTGTACTTGGGCTTGTTTTTCTAATAGGGTTTTATTGCGCTCTTGCAAGCTCTCTAGGAGAGCTTTGGGGGCTTTAGCCAAAAATTGCGGATTGTCTAAATTCAACTTTGCCTGCTCTTTTTTGAGCTTCTCTAATTGCCCCCTCAAACGATGGACAAGCCCGCCCACATTTACCCCCTCTAAGCCGACATGCACCACGCCAAGCTCCCCGCGATCGCTGATGGCTTTAGGCGGTTTGCTGGATGCAATTAAAATTGTGGGGATTTTGCTGAGTTTTGCGATGCATTGCAAATCCTCTGTCTCTAGGGGAGTGGTGCTCTCAATGGTGGCGCGCTCAATGGGCGCATTTAGCAAGATTTTAAGCCGCCTTAAAGCCGTGATGCTCTCTTTCATCAGGTTAAAACGCGCCTCTAATTTTGCGTTTTGTGTGGTGTCTTTGGGGTAGGGACTTAACATGATAGACGGGCTGTTTTCTAGCGCGCTCTTGCTTAGGCTTTGGTGTAAATATTCACTCACAAAAGGCATGAAAGGGTGTAAAAGCCTTAGACCCTCTTTAAACACAGAGGCAAGTTCGCCAAAAACTAAAGGGGCTTCTTGGCTGTTCTTGTAAGCCTTAGAAAACTCCAGCACCCAATCGCAAAACTCCCCCCAAAAGAAGCGGTAAATCGTGGTGGCCGCATCGTTGAAGCGGTAAAGCTCTAGGGCGTGGCGTACTTCTTTGGTCGTGGCGTTGAGGCGGGATTTGGCATAAGCCCCCAAACTTGTTTGAAACTCCGTAACTTTTGTCGCTGTCTGTGTGCTTAAGAAAAGGGCGGCGTTGTAGAGTTTGTGGCTAAAGTGTTTGGCTTGCTCTAGCACTTTAGGGTTTAGGCATAAATCCCGCCCTTGCACGCACAACATCGCCAGCGCAAAACGCACCGAGTCGCTCCCATAGGTTTTAATGAGCTCTAAGGGGTCGATCACATTGCCCTTAGATTTACTCATCTTTTCGCCATTTTCATCACGCACCAAAGCGTGTAGGTAAATGTGCTTGAAGGGCAACTTGCCTAGCAAACTCTCCCCACTCAAAAGCATGCGCGCCACCCAAAAAAACAGAATGTCAAAGCCTGTAACCAGCACACTATTAGGGTAAAAGTCCTTTAAGTCATCGGCGTGAAACTTCACGCCCTCAAAGCCCTCAAAGCCCTCTTGCCCAAAGCCCAGCGTGCTAAACGCCCACAGGCCTGAACTAAACCAAGTGTCGAGCACATCGGGGTCTTGTTCTAGATTTGTGTCCCCGCAAGTGGGGCAATGCGTGGGGGTTTCTAGGGGCACGAATTGGTGTTTGTGAGTGCAGGTGAAAACGGGGATACGATGCCCCCACCAAAGTTGCCGGCTGATACACCACGGGCGCAATTCTTGCATCCATGCGTTGTAGTTGTTGCGCCAATGGGGGGGGTAAAATTGCGCCAGCCCCTGCGCCATTTTTTCTATCGAGCCTGTAGCCACTTCTTGCTTGACAAACCATTGTTTAGAGATATAGGGTTCAATGGGGCTCGCACAGCGGTAGCACACGCCCACTTGGTGGGGGTGCTCTTGCACTTCTTGAATGTAGCCCCCCTCTTGCAGTGCCTCTACGATTTTGGGGCGTGCCTCTAGGCGGTCTAACCCCGCAAAGTCCTCCGCATGGGCGTTTAAAACCCCTTGTGCATCAAAAATCACTAAGGGAGTTAAGTTATGTCTTTGGCCCACGCTATAGTCGTTAGGGTCATGCGCTGGGGTAACCTTCACGCACCCACTCCCAAAGCTAGGATCGACATAGCTATCAGCGATGATGGGGATAGGGCGTTGTGTCAAGGGTAATAAGGCATTTTGCCCGATTAAATGCTGGTAGCGTGCGTCTTCAGGGTGCACCATTAACGCCACATCGCCAAAGAAGGTTTCTGGGCGGGTGGTCGCCACCACCACCTCCCCCCCATTTTCCAAAGGGTAGCGCAAATAATACAGCTTGCCTAGTTCCTCTTGATACTCCACCTCGATGTCGGCTAGTGCCCCGTCCTTGCAACACCAATTGATCATGTAGGTGTCTTGCACGATGAGCCCTTGATCAAACCACGCTTTAAAGGCGACCTTGACCGCTTTTTCTAAGCCAGCATCCATGCTAAAGCGCAAGCGACTCCATGCACAAGAGACTCCCAGCTCTTGCATTTGCTCTAAAATCTGCCCCCCGCAAGCCTCTTTCCACTCCCACACTTTTTGGATAAACGCCTCTCTGCCGATTTGCTCCTTTTTCACCCCTTGGGCTAAAAGTTGCTTTTCCACGACATTTTGCGTGGCGATGCCAGCATGGTCTAGCCCGGGTTGGTATAAAACCCGATAGCCGTCCATGCGCTTAAAGCGCACTAAAATGTCTTGCAAGCTTAAAGTGAGTGCGTGCCCCATGTGCAAGCGCCCCGTAACATTGGGTGGGGGCATCATGATCGAAAAAGGGGGTTTAGAATGGTCGCCGTCCACTTCAAAATGACCCCGACTTTGCCAAATTTTATAATAATGCTTTTCTAAAGCGTGCTCAAAGGGGGGGAAGTTCATGAAAATCCTTGGGAGTTTTTGGCTTATTCTAGCTTGAAGTGGCTTAAAAAGGAGAGAACGCATGGCGTTCTTGTCGTGGCGTTTTCCAGAGCAAAAGATTGAAGTAAACCTTGCACCCTAGCTTTGTGCCTTAAATGTGTTCTTACAGACCTCCCAAATCCCATGAATCGTTGTCAAATGCTGCAAAGCAAGAATTTCTGCGGTGTTCTTGATTCCTCCATCCCCGCCCCGCTCTTGGTTTTTGTAAGGCAAGCAAAGCTTGCAGCTTTTCACGCGGGTCATTTACAGACTGATTGGCAACATCGGCCATGCTGTATTCCTGTTTCAACCATGCGCGTTGCTATGCAGAGCCGTCATGTCTGCAGGCGTTTAATCTGGCGGGCGAGCGTTTTGCGCTCGTTCCCACTAAAGGCGATGCCCATTTTGGCAAAACTTCGGGCTCTTAGGGGAAGAATCATGCGATAAGAATTGATTTATCTTGCTGTTTCTAACCCTTGCGTTTAAAACTAAAGTGGGCTAAAAAGCGTGTCAAATTTAGAAAGTCTTGAGGGTTTTCAAGCGAGCGTTGCTTTCATTTGTCCCTTGTTTGTTTTCCTTGTGCTAGAGTGAGTCCACTTCTAATTTATGGAGTGCGCCATGGTGGCCCCTAGACCTTATAAACTCAAATGCCCTTGTGGGTATTCTAAGATTGTGGCGTTGAAAAGCGATGTGTTGAGCCCAGCGGATTTAATGGCAGTGTCTAGCACTTGCCCCAAATGTGGCAAGGCGATGCAAAAAGTGCCTTTGGGCTTGTTTGGACAGATCTTTAGAATGTTTCAAAAATGATTCGAAATTTACCACTTGCGCCCTAAACCCCCTAGCTTTAGAACTTTTTTTAACAAATTATGCGAGCTTGTTTGTCGCCAAAGTGGAGGCGGTGCAACAGAGATGGCACGATTTTACACAGATGACCTGTTCTCCTCATCATTGTGGCTGTGGGGGTTGTGTGGTTTTTCATTTTTATGCTAAGGTATTGATTGACAATTTTAGAGCCTTGAGGGATTTTCCGCGATCCCTTGGGTTTATCCCTTGGGTTTATCCCTTGGGTTTATCCCTTGGGTTTATCCCTTGGGTTTATCCCTTGGGTTTATCCCTTGGGTTTATCCCTTGGGTTTAAGGGGGATTTCTAGCGGGCACAAGGCCCGCGCAATCCCCCCTATCTGCACACATCTCCACTTAATCCTCTGACTTTGTTCCAATTTTTTGATGTAAGGAGAACTTATGCGTTCAACCCCTTTTGTTTGTGCCCTCAGTCTTTTAAGCGTGTCTGCCCTCTTTGCGGAAAACAGCGGAGCTTACGGAGAAGTGGGGTTTCAATACTCGAACATGACTAAGGCCACCAAGAGCACACAGACACAAGATACCAACAGCCAGCAAAATGTCTTTGACCCCGCAAATGCCAAACCCGTGCCCCTCCCCGGGCAAACCCAACCCAATGGTAATCCACAATAGGAGACACCCATGAAACACTCTCAAAAACAAATCCGCCCTTATTCTAAAGTTTCTTTAAGTTTAGCTCTAGCGGGGACTCTCTTTGCTCCCTCTCTGCAAGCATTAGAGGAAAAAGCCCCAAAGAACACCCAAGTACAAGTGATGCCCACCGCCCTAGCAGGAGAAAGCCAACCCGACACACAAGACGCAAGCCAAGACCAAACCGATGTCGCTAAAGACCAAGCAAAGGTGGCACAGGATGTCGATAAAACACAAGAGGTAGACCAAAGCCTAGACCAAGACAGCCAAGATGGAGATTCAGAAGACCAGGCTGAGGCACAGGCAGATCAAGCGGACACTGACTCCAAACAAGAACAAACAGACATAGAAAATCTAGGAAATGCCCAAAAGAAAGAGAACGAGGCGGCACAACAAAATCTAGAAGCGCTCAAGCAAGCCCTTACAGAGGCACAAGCAAAACAAGCAGAAGCACAAAACACGGTGAACGCAAAACAAAGTGCTCTTGAGGCAGCCAACACTAAGTTGCAAGAAGCCACAACAGCCAACACTAAGGCACAAGAGGCTGTAAACGCCGCCCAAGAAGCCCTAGATAACAATACAGAACCAGATAAACAGGCTGAGTTACAAGAGGCATTAAACCAAGCCAAAACAAAAGCAGAGGAAACAAAAACTGCCCTTGACACCGCCACAAGCAATCAAGAAGAAGCCCAAAACGCATTAAACGAAGCTACAGAAGCTTTGAACACGGCAAAGGGGAATGTAACCAGTGCTCAAAATAATGTCAATCAAGCACAACAAACCCTAAATGCGGCTAAGAACAATGTCTCCCAAGAGCAGGAAGCACAACAAGTGATCAGTGGCATTGTCCCAACGCCCAACAACACGCCCACCCCAACGCCCAACACCCCCGCCGGGCAGGCACAGGCCGCACAAAACGCACTCCAACAGCTAGTCAGTGGCGTGGGCAATCTACAAAACGCCAAGAGCGAGTACACCAAGTATGAGGCGTTGGTGACCAAAAACACCCAAAAGTGCCCTGGTAACCGACACAGATAACATGAGCCTGCCCCAAGCCATCAGCGGGCTTGTCTCAGGGGCACAAAGCTACTTCAGCACCCAAATGGCAGATAACAGCTTCATCAGCTCCAATTTCACCCAAAGTTTCAATAACTTTTACAACCTCATTTCGGGCACAACGATGGACATTACCGCCATCAACACCAGCCTCAACGATTTGATCCAAGCGGTGGAGAATTTACAAAGCAGCATTTTAGGGCAACTTATCGTCCCTGAAAGTGCAGACACGCTCGGCAACAATGACGGGGGGCAAACCCCCCAAATCAATGCCGGCGATGGGGCGGCGGGCAGTGTTGCTGCTGCGGTGCGCCGTGTGGGGCTTGTCATGCCCGCTGTGCTTAAACCCACTTCTGTCAACACGCCCTTAGATAGTGCACAAAGAGAACAAGCGGGCAAGACTTTAGGACAACTGAGCAACCTCTTGGCCTACCTTAGAGCAACACAGACAAAGCTCAACATCTACACCAAAGACAACGCCGTGTTGGTGGGCACACAAGGGGGAATCCTCAAACCTCAACAAACCCAATACAGCAGCGAAAACGGCAACATGTATGGGGTGGATGCACAAATCGGGTATAAGCAATTCTTTGGCAAGAAAAAACGCTGGGGGTTGCGCTACTATGGGACATTCAGTTACCAACACGGGACTTTTTACATGAACGACTCGCAAGCGGTGGACAACTTTGTCTATGGGGCGGGGGTAGATGCTCTGTATAACTTCTATGAGAGCAAAGATGGCAAATACACCACAGGGTTTTTTGCAGGGCTCATGTTCACCGGCTCGACTTGGTTGGCTAAGGGGGCGAGCCAAACCATAGCGATGATGCACGCCATGGACAATGCGGGGGGCAGCGCGCACATGAACACCACTTACTTCCAAATCCCCTTAAACATTGGCTTTAGAACCAATGTGAGCAAACACCACGGGTTTGAGGTGGGCTTACGCATTCCTTTAGCCACGAATTATTACTTCAAGGGCAATGCTGGTGGCTACAGCGAGGCCATCACCTACAAGCGCAATGTTTCGGTGTTCATCAACTATGTTTACAACTTCTAGGTTGTGCACTTGCCTTTTGCCCTTTGGGGCAACCCCTAACTTTCATTGAGGGGTTTGGGGGATTTTGTCAGTTTGGCGTTTTTAAGCGCACCACCATGTGGCGTGTTCCTCTTGTTTTTTTTAGAGGAAACGCGTAGCGTTTCCTTTGCGCGTAGCGTTTCCTTTGCGCGTAGCGTTTCCTTTGCGCCGCGCTTAGAGCGCGCCGCGTTTTTGGGTTACTTCATAAACTTTTTGTCGTAAGTGCCCTTGTCGGTCACGACCTGTACTTCCAGCACTTGGGAGGGGTCGCATTTGAGGCGGTAGGCGATTTTTTGGCCGTATTTGAGGGTGTGGTTGAAGAGGGGGCCTTTTTCAAACTTTTCTTTGAAGTCATCCCCCACTTTACGCACGATGCTGCACGAATCGCCCCGATTGGGGATCACCTTTTTGATCAACACCTTTTCCTCGTTGAGCGAGATGATCGTTAGGATCGTGCGATCGAGCATATTGCCGATCAACTTGCCCCCACGGGGTTTGTAAGTGATTTTAAATTGCAAACTAGAAGCACCAAGCACGCTTGCAAGGCTTAAGGCAAGTAGGGTTTTAAACATGGTCTTCCTTTTGGATTTCTTGGGTTAATTCAGCTTCAAGAGCTGTGGCGAAAACGGAGGCATAGGGCTGTTCTTGGGGCAGGTTGCCCTTAAAAGCGTGCAGGGTGCTTAGGTAGTTCTCTTCGCTAAGCCTGCCCTGCGTTACAAGGTATTTTAAGTAAAGCCAATAGGTGTTGAGCACATCGCTTTGGCAATAGCTGTTGATGCGCTCGAGCTGGGGCGGGTCTTGATAGAAAAGTTGATAGACTTGATCCCCGCTCACATCAAATTTACCGGGTAGCCCGCACATGGCACAAACCCCATCTAAATTAAGCCCCCTAGCCGGGCTAAAATGCGTGAGGCTGTCGAGCAGGTCGGTGTGGTACTCTTCGCTGTAGCGGTAGCGGTAGTTCTCCCATTTGCTCTCTTGGGCGTAAAAAGCGTGGGCGTTTAGGTTATGCGCCAGAGCCTTTAACAGCAACAAGGGCAGGTCAAACATGCGCCCATTGAAGGTTACAAGTTGGGGGTGGTGTTTGTTGAAAAACGCTAAAAAATCCGCCACAAGGGTTCTTTCATCACCCAGCCCCCTGCCAAAATTGCCCACGCGTTTGAAAGCCCCACTAGGCTCGGCTAGCACGCTCGCGATGCTGACAATTTGGTGATAAAACAAGGGCGCAAAGGGGCTTTTATATCTATCCTCACACCACTTGAAGAAGTTTTCACAAGTTTGCAAGGGGCCATCGCCCACGCACTCGGGACAATGTTTGGCGATCAAAGCCAAATTAGGTACACTCTCAATGTCTAAGACACAAATAAGGCGCATGAATCCCTTTATGGCGGATTAAAAGGGCCATCTTAGCCAAAGTTGGCAAACAAGCGTTTAAAGGGCATCATCTTAGGCGTAAATCCCCTTAAAATCTCTGATCACCTCTTCATACATGGCGATGGCTTGTTTAATGGAGCTGTCTAAAGTGTAGTTTTGGGCACTTGTGGCGTAGGCACTTTCGATCTTGGTGCGCTCCTCGGGGTGTTCGAGCCAGTAGTCAATCTTTTGGGCGAGGTCTTTGGGATCGTTAGATTTAAATAAAGAGCGTTCGTCTAAAGCAAATTGGTTTGTTGCGCTGATTTTGCTATCTGAAATGATGGGCACAATCCCGCAACTCATGGCCTCCAAGCAGGCGATCGCCTCGCCCTCCACATCGGCGGTGTGGATGTATAAATCGCATTGATACAGCAGGGCCAATAAGTCCTTGGGCTCTAAAAAGCCAAAGTCCACAGGGTGGGCGAGCCCTTGAGCGCATTTTTGCAGTTTGGCTAAATTAGGACCAATGCCCTTTAAGTGGAGTTTGATTTGTGCGGCATAGCGGCTTAAACGCGCCGCCTCTATCAGCACTTGTTGGTTTTTCTCATTGGAGTAACGCCCGATCATGATGATGTGGTAAAGGTCATCTGTCTTGGTGTTTTTGGGGCGTTTGGCATAAAGAGGGTCAAAGCCGTTAGAGATGACATACTTTTTGCCCCCATAGCCATGCTTTTCCAGCTCGGCTTTAATTAAAGGGGATGGGCAGTGGATGTGGTGTATGTGCTTGTAATAGTTTTGTTTAAACCACCAAAAGATGAAGCGGTTGAGCCAACATAAGTTTTGGAGTTTTATATTGTAAGTGATGTGTTCGGGCTGTAAATGAAACGCCCCCACAAAGGGGATTTTTAAGCTTCTTGCCACCTCAACGGCGACTTTTTCTAATTTAAAGGGCAAGAAGACATGCACAATATCCGCGCCCTCAAAGGCTTGGGCTAAAATCTCTTTAT
Source organism: Helicobacter sp. NHP19-003 (assembly GCF_019703305.1). Taxonomy (NCBI): domain Bacteria; kingdom Pseudomonadati; phylum Campylobacterota; class Epsilonproteobacteria; order Campylobacterales; family Helicobacteraceae; genus Helicobacter; species Helicobacter gastrocanis. The sequence continues at coordinate 1,200,717 of NZ_AP024814.1, read as the reverse complement.
CGGGCTTGCCAAAAATCATGCGCTGTTTGTGCGAAATCTCAGTAACTAAGGGGATGTAGCGCTCTTGCAAGCCGTAAAAGCCCTCCCCTTGCACAAAAGGCGCGACCACCCGTACTTCATGCCCCCTTGCTTTTAGGGCCTGATAAAAGCGGTAACAGGTCATAGAAGTCCCATTGCTCTTGTCCTCAAAACTATCCACCACCAAGGCAACAATCACTGATCTTCCTTAAAATTGAACTTGAAGGGACGTTTCTCAAAGACCAAAATCTCAAAATCCCCCTCAAAGACTTTGATCTCCATAAATTCCCCCTCCACATGTACGGCACACTTCTTAGAGCTGGCGTGCGCCACCACTGCATTAAAGTAGACTTCCTGCTTTAGCTCAATGGGGGCAAGCAAGCCTAATTTCATGGAAGAAATCAGGCTGTTCTTTTTATTGAGTGCGCACAAAGCCGCAAAACTCGCCGCGCCCACAATGAAGCCCGCATGCACCACATCTTCCTCGCAGAGCATGAACTCTTTGGGCGTGAAGCACACGGTGGCTTTATTGTTCCCAAAGGACACCAAATCGGCACAAAGGGTTTGGTCTAATTTAGAACAAACCAGCAAGCCCTCTTCAATCGGCGTTTCCATGTTTTTCCTTTCATTTACGCAAGATAAAATACCCCCTCACAGGGGCGGGGTAGCCCTCTATGCTTTTTGTGGGGTCATTTGGGT